>CAZYXT010000028.1:0-22274 GCA_964651505.1 uncultured Enterobacterales bacterium
ACTATCGAGACCTGCGATTATTTGTGATATTGATCGGTCTCATGGTCCCGCCATAGTCTGCGTTTTGAAACCGTCGCGTTGTCAGACAGACAAGCGTTACAGCGTCCGTCCGCGCAACAGCACTTTGCAAAGCTTAAGATCAGGAGTGCATACAAACAGCGAGGCCTCTTTGCCTGTTTCCAGGGTGCCGCACCGATCGGCAATGCCCAAACGCACGGCAGGATTGTAAGAGGCGGCCTTAACCGCCAGGTTTAAGGGTATGCCCATCTTTAAAACCGCGGTTTTAAGACACTCATACAAATTGCTCGCTGATCCTGCAATGGTGCCGTCTTTTAAGGTTGCGCACGGACCCTTGACCGTAACGTCAAGGCCGCCCAAATCGTAGATGCCGTCAGTCAGTCCCGTAGCCCGCATGGAATCTGAGATCATGATGATCCTGTCTTCCCCAAACAAGCGCCAGGCAGCCCTTGCCATGCTCTCATGCACATGGATCCCGTCGCAAATAAGCTCGGCGCTGCAATTTGGGTCATCGCTGCAAGCGGCAATGGGCCCCGGCGTACGGTGCAGCAAAGGCGGCATGGCATTGTACAAATGGGTAAGCTGAGACGCTCCGGCCCCAAGCGCCCTCCTAGCCTCATCATAGGTGCAAGCCGTGTGCGCCATGGATACGATGACCTTATCTTTTACAGCCTCAATCAGATCAAGGGCCCCTGCTGTCTCGGGGGCTAAAGCGAGGATCTTAATCAGCCCTTTGCTTGATGCATAAGCCTCGTTAAAAAAATTAAGATCAGGGGCAATTACAAATTGAGGATTTTGAGCTCCTGCTTTGCGGGAACTGACAAAGGGGCCTTCCATGTTGATGCCTGCCAAAGAGGCCTCATCCCAGGCGGGCTTAAACTCTGCGGCATTGGCAAAGGCTTTTAAAAGCGTCTCTTTGCCCATGGTCATGGAGGCAGGACACATATAGGCTATGCCGCAGCGGGCCTCGTAGGCGGCAATTTTGTGCAACGACTCTTGCGTGCCGTCCATAAAATCGCAGCCGTCTGCCCCGTGAAAATGAAGATCGACCAAAGAGGGCAGCACATAATTGCCCTTGGCATCAAAGATCTCATCATCCCCGGAATCCTTGCTGATAAAGGCGCCTTTGGTGCACAAAGAGCCCTCATAAAACTTAAAGCCTTGTCCCAATATTTTGGCGTTGACTATTTTCATGGCTGCTGTCGCCTATCGTAAAGCTTGCCGGTCCTGCTCATGCGGTCTTCTTGTGCGCATTTTCAAAGAGCGCGCGCTGTGCTCTGTCCTCAATAAAGCTTGGCGCCTGCGATGAAGTTTAAAATCATCAGCTTCATGGGGGTTAATCGCCGCATTTTTGGACAGGGCTTTTTGAAGCATCATTTTTGCCTCTTGCCGCATAAAGACTGTACTCTTTGTCATTGTCAGAATTGTCGCAAAGTTCCCTGCGGGCACGGGTGATTGCCACATAATAAAGGTTGAGCTCCTGCTCAAACTCGAGGACGCTTAAGCTTTTGACCCGCTCCTCTTTAAAACTCATGCGATCGTTTTTGCCCCGCTCCTCTTTAAAACTCATGCGGTCGTTTTTGCCCCGCTCCTCTTTAAAACTCATGCGGTCGTTTTTGCCCCGCTCTTTGCCAAAGCGTCCGCGATTGGCCTCCTTGGTCCTAAGCCCCAGCTCCATAAAATCGCTGCCAAGCTCCACAAAGCTCCATTCAAGCCCTTTGGCCGTATGGGCGGTGGTATAGATTTGCATGGGAGAGGGATTCTTCTCCAAGGCTGCGGCTTTTTGGGATAAAAGCTCAAGCTCGCTGTCAAAATCTTCAACAAGCTTGATGCCCTGCTCGATATCGATATCGTTGTTCTCTTGGGCGTATTGCTTTAGCTGCGTCAAGTTTTTAAAGCGGGTCAAAAAGCGATACTGCGGATCGATCTTGTCGTATTGGCGATTGATAAGATGCAGTATGCTCAGAGGCTGGGCAAAAATGGAATGGGCAGGACGGGTCAGGCCGCACTCTTTTAAAGATTTGTCGCCAATGCAGCTTAGAGCCCTGATCAGGCCTGCATTGGTTCTGAAAATACAGGCAAAGTCATCTGCGCCCTCTTTGCCCTCCAAAGGAACGGCGCTGACCATGGGTTTGAAGCGCCCCCGGTCTTTTGAGTACTTTTTTATAAAGTAATTGGCCCGATCGAGAATGGGCTGCGTGCTGCGAAAAGAATGGGTGAGGCTGACCTTATGATCATGGCGCACCAGGCTTAAGGCATTGCAGGCGCCGCGAAAGCCGTAGATGGACTGATGGGGATCGCCCACGATGATCTTGGCGCACGGGTTGTCCAAAAAGATGTCCAGCGTCACCTCGTTGGTGTCCTGTGCCTCGTCAAGCAGGATGCAGTCGTGATTTTTAAACTTTTGAGCGTACTCTCTTTGATAGGCCTTAAGGTAGTAATCGTGGGTCAAAGGGAGCTTGCCCTGTTTGACAGCCTCGATGATTTTGGCAATCTCATAGGACGGCGGCTCCTTTTGCCTTGACATGCAAAAAGCCTTAAAGCCGTTGAGGATCTTGGCAAGCTCGTAGTTTTCCTTGTCGGCAAACAGCTCTTGGATGGTGAAAATATTGTATGAGGGCACGATGTTGCGCACCGCGTTTTCCCCATAGGCATAGATATACCACCGATAGGCCAAAGCGTGGGTGGTGAAGATTTTGACGTTGGGCGGAAACTTGCGCCTCGCGTCTTCCACCACGGCCTTGTTGAAAGCCAAATACAAAAACTTCTTATGCAAATTATGCCTTGCAATTTCAGCGAGGGTCGAAGTCTTTCCTGAGCCTGCGCAGGCTTCGATGGCCAATACTTCGCCGCGGTTCATGTTAAGCGAAGCATCCACGGCCTGCTGTTGTTCTAAGCTTAAGGGCATGATCTTAAAAAATGAAGCACAAAAAACGCAGGGGCATTGTAGCACACGCAGGCGCGCTCGCCGTCAAAAGCCGATGGCAGCAAGCGGGCATGGCCTGTCAGGGGCGCTGTCCTGCAGGGCGTAATTTTTTTGTCTTCAACACAGGCTCAAAACCCTTAAGGCAGTTCATCGATGTCAAACATCCTTTGCAAGGTCTTTGCCGCCATCCTTTGCAATAAGATGATAAGAAAGCTCTGCGCCGGGGTCTGCCGGAGATCCCTGCTATCGCGGCACAAATGGCTTAAAGACGCGATTATTTTGGGCGTGCCTTTCACAATGCCGTCAAATCGTGGCAAAATACGCACAGATTTGAGATTGGAGAAACTTAAGGCAAAAGATGGGCTTTTGTCTACATCTACGGAGCTATATTCATGGCAACTAATGACGTTGCATACAATCCTCAAGAGATTGAGCCGCAAATTCAGAAACATTGGGAAGAACAGCACACCTTCCATGCACAAAAGGACACGGGCAAAGAGAAGTTTTATTGCCTGGTCATGTTGCCTTACCCGTCAGGGCGTCTGCATATGGGGCATGTGCGCAACTATGCCATAGGCGACGTCATTGCCCGCTACCAAAGACTGCTTGGCAAAAATGTCTTAAATCCCATCGGCTGGGATGCTTTCGGCCTGCCTGCCGAGAATGCCGCCATCAAGAACAAGGCACAGCCTGCCGACTGGACCTACGAAAACATCGCCTACATGAAAAAGCAGATGAAATCGTTGGGCCTTGCCTACGACTGGGATCGCGAGATTGCCACCTGCGACCCCGAGTACTACCGCTGGGAACAGCAATTCTTCTCCAAGCTCTATGAGCGCGGTCTGGTCTACAAGAAGGTCTCCACCGTCAACTGGTGCCCCAACGATCAGACGGTGCTGGCCAACGAGCAGGTGATCGACGGGCGCTGCTGGCGCTGCGATGCCCAGGTCGAATTAAGACAAATGCCCCAATGGTATTTGAAGATCACCGATTACGCAGAAGAACTGTTAAAGGACATCGACACCCTCGAGGGGTGGCCTGAGCGCGTGCGCACCATGCAGCGCAATTGGATAGGCAAGTCCGAGGGTTTGGAGATCACCTTCAAGATTGAAGGCTCTGATGAAACCTGCACGGTTTACACCACCCGCCCCGACACCTTCATGGGCGTCACCTACATGGCCGTCAGCGCCGATCACCCTCTGGCCAAGGAAGCCTGCCTCAAAGATCCAAAACTTGAAGCCTTCTGCCGCGAATGCCGCACCCAAAAGTTTGCCGAGGCCGACATCCAGACCATGGAAAAGAAGGGCATGCCCACGGGCTTTTATGCCATTCATCCTTTAAACGGCCGCCGCATTCCCGTATTGGTGGCCAACTTCGTGATCATGGACTACGGCACCGGTGCTGTCATGGCCGTGCCTGCCCACGATCAAAGAGACTATGAATTTGCCCAAAAGTACAACCTGGACATCGTGCCGGTCATCGCCCCTGCAGAAGGCGGCAGTCCCGACATATCGCAACAGGCTTTCACCGAGCACGGCATCCTCTTTAATTCGGGCGAATTTGACGGCCTGGACTTTAAGGGAGCCTTCGATGCCATTGCAGACAAGCTCTCATCCATGGGCATTGCAAAGCGCACTGTCAACTATCGCTTAAGAGACTGGTGCATTTCCCGCCAGCGCTATTGGGGCGCCCCCATCCCCATGCTCACCATCGACGAGACCGGGGAGATCGTCCCCGAGCTTGACGAGAATTTGCCCGTCAAGCTGCCCGAGGATGTCACCATCGACGGGGTCACCTCGCCTTTGAAGACTGATCCCAAGTGGTACAAGACTGCCTACAAGGGCAAGAACGCCACCCGCGAAACCGATACCTTTGACACCTTCATGGAATCAAGCTGGTATTACGCCCGCTATTGCTGCCCGCACTGCACCACCGGCATGATAGACGATGAGGCCAATTACTGGCTGCCCGTCGATCAGTACATCGGCGGCATCGAGCATGCGGTGCTGCACCTTTTGTACTCGCGCTTCTTCTTTAAGGTCATGCGCGACTGCGGCATGGTCAAAGCAGACGAGCCTTTCAAGCGCCTGCTGTGCCAGGGCATGGTGCTGGCCGACGCCTTCTACTACACCAACGATAATGGCGCCCGCGTCTACGTCAGCCCCCTCAAAGCCCGGGTCACCCGCGACGAGAAGGGCAATATCGTCTCGGCCGTCGACGAAGAAGGCCATAAGCTTGTTCACGAAGGCATGATCAAGATGTCCAAGAGCAAGAACAACGGCATCGATCCTGAGGACATGATCAAGATCTACGGGGCCGACACGGTAAGGCTGTTCATGATGTTCGCCTCGCCTGCCGAATTGACCTTGGAGTTCAGGCAATCGGGCGTCGAAGGCGCCAACCGCTTCTTGCGCAAGCTTTACGCTCAGGTGGTCGAGCTTGTCAACAACCATGACAAAGCACAGCTTGATCCTGCCAAGCTTGATGCACAATTGCGCCGTCTGCGCCATCAGGAGCATGTCACCATCGATAAAGTCACCGACGACATCGGTCGGCGCCAGACCTTCAACACCGCCATTGCCGCCATCATGGAGCTCTTAAATGCGGTGCAGAAGATGGATCGCACCGATGACGATGCCATTGCCTTGAAGTATGAGATCTACAACAACGTAGTGCTGATGCTCTACCCCATTGTCCCGCACATCTGCTTTAAGCTCTTCAACATGCTGGGCAACGAAGGGGACATCGACGATGTCGGATCCTGGCCCAAGGCCGATCCCGAAGCTCTCAAGGCCGAAGACGCCCTCATCGTGGTTCAGATCAACGGCAAGGTCAGAAGCCGCATCATCGTCGCAGCAGACGAGAGCGAAGAGCACATCAAAGAGCTGGCCTTATCCGATGAAACCGCGGCCAAGTTCCTTGATGGCAAGTCAATCAAGAAGGTCATCTATGTCAAAGGCCGTCTGGTCAATATCGTGGCTGCCTGATCATTTTGGACTCCCCTGCAAGGGGGAGCCCCCACCTCTTCTCCTGCATTTTTGCCTTTCTGCTTTTCAAAGTTCAAATCCTCAGCAATATTTATATTTACAAGCATTTCATTTGACAATTTGTCAATTTAAGGCATGTACTCCGCACATATAACGGATAAGATATTATTTTTTATTGTAACTAAACAAGTAATTTTATACACTATCCTTATCGAGCGGATAAAGCTAAACAAAGAAGATGCCTGACAAAGACATGGGAAGACTGATAACCGAACTTGAAGACCTTACCTATTTGTCATGGGGTTGGAATAGAAGCACCCCCGGAACCGTAGGAACCTACTACAAAGCCTGCTCAACTTTGGAAGGTACCAAAAAACGCCATTACAAGCTTTCACGCTTTGACTCGGAACTTGGCACAACGGGCCATGAATGCGTCAACGAACTCATCGCAGACAGGCTTTTGACCAAGCTTAAGGTTGCGCACCTGTCATACGATTTGGTTCATGCCGATATCAAGATTGACGATCAAATCTTTAGGACTTGGCTGTGCGTTTCAGAAGACTTTAAACAACCTTGGGAATCCAAGATAGCTTTTGAGGACTTCTTTAAAGCAAATTCTTACCCGCATGAAGGGCCTGTCAACTTTTTTGTGCGTTTGGGTTGGGGCGAGTACCTCAAGCAGCTTATAGCCCTTGATTTTTTGATCATCAACCGCGATCGGCACGGTGCCAATGTTGAAATCTTGCGCAATCAACAACAAAAAACTTATCGCCCCGCACCATTGTTTGATCACGGGTGCTCCCTCATCTTCAGCTGCCAAAGCGAAGATGAAGCACGAGCTTTTGTTCCTAAGGATGACATCCCTGCTCAATCTTTGATCGGGGGCTTTGGCAAAACCCTGTTGCGCAACAACTTGCGCCATCTGCAAGGAGTACTGCCTTTTAAGGGCAGATTGCAAGAGCATGACAAGCAAGAACTCCTGGAGGGATTGGATGGGATCTTGGGGCGGGCTTGGCTTGATAAGATCTGGCAGATTATTTGGCAAAGGTGGTGCGAACTTGAAGATATTTGCAATAAGGGATGAAGGAACTAACAGTGACGATCTGATGTGGCTCTTTTACAGCGAGCGCAGCGCCGGATTTTATCTTGAACTTCCCGATAAGATAGATCCTTTTGAGCTGCCCATGCCTTTTGACGCTTACTATCGGCAAGGACTCAAAACCATTCTCAGCGCCCAAGCCTTGAGCTGGGTGCGCTCGCGCCTGGTGCCGCCTGACAGGAGCAACATTCAGGATATCTTAAGGAATGATGTCAAAATCGATGAGTACGACGAGTATCGCCTGCTTTTGCATGCGCAAGGCCGTTGCGTGCAAGATACCTATTACATGATCCCCATAAAGAACAACGAACTCCCATGTGCCATTCGGGATCGACACATGAGGCTGATTGAAGAGATCATGACCCTTGAAGATAAAAGAATGCTGGTCTTCTTTAAAGACGGCAGCGCCAAGCTTGTCAACCTGACTTGGTTTTTTGCAGCAGGCGGCCCCTTTGCTCCCATGGCCTCAAATGATGAGCTTTTTCACCGTGCTTGCGTTCAAGAAGACGGGTTTTGCGTGACATGGGGCGAGGATCATGAGATAGGATATCTTGAGCTTTACGCAAACGGGGAACCGGTCAGTCTCAAGCTTTCCGACCTGCGCCGCTTTGTGGCCAAGTCGGCGTTATCGACGGCCCAGGCAGCGCACCGCCTTGACTGCTCCGTCCAGTACATCAACGAACTTACCAGGAGCGGAGTGCTCAAGCCTGTTAAAACCATGGCAGGGCCCGGCGGCAAAAGAAACAACTATCTGTATCTGGATTGCGATCTCAACAGGCTGCCGTAAAAAACAGCCCGCTCTTTATGTCTGTACCACTGCCCCCTAAAGGGGCAGGGAGCACGCAAGATTGCCAGTTCTTGGTTTAATGATGGTTACTTAAGCTCCACCAAGACCTCGATCTCGCAGGCAATGCCGAGCGGGAGCGCGTCGGAGGCGATGGCCGAGCGGGCAGGCAGTCCTGCCTCGTCGCCAAAGAGGGCATGGATCAGCTCGGAGCCGCCGTTGACCACCTGAGGCCGGCTTGCAAAGTCATCGGCGCAGTCGACGAAGGCCGGGACTTTGACAAAGCGCTTGATCTTGTTGAGATCGCACGTCTTCTCATGAAGGTTGGCCAAAAGGTTCAGCACGCAGTTGTAAGCAGCCTTCTGTCCATCCTCCAAGGTCAGATCTCTGCCCGCCTTGCCGACTGCGGTTTGACCGTCCGACAGGGCAGGACCGCAGCATCGTGGCCATCGAGAACGGCCATGTCACGGGAAAAAGTCGGCGACTCTAGCACCAACCTTGGCTTTGAGATCATAAAAAATAATGTTTGCAAAGATCAGTACGGCTATATCACCAGGCTGCCTTCGGGCAAAACTTAAAGTCATCGTCCATCTATTTTAAAGACGATGACGGCAAGGTGCCGGGCTCTTTGTGCATCAACTTTGACATCACCGGTTTTTTGGCGGCCGCAGACGGCATCGGCAATCTTCTGACCGTCCAAGATCATAAGATCAAAGAACATTTTGGCAACAATGTCGGCGACATCCTCGACAATTGGCAAGAGCTTAAGCTTCAAAGTTTTTTTCTAAACAGATGGCTGACACTCGGCCGGCATCAGATCGACTCCCAGGCGCCTGATTCGTCTTTGTTTTTTATACTTTGGGAATTTATAATAGGAGCGTTTTGTATGTTGCGGTTTTTGACGGCCCTCATGCAGCCTGCTCTGCCGAATAAACCCCGCCCGGGCGGGCTTTTTTGCATGGTGCGGTCAATCGACGCTAAAGGAGAACATGGTGTCAATATTCCCCAAAATCTGTGCTTTTGCATCAGCCCTCAGTCTTTTGGCCCTGAGCGCCTGCGGCTTTCATCTGCCCAATCAGGCCGGACTTGATGAGGCCGTGCCCAAGATCAACGTGGAGGGAGATTATCACCATGAGTTTTACAAGTATGTGGTGCAAAGACTGCGCGTCTCGGGAGTGGAAGTAAACTCCGAGGATTCGGGGTCTTATGCCAAGGATGAAAGCGTCCCCACCCTGATGATAGCCAAGCCCCATGTGCGCAACGTGGTGGTGGCGGTGGATTCGCGCGCCCAGGCCCTCGAGCGCAACATTCTCGTGCAGGTGGCCGCCACGCTGACCATCCCGGGGCACCGGCCCATCGTCATGCGCAACTCGCTGACCCGCTCGGTCTTAAACAAGGCAGGCCGCTCCTTGTCATCGCAAAACGAAATCAACATCGTGGTTTCCGAGACCTATCAGATCTTGTGCGACCAGATGGTCTCGCGCATTGCCTACCTCGGGCGCCAGACCGATCCGACCGACCCCGTCCCGCAGCCTGCCGACCTTTTGGTCAACGAAGATGACGACTTTGAGGTCACCTCCAACATGTACGAAGGCATGACCCTGATAGATGCCCTGCAAAACCGGGATGCCAGGGAGCGCGCCGCGGGCAAGAGCGTAAGCTTAAGCGAGCTTAACAACTATCAAAGGGTGATGAACGGCACTAAGGAGGGTGAAGAGGAAAGCGAGCCCAAGCTGCCTTCCGTCAAACCCGTATTAAAGCACGAGGCTCCGCACTCTTTGAACACCGATCTGTAGGCAGAGCATGGATTTAAACGCACAAGGGGCCATCTTCATCTTATCCTCAGATGAGATGCTGCTCAAAAACGATCGCTGCGACGAGCTGATTGCAAGCGCCAAGGCGCAGCTTGCAGATCCCGTCTATATGCTTTTTACCGACTCTGACTTAAGAGGCGGCAGGGAGGCCAATCTTGCAGCATTGGAAAACGAGCTTGTGGACCCGGGCCTGTTCGGGGGCGAGAGGATCATCAAGATCTACTTAAAAGATCTTGATGCCTGCGCCGTGCAGGTTTTCAATCTTTTGGCCCAAAGGTTAAGGCCGCAGGTTTTGGTCATCATCGATCTGCCGCGCATTGCCGCATCTTACGCCAAAGAGCCGCCGCGCCCGCTGCCAACCGATCCTGCCAAGATCAAGGCCGATGCCAAGGCCGCCTTGGACAAGCGAAAAAAATATGCCGTGGGCGCCATCAAAAGCGCAGGGGGCTCTTTGGAGATCTTCTATCGCCCCGAAGGACGCGAGCTGCTTGATTTTGTGGCAGGGCGCTGCCAAAAATACGGCTTTGCCATCGAGCAGGCGGCGGCAGGCTTTTTGGCCTCGGCCTCCGAGGGCAACCTCATCGTGCTTGATCAGGCCTTGCGCATCATGCAGATGACCAAAAGCGGGGGCAGGATCACCTTGGAGGAGGCCGACGAATTTTTCAGGCAGGATGCGCGCTTTGGCGGCTTTGAGTTTGGCGAGGCCGTTATAGCAGGCGACGGGGTGCGTGCCCTTAACATCTTAAACTCGGTATGCAACGGCCCTTCTGCCTTAAAGCATCAGTACCTGCCTGTGCAGCTTGGCAGGCTTGATGCCCTCATCAAAACCGTCTATGAAGGCAAGGCTTTGAATGTTCAGGATTTTTCGTATCAGGACAAGACGAGGTTCTTCCTGAGTCACGGCCTCAAAAGCCGCCCGGGCCAGGATGCCTTGATAAAAGCGTGCAGGCATATGCCCATGCCTTTGCTGAACTTTTTGAACGATAATCTGTCAAAATCCTGCATGGCTTACAGCAGATTTGACAACGATGAGGCCTATGCCAGGCTGCAGGAGATGGCAGCTGCGGTGATAAACTTGGGAGCGATGAAGTTTTTGTGCAACGCATAGCTTTTTTGGGCGGGGCTTTTGACCCCGTGCACAGCGGACATATCGGGCTTGCGCTGACGGCGCAACAGCTGCTGGGGCTTGACGGCGTCGAGTTCATCCCCAACGCCGCGCCGCCGCACAAAAACCTCTCGCATCTGTCCTTTGAGCATCGCGCAGTGCTGCTTGAAGAGGCCTTGAGGCCCTACGGCTCGCTTAAGGTCAACACCATCGAGCGCGACGCGGACACCCTCCATTACACCTATGACACCCTAAAAGAGCTGCGTTCCCAAAAAGGCGAGGATGCGTGCCTGTACTTTATCATGGGCATGGATTCGCTGGCGGCCCTTGAAAGCTGGCATGAGGGGCTGCATCTTACCGATTTTTGCAATCTTTTGGTGTTCTCGCGCCCGGGCTATGCCCTTGAGGAAGCCTCGCAACAGGTGCTCAAGCTAATCTGCGAGCAGGCTTATGCCTTGGACGACAAAGGAGACAAAAGACTTGAGGTTTTGCAGGATCAAAAAGAGCTTGACCGCCCCAAAGGACTTATTTTCATCAGTCATCAAAAAGAGGTCGATGTCTCTTCGAGCAATCTTCGCAGACAGCTTGCCGATTACTATCAAAAACATGACGAGCAAAGCCTCAGGCACATGCAAAACCTGATGCCTGAGGGCGTGATCAAAACCATCGTCGCCAATCGCTGGTACCAAGAAAGCGCCTGAGCGCAAGGAAAGCAGTTTAATGGATTTATTGAAAACAAACGACCAAGCCCTGACAGCTTTTTGTTTGCAGAGCCTTGAGAGCTCCAAGGCCCTCGATATCGAGGCCATCGGCGTCAAGCCTTTTTGCTCGGTGGCCGACACCATGATCATAGCCTCGGGCACCTCGCACCGTCACGTCTGTGCCATTGCAGGCAGGCTTGAGGAGCATCTGTACAAGGCAGACTACAAGCACGTGACCTTAAGCGGCACGGGGGAGGGCAATTGGGTGATCGCAGATTTGGGCAATGTCATGGTGCATATTTTAACCTCGGCTGCGCGTCAGACGTACGATCTTGAAACCCTCTATCGGTGCATGGCCCAAGGCATGAGCGCGGCCTGATGAGAATAAGTCTGATTGCCGTGGGCACGAAAATGCCATCGTGGGTCAACGAGGGTTTTTGCGAGTATCAAAAGCGCCTGCCCGATTCGTGGTCGCTTAAGCTTGTGGAGATCCCGCTTATCAAGCGCAACGGCGGAGGAGAAGATTTGAAGGCCCGCCACAAGGAAGCGGCCAAGATTTTGGAGGCAATTCCGCAAGGGGCCTACGTGATGTGCCTTGACGAGCGCGGAAAACAGTACACTTCCGCGCAATTGGCTTTGCATTTGCAGGAGATTGCCTTAAATCATCGGGACTTGGCGCTCTTGGTCGGAGGCCCCGAAGGCCATGACGATGAAGTGCGTGAGAAGGCGCACGAATTGTGGGCTTTGGGCAGACTGACCCTGCCCCACCCCGTGGTGCGCATCGTGCTCTCCGAGGCGCTGTACCGGGCCTATTCCATCGCAGCCAATTTACCCTATCATCGGGCGTAAGGAGCTTTCATGTGGTTTTCACGCGCTAAAAAAGAGCGCTCGCTGTTCAAGCCCAAAAAGCCCAAGCGCAGACGCGCATCAAGGCGCAGACAGGGCATCAAGGTCAAAAACACCGAGCTTGAAAACAGCATTTTCAAAAGCCGCATGCTCATTGCCATCGCCGTCTCGGTGATCTGCGCGGGGATCTTGTTTGCAAACCTGTACTATCTGCAGGTGGTGCTCTATGACGCTTACTCCACCCGCTCCAACGAAAACCGCATCCGCGTGCTGCCCGTGATCCCCCAAAGAGGCATTATCTACGATCGCAATCAGGTGGTGCTGGCAGAAAACCGCCCGGTCTTTCATTTGGTGCTCTATCCGTCCAAGGACATCGACACCCGCGATACCATCGAGCAGCTTGACAGGCTTTTGTCTTTGCATCTTACGGACAAAGAAGTCGAGAGTCTTTTGTATCTGTCCAAAACCAGGCAGCGTTTTTCGGGCATCGAGATCTCAGGCTTGCTCACCGAGGAGCAAATAGCCTCTTTCAGCGTCAACCGCCACCGTTTTCCCAACGTGCAGATCTCAGCAAGCCTCAACCGCTTCTATCCTTTTGCCGACATCATGACCCACGCTTTGGGCTACGTGTCGCGCATCAATCAAAACGATGTGGAGAATCTGACCGCGCAGGGCAAGATAGACAATTACGAGGGCTCTTCTGCCATCGGCAAATTGGGCATCGAGCGCTTTTACGAGGATATTTTGCACGGCACCACGGGCTCGCGCGAGGTGGAAGTGGACAGCCACGGCAGGGTCATCCGCACTTTAAGGTTCAACCCGCCCAAGCCCGGGCTTGACATCACCCTCTCCATCGACATCAGATTGCAATACTATGCCCAGGAGCTTTTAAGCAACATGCGCGGGGCCATCGTGGCCATCGAGCCTTCCACGGGCGAGATTTTGGCCTTCTATTCAAACCCCTCCTACGATCCCAATTTGTTCGTGCGCGGGATCAGGACGGGCGAATACAAGCGCCTGCTTGAGAACCCGGGCAAGCCTCTTATCAACAGGGTCACGCAGGGAGGCTATGCGCCTGCCTCCACTGTCAAGCCGCTTTTGGCCATCATGGGATTGAACGAAGGGCTCGTCACCCCCACTTCCTCTTATTTCGGGGCGGCAGCCTTCATGCTCCCGGGATCTACGCACCGTTTCCGCGACTGGCGCTCCTGGGGTCACGGCTGGCTTGATCTGTACCGGGCCATCGAGGTTTCGGCCGATACCTATTTTTACGATCTGGCCCACCGGGCCGGCATCGACACCATTCACGATTATTTGGACCGCTTCGGCTTTGGCAAGAAGACGGGCATCGACATCAACGAAGAATCGCTGGGCATCAATCCGTCCAAGCAATGGAAGCAGAGCCGCTTCGGGCAAAGCTGGCATTTGGGCGACACGGTGCCCATCGGCATCGGGCAGGGCTATTGGACCACCACTTTATTGCAGCTTTGCAAGGCCCACGCCACGCTGGCCAATTACGGACACATCGTCACCCCGCACCTTTTGCGCAAGGTCACCGATCCCTCCTTGGATAATGCCGAGGTTTTGGATTTTGAAGATGTGCTCATTGCAAGGCAAAACGGCACCATCGGCAATTTGCGCCAGGCACTCAATGTCAAAACGCAGCTTGAACCTGACGATTTGACCGCATTCTTGGGGGACTTGACATCAGACGGCGCCCTTGAGGAGGAAGAGCAAGAGGAGATCCAAGGCGCCGATTTTGCAAAGGCAAAATGCCCACTGTCCCCCAAGATTGAGAGCGGCGATGAAGCCTTGGAAAACCTCGCATCGGCAGAGCAAAATGACGAGCGCCCTTTGCTCAATGAGGTTTTTGAGGTCAAAGATCCAAGCTATTGGGAGGCAGCCCGCGCCGGCATGTATCTTGTGGTCAACGGCCCCGAGGGCACGGGACGGCGCGCCTTTAACGGGGCTGCCTACAAGGCGGCAGGCAAATCGGGCACCGCGCAGCTTGTGTCCATCAAGCAAGGCGAAAAGTACAATGCCTCGGCCCTTAAGGTCGAGCACCGCGACAACGCCCTCTTCGTGGCCTTCGCCCCCTACAAGCATCCTCGCATCTTGGTGGCGCTGATCTTGGAAAACGAAGGCGGCGGCTCGGCCAAGGCAGCCCCCATTGCCCGCAAGCTCATCGACAAATACCTCCTTGAGCTTTACCCCGGAGGCTACATGGGCGAGAGCACGGGCGTTACCCAAAAATTCGGATTAGGCGGCACGGTGGTCGTACAATAATGAGCGATGCAAACAAAAATCTCGTAGTGGACAACAACCCCTTTAATCCCCAAAAAACGGGGCCTGCCCGCTATCATCTTGATCTGCCTTTGATATTGGGTCTGGTCATGACCCTGATGCTCTCCTTGTTTGTGCTCTATTCGGCCTCGGGGCAGCATCCTGAGATGCTGTGGCGGCAGATCATCAGAACCGCTCTGGCCTTCGTGGTCATGATCCTGGTGGCTCAGCTGCACCCGCGCTTCTATGCCAAAGCCTCCATCTATCTTTACATCGGAGGACTGATTCTGCTGGTGGCCGTGGAGCTTATCGGCGACATATCCAAAGGCGCGCAGCGCTGGCTGAATCTTGGGTTCATGCGCATTCAGCCCTCGGAGCTTTTTAAAGTGGTGATGCCCCTGACCATCGCGGCCTTTTTGTCGCGCGACAATCTGCCTCCGCGCACCTCCAATGTCATCATCGCCTTTGCTTTAATCATGCTGCCCGTGGCGCTCATCTTAAAGCAGCCTGACTTGGGCACGGCGGTCTTGGTGGGGGTCTCGGGTTTTATTGCCATCTTTATTGCAGGATTGTCGCTGTGGTGGCTTTTGGCAGGAGCGCTGGGGGCCGTGGCCGCCGTTCCCATCATGTGGAACTACCTTTTGCACGATTATCAAAAACAGCGCGTTTTGACCCTGCTGAACCCCGAATCCGATCCGCTGGGGGCAGGCTATCACATCATTCAGTCCAAAATTGCCATCGGCTCGGGGGGCCTGTACGGCAAAGGCTGGCTGCAAGGCTCGCAATCGCAGCTTGATTTTCTGCCCGAGCCTCACACCGATTTTATTTTTGCGGTGCTGGCCGAGGAGACGGGCCTCATCGGCTTTTTGATTTTGATGGGCATCTATGTGTATCTTATCTCCCGCTGCATCTACATAGCCTTTTGCACCAAATCCAATTTCGAGCGCATCCTAAGCGCCGCCTACACCTTTACCTTTGTCTTCTACATCTTCGTCAACATCGGCATGGTCAGCGGGATCTTGCCGGTGGTGGGCGTGCCTTTGCCCATGATAAGTTACGGGGGCACCTCGATGATCACCTTGAGCTTGTGCTTTGGCATCATCATGTCGGTGCATACCCACAAGAAGACTTTCACCTTCCGCTAAATTAATTGCATGATGGTGTGATATGCTTAGCGCAGGCATTGTTAAGGAAAAGCTATGTTTAAAAGAACACTGTTGTTAAGCCTTGGTCTTACCTGGTCGCTCTCATCGCTCGGGGCAGGACAGGTTCCGGTCAATCTTGACGAACTGTCATCCTTCTCCAAGGTGCCGGTTGCCGCTTTGCAGGATGCGCTTTCGCAGGCCAAGCTTCAGCAGAAAATCATCGATGCGATGAACAAGCCTTACGAGGGCAAACAATGGTGGGAGTATCGCAAGCTGTTCATCACCACCTCGCGCATCAACGCCGGAGTGCGCTTTTACCTTGAAAATCAGGCCGATTTGGATCGGGCCTTTGAGGTTACGGGCGTGCCGCAGGAGATCATCTGCGCCATCATCGGCGTGGAGACTTTTTACGGCAAGAACATGGGCACCTGGAAAGTGCTGGATGCCCTGTATACCTTAGGCTTTCATTACCCCAAGCGCTCTTCTTATTTTTCAAAAGAATTTGCCCAATATGTGGCTTTGTGCCTGCGCGAAGGCTGGGGCTACGGGGACGTCAAGGGCTCTTACGCCGGGGCCATGGGCATGGGGCAGTTCATGCCCACTTCATACCTTGAGTACGCGGTGGATTTTGACGGGGACGGACACGTAAACTTGTTTGACAATGTCTCAGATGCCATTGGATCGGTTGCCAATTACTTCAAGCGTCATGGCTGGCAAAGCGGCAGGGGGATCTACTATCAGGCCAAGGTGCCTGCACAAGCTGCCTCTTTGACCTCGCATACAGACTTTGATCTGAGCGCGCGCGATCTGTACAAGGCCGGGATCTCCACCAAGGTCAACCTCACGCCCGATGAGAAGGTCAGGCTCTTTTCCTATGTCCTTGAGGATGGCACGACCTCCTACGGGGTGGGATTGAGCAACTTTCAGACCATCATGCGCTACAACAAAAGCCCGCTGTACGCGAGGGCCGTTTACGAGCTGTCAGAATTCATCGCCGCCGAATATCGCAAAGTCTTGCTCAACCAAGGCATAGTGGTGCACCCTCAAGGACGTCAGCCCTAGGAGAGGCCATGCTCAAAACCAAACCATTTGCGCTTGCCCTTATAGCAGTTGCCGCCTGCGCGGCATTATGGTTAAACGGCTGCTCGTCATCTGACGGGTCTTTTGACATCCCCGACATCAACGCCACCCATGGCAGCAAAGACAGCGACGGGGCCACCTACGGCAGCGGGCCTGACAACACCAAGCCCTACCCTCAGTCAGAGGAGGTCAATCTCAACGATGTGCCCGGGGCCACACCCAAATACGAGCCTTTAAGCCGCGGGGGCAACAAAAATTACTCGGTCATGGGCAAAAACTACCGGGTCTGGCGCGATTGCAATTCCTATCTTGAAATAGGCACGGCCTCTTGGTACGGCCCGGGGTTTCACGGCAACAAGACCTCAAACGGCGAGGTCTACAATCAAAAAGGCTATTCGGCCGCCCACAAAAACCTGCCCCTGCCCTCTTATTTGAAGGTGACCAACCTTGAAAACGGCAAGGCGGTGATTGTCAGGGTCAACGATCGCGGACCCTTCCACGGCACCAGGATCATCGATCTGTCAGAGGGCGCGGCCAAGGCCATCGACATGAAGGCCAAAGGCACGGCCAAGGTCAAGCTTGAGTACATCGACGTAAGACAGGGCAATGTCATTGCCAACCTCGCCCAAACCAAAGCCTCGGGGCAAAATGCCTCGCGCGACAGTTTGCGCGAGCTTATCGAAAGCCTCAAGATAGGCTCTCCTGCTTCGGTCTCGGCCGCCGTCAAAGCCGTGGCCGCGGCAGCGGCGGTAAGCTCGGGAGGCAGCGCCTTTGACGACTTCTCAAAGTACCGCTCATCAAAAGCCTTGGAGAGCCCTTCTGAAGAGCAATACCTGTCCCCCGCGCCTGCCGCTTTGCAGGGGGGGCCTGCCTACATTCAGATCTTCACATCAAATTCCCAAGAGCGAGCTTTCTGCGTGCAGCGCGAACTTGACAATTTGACCTCCTACCCCGTCTTGGTGGTGTCCGAGGAAGGATTGTACCGCGTGCGCATCGGTCCTGTGGCAGAGGCTGATCTGAACTTGGTGCTGGTGCAGATGAAGACTTTGGGCTATCCTGACAGCTTTGTTAAACGTTGATTAAAATAAAAGAAACATGTTGAATATTTACAAAAAGTTATTGGCAAGCTTGAGCGCTGCCGCCTTGTGCTTATCCTCCTTTGCATCGGCAGCCCAAGAAGACATTCCCGATCCTTTTGCCGCCATGCGCGCAGGACAGCAGCAAAGCGCTCCTGCAACCGATCCCAATACCCCCGTGGTCATTCCCGCCGCCCCTATGTTCGATGCCCAATCGTGGGTGCTGATGGATGCAGACAGCGGACAGGTGTTGCTTGAGCACAATGCCCGCGAGAAGATCTGGCCTGCCTCCCTGACCAAGATGATGACCTCTTACGTCATCGGCATGGAGTTTAAGGCAGGCAGACTCAAGCCTGACGACGAGGTGGTCATCACCAACGAGGCCTGGTCCAAAAACGCCAACTATGCCGACTCTTCCAAGATGTTCATCGAAATCGGCAAGTCCATCAGGGTTGACGATCTTAACAAGGGCATCATCATTCAGTCAGGCAACGATGCCTGCGTGGCCATGGCCATTCATCTTGCAGGCACCGAGCAGGGCTTTGTGAGCGTCATGAATACCTATGCCAAAAGACTGGGGCTTAACGACACCAACTTTTCAAACGTGCACGGCCTGTTTGACGAGTACAACTACTCGTCGGCCTACGACATGTCGCTGCTGGGGCGCGCCCTGATCCGCGATTTGCCCGAAGAGTACAAGATCTATGCCCAAAAGGAATTTACCTTCAACGGCATCAAGCAGCTTAACCGCAACCGCCTTTTGTGGGACAAGACTTTGGCGGTGGACGGCATCAAGACGGGCCATTTGTCGCAGGTGGGCTACAATCTGACTGCCTCGGCCGTTCAAGGCGGCATGCGCCTGATTGCCACCGTCATAGGCGCAAAATCGGAGGCCGATCGCGCCGATTTTTGCAAGCAGCTGCTCAACTACGGTTTCCGCTTCTTTGAAAACTACTCCCCCTTTGCCCCCGATCAGACCATCTTGCAGCGTCAGGTGCGCATGGGCGACACTGACAGCGTCGATCTTATCGTAAAAGAACCCGTCAACCTCATGATCCCCAGGGGATCGGCAGGCAGGGTAAAGGTCAGCTACCGCTTGGGCAGCGCCATTTTCCTGGCCCCCATCGGGCAGGGGCAGCCTTTGGGCGTCATCGAGTTTAAACTTGATGACAGGCTTTTGGCCCAATATCCCCTGATTGCCAAAAATGCCGTGGGCGAAGGCGGCATTATCTCAAGGCTGTGGGATAAGGTTTACATGTTTTTTGCCTCAGAAGATTAATATGGTTGTAAACAAATTGGGAGCTCCTCTTAATACCCAAGGAGAGCTTAAAGGCAAGACCTCCTTTGAAGATCTGGTCGAATTTCCCGCATCTTTTAATTTTAAGGTGATCGTCAAAAACGAAGAGGATTTTGCAAGCGTGATTGCCCTCATCGAAGGCATTGCAGGCTCGAAGATCTTAAAGCGCGGACAGTCGCGGCTGTCCAAAAAAGGCACCTACCGCTCGTGCGATCTCCTGTTTATGATTAAGGATGCCCCCACGTTGCGGGCCGTTTACGAGCAGGCAGGCACCCATCCTTTGGTATTGCACATACTCTGATGAGCGAAGAACTGGGCCAGGCAGCCTTTAACCATGCCTTCTGGCGCTTTTTTAAAACGGTCCTCTACCTGGGGGCCGCAGGCTGTCTGTGTTTTATGATCTTCATGGTGCTGGCCTTGGCCAAGATCTCAAGCACCGCCTTTGACACCTACCAAAGCTACCGGGACGTGCCCTATCACCGGGTGGGATTGCTGCTTGGCACTTCCTCCAATGTCGCCCCGGGGCAGCCCAACGATTTTTTCACCCACCGCATCATGGCCGCGGCCACTTTGTTCAAGCGCGGCAAAATAGATTACATCCTGGTCTCAGGAGACAACCGCCACCCATCCTACAATGAGCCTCGGCAGATGATGCGCGCCCTCATCAAGGCAGGAGTGCCTGCCGACAAGATAGTGGCCGATTACGCAGGTTTCAGCACCATCGACTCAATCGTGCGGGCCAAAAAAGTCTTCATGCTCAACGACTTTACCGTGATCTCCCAAAGTTTCCACAACGAAAGGGCTTTGTTCATCGCAAAGCACAACGGCATCGATGCGGCCGCCTTCAATGCCTCGGCACCATCCTCCTTTTTTGCCAATTTCAAGGTGGAGGTGCGCGAGTTTTTTGCCCGCATCAAGTGCGTGTTTGACGTTTACTTTTTAAACTCGCAGCCCAAGTTTTTGGGCGAGCCGATTGCCATCGGCGATGCCCCGCTGCCCAAGAATATCACCAGCAAACCCAGGCCTTTGACTTCCAAGCCCAAGTATATCGGGCTGTCGGTGCAGGGGCTTAAAGCGCAACAAGACGAGATCGAGAGTATCCGCGCGATCGCAAAAGATCCCGGGGACAACGCCATCATCATCAAACAGAAGCAGGCAGCCCGCGAGGCCATGCTCGATCTTATCGACCAACACCAATAAGGAGTCATGACATGGGAGCAGACACCGACGACGCCACAGGCGAGATCCAAGCCTCAGACAGGGCAGGCGATCAAAATTCTGCCAAACAGCCCTCCTTGGACACAGACAAACTAAAACCTGCCCAAGGGCAAGAGCCGGAAGCGGATCTTGACTTAAGCAAGAAGCAAAGAAAAAGAAGAGGCCGCACTGCCCCCCTGACCTATTCTCCCCTGTCCTTTGTGCAGGTCGGATCCGAGCTTTTGACCAAGCTTTGCATAAAGTTAAAGCTGCGCCCGCTGTGTCCTGCCCCCGATGATTTTGCCTATCTGGCAGGCGATCTCAAACAAGCCTTGCACTCAGGGGCAGATTTTAAGCCCCGCTTTGAATATTACCAAGAGCTTTGCCCGGCTGCCGATAAGCTCTTGGAAGAGCACGCTTGCGCAAAAGTGCAAGACGGTCCGCACAAACTTATAGGGCAATTGTGCCTGTGCCTTGAGCTTGCCCTCAAAAAGCGCGGCATTGATCTTAAGGCAGGCAAGATCGAGGCGTTTTTAAAAACCCTCGGGCTTATCAGGCTTAAAAACGGACTGTATGTGACCGTGGCGGGCAGTTACGGCCTTGACGGAAGTTGTTTTGTAAAAAATGACGAACGCCTCCTTTCAGCCTTGTGCGAGGAGTGCAGCTTCCCGCCCCTGCCTCAAATCATGGAGGTGGTGCAGGTCCGAGAGTATTTTGCCCTGCAAACACTGATCCCCAAAAAAGAGGGGGCTGCTCCCGATGAATTTGAGGTCAGCCAAGATCTTGCCCTTTATGAGGATGACGCTCAGGCCCGCCCCAAGAAAAAACGCCGCAGCGCAAAGAAAGATGCAAAAGAAGATCTGCCCCAAATTGCGCAGCAGGTGCAAGGGCATGAGCTTGAGGCCAAAGATGCCGTGCAGGAAAATCAAGAGCCAATCCAAAAGCCTGAGGATAATGAGAGCAAAGAGCCTGTCGCAGATACAGGCGTTGAAAAACAGCCCTCCTCAGAGGTTCTTGAAGATGGCGATACAGCTCAAGAGTCTTTGACGAAGATTGAACAGGAGGTTGCAGCATCCGAGTCAACCGCTGAAAAGCCCTCTGCAGGATTTGATCTTGGACAAGAAGATCTTAAAGAGGATGCCTCAGGATCCTACGTTGAAAAACAGAGCGCCTCAGGGGTTCTTGAAGATGGGAATACAGCTCAAGAGTCTGCGCCCGAGCCTGAATCTAAGGACTCTTTTTGCGCCGCCTTGGATGCTCAAACCTCTGAGCCTGAGCGGCAAAAAGATGAAGAAGACACGCTCAAGGCAAACGATGATGCGACCGCCCAAAGCATCGGTGATCAGACCGCCCCCTCAGATGGCAAAGAAAACTTGCTTGCGCCTGATCCTGCAAAGCAAGATGAGCTCGCAAATGCCGTCTCCTGCGACACAGAAGATCTTAAGGCAAAGCAGGCACCGGCCGCGGCATTGCCAAAAAGCCGGGCCCTTAACGAGGCAAAAGCACCCAAGCGCGGGCGCAAGAAAAAAGAGGGAAGCCTCCATCAGCTTGACTTGTTCGCGCAGCTTGATGAGTAAACAGGCGCCCTAAAACCAATCCTCGTTTAGGGCGCTTTTGCGATGCCTGAGCCGTTTGCGGCTGTTTTAAATTCCTCTGCTCCTAAAGCCGTTCTGTCTTTGCCGGCACCCCCTCATAAGCGCAGGACCGCTGCCGGCGCCAAGGTGCGTGCAGAGCCTGTCTTAATCTTTTTATGGGGCAGGGTGGCATGGCTGTAAGCCTTGGTGAAGATAAGTCGATCCCCGAAAACGGGTGGAAAATGCAGGGACAAAAAGATCCTAAAAGCGCCCGCCGGCACGGCGCCGCATTGGCTTGCGTCACACTCTTGGCAATCTCTTTGCCTCTTGTATCGCTTTTTT
>CAZYXT010000029.1:0-21883 GCA_964651505.1 uncultured Enterobacterales bacterium
GTCAAATTTTAACGATGAAATGCGATCCTAAAGGTACATCTGCCTCAAAAGCGAGGCAGGCAAAAATGTGATCTTAAGCGTATAGATAATTCCGCCATAGGACCGGGCTTTAAAATTTAGATCAAATTGCTTGAGCAAAATTCGATCAAACTGCCTAATCATTAACAACTGTCCCCTTGATTTTGCGCTGCTCTTTAGTATGCTGCATTAAAAAAGAGTGTCAGGAGGCAGCATGAACAGGAGCGGAATATTTGACAGGCTTTTGACCGGGCGCGACAAGCTTAAGGCTCAAGAGAGCCGCATGCAGCTTACGGTTAAGGCTCCTGAAACCGACGAGCAGGGAAGGGCCGCCCTGTGCAATTACTTGAGATCTGTGCTTGACGGCATTGAAGATGACAAGCTTTTTGAAAGCTATGCCCGCCTGTTGCAGGCCCTTGAAGACCAAACCGAGGTTGAAGATCTCCCCGTCAAACCCCTGACTCTCCTCCAAGAGATAGGCTTTGGCACTCCTTTGCCGCGGCCTGCCCTGCCTTTGAACCTCAATCAGATCTTCACGGGCATGAACGGCGAGGTCACCCTCTACAACGAGCTTTTGGCCGAAATCGAGAGTGCCGATGAGATCTGCTTTTTCGTCTCCTTTATAAAGCGCATGGGCGTAACCATGCTTGAAAGTCCCTTAAGGCGCTTTTGCGATGCGCACCCGGGCAAATTGCAGATCCTCACCTCGGTGTATATAGGCGCCACCGAAGAGGCCGCCTTGGATCTGCTCGTTGATATGGGGGCTAAGGTCAAGGTGTGCTTTGAAGACGAAAAACAGCGCATGCACGCCAAGGCCTTTATTTTCAGGCGCGACAGCGGCTGCGGTTCTGCATATGTGGGCTCGGCTAATTTATCTCGGCAGGCTCTGCTTGGAGGATTGGAATGGAACATCAAGATCTCGCAGCTTTACGACCCGAGCCTGTTTGCCTCGGTCAACCGGGCTTTTGACTATTTTGCCCAAACAAGGGATTTTAAGGACTATGATTCAAGCGCTGATGCCAAGACCATTCTTCAATGGGCTTTAAAAAAAGAAAGAAACCGGGGCCGGCCTTTCGTTGATGACAATCAGGTCATTTTTGATCTGAGGCCCTATGATTACCAGATTGAGATCTTGGAGAAGCTTAAGGTTCAAAGGGAGCGTTACGGGCGCTGCCGCAATTTGGTGGTGGCCGCCACCGGTACGGGCAAGACCATGCTGGCAGCTTTTGATTACAAAAGTTTTGCCGACGAGCGCAAAAAAGAGGGGAAGTCTGCGCGGTTTTTGTTTGCGGTGCACCGCGAGGAGATCTTGGTGCAGGCTATCAAGACTTTCCGGGCGGTGTTAAAAGATCAAAATTTCGGGCAAATCGTTTTGGGCAGCAGACCCATCGATAACGATGGCGCGATTTTTATCAGCATTCAGTCGCTAAAACGCAGGTTTGACGAGCTCACGGGCGCCCGCGGGGCCCAAAGCTATGACTATATTGTGGTCGATGAGGTGCACCACGGTGCAGCCTCAAGTTACCAAGAGCTTTTGACCAAACTTGAGCCTCAGATCCTGCTTGGGCTTACCGCTACTCCAGAACGCGGCGACGGCGCGGACATCTACGGCTATTTTGACGGTAGAATCGCCGCGGCCATCAGGCTGCCGCAAGCTTTGCAAAGAGGGCTTTTGTGTCCTTTTGCCTATTTTGCCGTCAGCGACAGCGTCGATCTTAGCAATCTTAAGTTGCAAGGGGGCGACTATAAAGTCTCGGATCTTGAAGAGTTGTTTGTAAACAATCCGGGCTCGGCCTTAATGCGCGCGCAAACCGTCATCGACAAGCTTAAGCAGTATTTTGAATATGACCAAAAGAAGCTGCGGGCCCTGGGCTTTTGCGTGTCGGTGGAGCACGCCAAATTCATGGCCGACAGTTTCAATCGCGCAGGCATCAAGGCTGCGGCTTTGCACGCTAAAAGCTCAAGGGAGCTTAGGGACAGCGTGCAAAACAGCCTTGAAAAAGGGGAGATCTTGGTGATCTTCACTGTGGATCTTTACAACGAAGGCGTGGATTTGCCCTATGTCAACACGCTGCTTTTGTTGCGGCCCACCTCCTCTCTTACCGTGTATTTGCAGCAATTGGGGCGCGGGCTGAGGCGTTTTGATGGCAAAGAGTATGTCCTGGTGCTCGATTTTATTGCCAAAAGCGCCCGCAATTTTGATTTTAGCGATCGTTTTGAGGCTTTGTGCTGCAAAAAAGAGCCGTCCTTAAAAGAAGCGGTGACGCGCGGCTTTGAGACTCTGCCTCCCGGGTGCTCAGTCACCTTTGAAAAGGAGGCGCGGCAGGCCGTGCTCGAGCGCATCAAGGGAGCCGAAAACAGCCAAAAGGTCTTGCAGCAAAAACTCGTCTCTTTGATTGTGACCCACCGCAGTGAGGGGCGCGCCGAGCCTTCATTGGAAGATTTTTTGGAAGCCTTCTGCCTTGAGCCATACGAAGTGTATGAAAGGGCAGGCTCTTTTGAGCAATTGCGCAGACAGGCCCTCCTCATGCTGGACAAGGATAATGCTCCTTTGTTTGAAGATGGCGGTTTGTCTCAAGAAGATCAGCGCCTGTTAAAACAGATCTGCCGCTTAAGCTCCCCGCGCTTTTTAAAATACATCAAGGACTCCCTTGTAGCACGGGCCTTTGATGTGGGCAGCGACTTTTTTAAGATGCTCTGTATCAGCGCACGTTATAAAAGTGTGGAAGATTTTGCCCTCCATTTTGCAGATCGGCTTCTTCGCGAGCCTTTGCGCACGGAGCTTTATGATTTGTGCACGGCTTTGGAGCTGCGCATCGACATGCAGGTGAGCGAACTTGAGGGCCTCAGTCTTGATTTGCATGCTGCATATACGCGCGATCAGCTGCTGTGCGCCCTGGGCATCAAAGATCCCACCGCCTCGGTAAGCGGCATCGTCAACTGCCCCAAATTTAACATCGATGCTTTGCTCGTAACCTTAAAGAAGGATTTAAAAGGCTACAAAGAAAGCACTTTGTACGAAGACTATGCCATTGACGAGGAAACCTTTCATTGGCAAAGTCCCAATTCGACCACGCTTAAAAGCCTGTTGGGCAGGCGCATCATCGAGGATGGGGCGCGCAAGCTGTTGTTTGTCAGGACCTCCAAGTTTGACAAGCTGGGCAAGACAATGCCTTACACCTGCCTGGGGTTTGCCCGCACTTTAAGCCATGAAGGACAAATGCCCATCAGCCTGAAGCTTGGGCTGGACAGCGCCATTCCCTCCAAGCTCATGCATGAGTATGCCCTGTATGAACGATAAGCGCCGATTAAGAAATTTAATCCTAAGACCTTGACGGATCTGTGCCGTTAAATAGGCAGTAAGTTTGCTCCTAACGATTTGCAAAATCAAAGAGCACTAAAAAAACGTGAAAACAAGCAAAATTAATGGTAACCTTAAAAAACTTTATGGAAGTGCCAAACTTTTCTTTGCTCAGTCAGCCTGAGAGGCGGTTTGCACGAATGCAATTTAGAGCCTGGGCATCTGCCGACATGAGTGGTTTTTACCGCAAGCATTTGCCAGGTTCATGAGGGTAAGAGCACAAAAAGTGATGTGCATGCTTTTCTCTTTACGGCGGAAAGAGACAAGGGTGAAATCAACTTATAGGCTATTTCCCAATAAAATTAGAACAAATTACGGGATATGAATTATGGCTAAAGTGCAATCGTTACAAGATCCGTTTTTGAATGCTCTGCGCAAAGAGCATGTCCCTGTGTCCATCTACCTGGTAAACGGCATCAAACTGCAAGGACAGATCGAATCGTTTGATCAATTTGTGGTCCTGCTCAAGAATCAGGTCAGCCAGATGGTTTACAAACATGCCATCTCCACCATTGTGCCGGCCCGTGCCATCTCGTTAACTCCCCCTCAGGAAGAAGATGCCTGATAACGGTCCTTGCGATGAGTGAACTTGAGTTTAAGCCTTTAGGGGCTGCTCTTTTAGTTCACGTTCAACTTCCCAAAGCAGAGTCTCAAGAAGACTTGGAAGAGCTGCAGCGTCTGGCCGAATCTGCCGGAGCTGTGGTCAAAGGCGTTGTTGTCTGCAACCGCCAAGCCCCCGATGCCAGAACCTACGTCGGATCGGGCAAAGTCCAAGAAATTGCCGCCGCCGCAGCCGCCCATGAGGCGCAGGCGGTCATCTTCAACTGTCCTTTGACCCCCGCCCAAGAGCGCAATCTTGAAACCGAATTGAAAGTTGAGGTCATGGATAGAATTGCCCTCATCCTCAACATTTTTGCCATGCGCGCCCGCACTTACGAGGGCAAGCTGCAAGTAGAGCTGGCCAGCCTCAAATATGCCCAGGCCCGCCTGGTGCGGGGTTGGACGCACCTTGAAAGGCAAAAAGGCGGTTTTGGTTTGAGAGGGGGGCCGGGCGAAACCCAGATTGAGCTTGACCGCCGCGCTTTGCGCGAGCGCATCGCCGCCATCAAAGAGGATTTGGCCGTCGTGGCCGCAAGGCGCGAGCAAAGCCGCAGCGCCAGGCGCAAACATGCTCTGCCCGTCATTTCGTTTGTGGGCTATACCAATGCAGGCAAATCGACCTTATTCAACAAACTGACCTCCTCTGATGTCTTTGCCGCCGATCTGTTGTTTGCAACGCTCGATCCCACTTTGCGAACCTTGGAGCTGCCCGTGATCGGCAAGGCCGTGTTTGCAGATACCGTAGGCTTCATCCGCCATCTGCCCCACGATCTGGTGGCAGCCTTCAGCTCCACGCTCGAGGAGAGCTGCCAAGCCGATCTTTTGGTGCATGTGGCCGACGCCTCCGACCCCAAGCTTGAGGACAATATCAAGGCGGTCAACGAGGTGCTCGAGCAGATCGGGGCAAATTGGCAGCCTCGGCTCATGGTTTACAACAAAACCGATCTGGTGGAAAATGGCCGCTTTGAGATCGTAAAGGACGAACAGGGGATCCCGGTGCGGGTGAGCGTGAGCGCGAAGACCGGCGCAGGACTGCCTTTATTGGTCGAGGCGGTCAGTGCAATTTTGTCTTTAGATAATGAGAGTTTTAGGGTAAGCTTAGGACCTGATGCGGGGCGCCTGCGCTCTTTGCTGCATGCCCAACATGCCGTTTTGTCCGAGACCTTTGATGAGGACGGCAGGTGCGTGGCGGAGGTCAAATTGCGCATCGAAGATGCCAGACGCATAGACAAGCAGACCATGGGGGCCCTCAGGCAGTGTGCCTTGGATGAGGTGCCTTTTTTAGACAAGAGAGCCGATCAGCGGCAAGACAGCCCGACCAAGCCGATCGCAGGCTCCGATCCTTTAGCATCATCGTATACATTCGATTTTAATTTTGATTAATGGTTTTAGGTATGGACGATAAAAACCTCAATTACATGGCCTGGAACTCCCCGGGCTCCTCAGGCAGCAACGGGGGCGGCTCGGGCGGGCAGAACCCCTACGGCCGCAGGGATGAGGGAGAAGACGATCAGGCCTCAAGAAGACGCGATAACGATCCATGGGGCAGAGGCACTTATCGGACGACCTCGCTT
Source organism: uncultured Enterobacterales bacterium (assembly GCA_964651505.1). GTDB lineage: Bacteria > Pseudomonadota > Gammaproteobacteria > Enterobacterales > Succinivibrionaceae > Avisuccinivibrio_A. The sequence goes on from CAZYXT010000029.1 coordinate 5,554, forward strand.
TTTGACACGCTCAAGCGCCTGTTCCCCAACTCAGGCGGCTCGGGCGGCGGCAGCAAGCGCCGCAGCTCGATGGGATCCTACGGAATCGGCATCGTGGCGGCCCTTTGTGTGGGCGTCTATATCTTTTCGGGATTCTATACCGTGCGCGAAGCCGAGCGCGGCGTGGTGTTGCGCTTTGGCAAGGTTCACAACGTGGTAGAACCGGGCTTGGCCTGGAAATTCACCGGCATCGATGAAGTGTACCGCGTGGATATCGAGCAGGTGCGCGCCATTCAGTCCTCAGGCTCGATGCTCACAGAAGACGAGAACCTCGTCAACGTGGAGATGGACGTGCAGTACCGCATCTCCGATCCCGTCAAATACCTGTTTTCGGTCACCGATCCCGATAATTCGCTGACCGAGGCTACCGACAGCGCCCTGCGCTATGTGGTGGGCCATACCCTGATGGACGACATCTTGACCTCAGGGCGCGAGATGGTGCGCCAGAACACCCGCGATCTTTTGGTCTCCATCATCGAACCTTACAACATGGGCCTGACCGTGGTGGACGTCAACTTCCTGCCTGCCAGGGCCCCCGAGCAGGTCAAGGCCGCCTTTGACGATGCCATTGCCGCCCAAGAGGACGAGCAGCGTTTCGTGCGCGAGGCGGAGGCCTATGCCAACGAAGTTTTGCCGCGCGCCGACGGCCAGGTGCAGCGCATCAGGCAGGAGGCCGAGGCTTACCGCTCGCAGGTAGTCTTGGACGCCCAAGGCGAGGTAGCCCGCTTTGAGCAGGTGCTGCCGGAGTTCCTTGCCGCACCCGAGATCACCAGAACCAGAATTTATCTTGAGACCATGCAGGAAGTGCTGGCCAACTCCCAAAAGGTGGTGGTCGACACCGACGGGGGCCAAAATCCTTTGATGTATCTGCCTTTGCCTGCCATGGACAAGAGCGCCAGGCGTCCTTCTGTCCAAGAAAACAGGCAGACAACGTCATCTTCTGCAGCCGATGATGCATCTGCATCCAAGACTTCGTCTGATGATTTGTATCAGCCCTCGTTTGAAACCACAGGCAACGGCAGCACGGGAGGCTCTCGGTCTGCCGGGATCTCGCAGCGGCGCTCAGGCTCAATTCCCAGGCTCCCGTCCGGCAGCAACTATTAAGGAGGGCAAAAGATGAAAAACTCTACTTTAAACATGCTCCTGATAGTCGTCCTGGTGGCAGGCTTTGTGGGCTATAACTCTTTGTTTGTCATCAAAGAGGGCAACGTGGGCATCGTCACCAGATTTGGCAGGGTGATCCGCACCTCCGATGCCGAGCTTAATGTTTCAATGCCCGGCCTTCACTTTAAGATCCCCTTCATCGACGTGGTCAGAACCCTTGATGCCAGGGTGCAGACCTTAAGCTCCAGCGCCGACCGTTTCGTGACCGCCGAGAAAAAAGATCTTATCGTCGACTCTTACGTGAAGTGGCGCATCATCGATCCTGCCACCTACTTTTTGACCACCGCAGGCGGCAACAAGATGCAGGCCGAAGAATTGTTGCGCAGGCGCATCACCAACTCCTTGCGCAGCCAGATCGGCCGTCTGACCATTCACGAGATTGTCTCGGGCAAGGAGGCCGATCGCCAGTCCTTTGACAGCTCCGATACTATCGGGCAGGACGATGTTTTGATCTCCTCGTCCTCCAAGCGCGACGAAGTCATGCAAAACGCCTTAAAGGACATCGGAAGCTCGGCCGTGGAGCTTGGCATCGCCATCGTCGACGTGCGCATGAAGCAGATCAATCTGCCCCCCGAGGTTTCCACCTCCATCTTCCAGCGCATGAGAGCCGAGCGCAATGCGGTGGCCAAGCTGCACCGCTCGCAAGGACAAAGAGAGGCCGAGACCATCCGCGCCCAGGCCGACAGAGAGGTAGTGGTTAAGATAGCTGAAGCCGAGCGCGAGGCACGCAAGCTCAAGGGCGAAGGCGATGCCGAAGCCACCGCCATCTATGCAGAGGCCTACTCAAGAAGCCCCGAGTTTTTCAACTTCCTAAGATCCATGGATGCTTACAGAAAGTCGATGAGCTCAGGCAGCGACGTGATTGTCATCGATCCCAGGAACAGCACGTTCTTCCGCTTCTTTGACACCCCAGAAGGTTAAAGCTTAAAAAGGAGACAGGCTTTTTCCGATCTCCTGTCATGCCCCGCTTTGGGGCATTTTCTGTCTCATTTCCCGCCGTATTCCTCCGCGGCCGCTTCTTTTAGGTCAGTTTCACGCCAAAAGCCCTCTTTGGTGCGTCAAACCCCAATTAAATCGCCTTTTGCGCGGCAAATTTGCTAAAATCTCCCTTTGGTCGGAGCGCATGCTTCGTGGTTGTTATATTTTGAGATTTTAAAAAATGCCGAATAATGTGGTTGTATTAGGTACTCAGTGGGGAGATGAAGGCAAAGGCAAAATTGCCGATCTTCTGACCAACAAAGCTTCCATCGTAGTCAGAAGCCAGGGCGGCAACAATGCCGGCCACACCCTGGTGGTAGGAGACAAAAAAGTGGTGGTAAGACTGGTCCCCTCAGGCATCCTTCATGAAGAGTGCCGCTGCCTGATAGGCTCGGGTGTGGTCGTTTCCCCCGAGGCATTGTTCGGCGAGATTGAAGAATTAAAGCAGGCAGGCTTCCCCAAAGTTGAAGAGCGCATCAGCCTCTCTGATGCTTGTGCGCTGCTTTTGCCCATCCACCCTGCCATCGACGCGGCCTCAGAAAAGTTAAAGGGCAAAAATGCCATCGGCACCACCGGCCGAGGCATCGGCCCCTGCTATGAGGACAAGGTGGCCCGTCGCGGGTTGCGCGTGGGCGATCTTAAGGACATGTCGGTGTTTGAGGACAAATTGCGCGCCCTCATGGACTATCGCAATTTCCTGCTTAAAAACTACTATCATCAAAACGAAGTGTCCTTTGAGACCGTCATGAACGGCATTTTGCCCGTGCGCGAGCGCTTGCTGGCCATGACTGCCGATATTTCGGCCATCATCGATGAAGCCCGCCGCAACGGTCAAAAGGTTTTGTTCGAAGGCGCCCAGGGCACCTTCCTTGATATCGATTACGGCACTTATCCTTTCGTCACTTCCTCCAACACCGTCGCAGGGGGCTGCTGCACGGGCTCAGGCGCAGGCCCTCTGGCCATCGACTATGTGCTGGGCATTGCCAAGGTTTACACCACCAGAGTGGGCGGCGGTCCCTTCCCCACCGAGCTTACCGATGAAATAGGCAAGGGCATCTGCACCCGCGGCAAGGAATTTGGCGCCGTGACCGGGCGTCCCCGCCGCGCAGGCTGGTACGATGCCGTGGCCATGCGCCGCGCGGCGGCCATCAACTCTTTATCGGCTCTGGCCCTGATGAAGCTTGACGTGCTTGACGGCATGGATGAGATAAAGATCTGCACGGCCTACCGCTTCAAAGACGGCACGGTAAGCAATCTGCCTCCCCTGGCAGCCTACGAGTATGACGTGGAGCCTGTTTACGAGACGATGCCGGGCTGGAAAGAGTCAACTTTCGGGGTGACCGATTTTGACAAGCTGCCCTTGAACGCCCAAAAGTACGTAAGGCGCTTAGAAGAGCTCGCAGGCGTCAAGGTGGCCATCCTGTCCACGGGACCTGAGCGCGATCAGACCATTGTCTTTGAAGATCCGTTTCAATAGAATTTGCTGAACTAAACAAAGAGGGCTCCTGCGGGAGCCTTTTTCTTTTGAAGGGGTGCGCCGCTCAAGCCGGTTACACTAAAGCGGCGCTTGGGAGAATTAAACAATTATTTGGTTCTCATAAAGGCCTTTTGGGCAAGATCGCTTAAGATGGCCTTATAGGGGCCGTCTGCAAAAGATTGCAGCGCGCTTTGGGCTCTTTTGGCGCAAGAGCGCGCCTCATCTAAGCTCAAGGTCAGAGCGCCGGCTTTGCCGATCAGCTCTTTGACTGTCGCAAAGTCTGCAAGTTCCACGGCTTGATGAAGTTTCTTGCAATATTTTTCGTCCAACCGTTCAAAAGCGAGGATCACAGGCAGGGTGATGCGCCCGTCTTTGAGGTCGACCCCGGGGCTTTTGCCCAAAGTCTCTTCATCTGAGCTGTAATCGAGCACGTCATCGGCAATTTGAAAGGCGTAACCCACCTCGCGCCCGTAGGTTTGCAAAGCCTCTATTAAGGCAGGATCGCGTCCTGTGCAGACAGCAAAGCCTTTGCAGCACAGCTCGAACAAAACTCCGGTTTTGGCGTAAATGGTCTGATAGTAGTACTCTTTGGAAAGCTCCTGATTGCCCACGTTTTGCAGCTGATTGATCTCCCCTGACACCAAGGTTGCGATGGCATCTGAGATGATCTGCATGGAGGCGCGGCTGTTGAGCTTTTGCAAAAGGTTAAAGCAGCGGGTAAACAGGTAGTCTCCTGCGAGCACCGCCACATGGTTGCCGTAGAGGGCATTGAGTGTATCTTGTCCGCGCCGCTGGGGGGAATTGTCGATGACATCGTCGTGAATGAGGGTGGCAGTATGCAAAAGCTCGGCGGCGGCTGCCAGCAGACAGGATTTTTCAAGCTCATCGTCCGTCACGCCGCACAAATGGGCGCACAACAAGGACAGGCGCGGACGCAGGCGCTTGCCGCCTGCCTGCACCACGCTTTGGCATAAGGCATTGACCTTGGCCTCAAAACCGGTGGAAGAAAAGCTCAAGCTTAAGAGCTTTTCCACTTCTTGCAGCTCGCTTTCAATCTGACGGCCGGCAGTATCTTCCATAATGCTCATGACTTATATCTTAGCTGACATCCCCATGCAATCGTTGCCATTTTACCAAACTGTAAAATTAGTAAACCGCAAAAACTAAGCTTGCTTTGCGCAAAGAAAGAAGAACGCCGGCATGGCGCATCTGTTGCGCTAAGGGCACATCATATCAGCAAATGGCGCCCCGTGCCTCAAACCAAACGCAAAACGGGCCGGCGAATCGACACCAAGATGGCAGGGTGTCCTTTTTTGCGGTCTAAATTTTTTTGACACGGCAGGTGTTTTTACTTAAAATAGCGCCCGGTTGCAAATATGCCCCAGTGGCTTATTTAGTGAAGATTACTCACTCTTCTTATAGTGCCGCGCGGATTACCTCAATACTTGCGTCTTATTAAGATAATATAGTAGAATATTCGCCCACATTGCCCATGGATGGGTAAATTTGCATGGAATTTTGACAGCGGGAGCAAGAAACTCCTGCAGTGTTTCGGAGTTTTGAGCCATATGTACGCAGTGATTTTTTGCGGCGGCAAGCAGCACAAGGTAAGAGAGGGTGACACCATCAGCGTTGAGCTCCTCGATTCCGAAGCTGACAGCACTATTGAATTGGACAAGGTACTGTTGTTGTCTGACGGTATCAATAATATTAAAGTTGGTACCCCTTATATCGAAGGTGCTAAAGTCATAGCCAAGGTTCTTGGCACTCATGGCGGTGAAAAGATCAAGATTGTAAAGTTTCGTCGTCGCAAGCATCATCAAAAGGTTACCGGCCACCGTCAGTGGTACACAGATTTGCAAATTACCGGTATTGCCGGTTTATAGGAGTCTTTAGAAGATGGCACACAAGAAAGCCGGCGGTTCCGTTCGCAACGGTCGCGATTCTCAAGCCCAACGTTTAGGCGTTAAGCGCTATGCAGGCGAGACTGTCAGTGCAGGCAGCATCATCGTTCGTCAGCGCGGCACTCATTTCCACCCCGGTGCCAATGTAGGCATCGGCCGTGACGACACCTTATTTGCCAAGAAAGACGGCAAGGTTCAGTTCGTAACTCGCGGCCCCAAGAACCGCAAGTACGTTCAAATCATTGAAGAGCAGGCTGCTTAATCTGCCCTCTTCTCTGAGGCCCCGCTTGTCGGGGCTTAGTTGTCCTTTCTCCCCTCTTTATTCCTCAAGTTAGGAACTTCCCATGAAATTTGTCGATGAGGCAGTGATCAAAGTTCACGCCGGCGATGGCGGCAACGGCTGCGTCAGCTTCAGGCGGGAAAAATATATTCCCCGCGGCGGTCCGGACGGCGGAGACGGCGGCGATGGCGGTCATGTTTTTTTGGTGGCTGACACCAATTTAAACACCCTGGTCGATTATCGCTTTACCAAATTCTTTCAGGCAGGCCGCGGCCAAAACGGCATGTCCTCCGATTGCACCGGCGCCAAGGGGGAGGATATTTATTTGAAAGTCCCGGTGGGCACCCGCGTCACCGACGCTGAGACCCGCGAGATCTTAGGCGATCTTAAAGAAGAGGGGGCTGTGCTGTGCGTGGCCCGCGGCGGCCGTCACGGCTTTGGCAACACCCATTTTAAAAGCTCGGTCAACCGCGCCCCGCGCCAGAAGACCGACGGTACCCCGGGGGAGAGACGGCTTTTGGAGCTTGAGCTTCTTCTTGTGGCAGACGTCGGGCTTTTGGGCATGCCCAATGCAGGCAAGTCCACCTTCATTCGCGCCGTTTCGGCAGCCCGTCCGAAGGTTGCCGATTATCCTTTTACCACGTTGGTGCCCAATTTGGGCGTTGTAAGGGCTCATGAGGGCAAAAGCTTTGTGCTCTGCGACGTGCCGGGACTCATCGAGGGCGCCTCAGAAGGCGCAGGCCTGGGCCATCGCTTCTTGCGCCATTTGGAGCGCTGCAGGGTGTTGCTGCACATAGTGGACATGCTGCCCGTTGACGGCTCCGATCCTGCTAAAAACGCAAGGATCATAGAAGAGGAGCTTAAAAACTACGCCCATGATCTGTACGAGAAGCCGCGCTATCTGGTCTTGAACAAAGCCGATTTGGTTGACGAAGCGCAAATAGAAGAGATCAAAGAAGCTGTATGCCAAGCCTTGGATGCCCCGCCTTTGCAGGTTTACGTGATCTCAGCCTTAGGCAATGACGGCGTCAAAGAGCTCATTTCCGATCTGGCTTCGTTCATTGACGAACTTAAGGATAAAGAGCAGGCTTTGGATCAGGAGGCTGCGGCGGTGCAAACGACTTTTGTGTGGGATGCCCAAAAGAGCGCAGAAGAGTCCTCTGATTTTGAAGATGATGATGACGATGACGGGCCTGAATTTGTCTATCAAAAGTAGATGATCATAAGTTTAATTGCAGCGCTGAACGAACAAAGAGCAATCGGCATCAAAGGTCTCATGCCCTGGCATATCAGCGAAGATCTCAAGTATTTTAAGGCGGTAACAGAGCACCATGTCGTCATCATGGGCAGGCGCACCTTCGAATCAATCGGAAGCTCACCTCTGCCCAACCGCCGCAATATAGTGCTGAGCAAAACTCTTTTTGAGGGCGCCCTCACTTTGAATCTTAAAGACAGCGCTTTATCTTCTGCCTCTTTTTGTGCAGTGCCAAGCTTAAAAGAGGCCCTTGCCCTGTGTACAGACGAAGATGAGGTGTTTGTGATAGGCGGCGGCTGCCTTTATGCTCAGGCCCTGCCTCTTGCCGACAAACTGTACCTTACCGCGGTTAAGATGCCCGTTGCAGGCGCTGATGTTTTTTTCCCTGCCTTTGACAAACAAGAGTTTGAGATTGAAAGGGAAGATCCGTGGCAATTTAGCGCCAAAGATCATATCCCTTACCGCTTCTTGGTATTGAGGCGCAAGCGCCCTTAAGCTAAACCTTGGCAGCTTGAGGCTTGATTTGAGTGTAGCCCACCGACTTTACCTGATAGTGTTTGTCGTTGTCAAAGCACCAGCAGCTTAAGCGATCTCCCCACACGCAGCCCGTGTCGAGGGCCTTGAAAAAGGGCCTTTGGCATTGCGCGCCCAAAGCTGCCCAATGGCCGAACACGATGGTGTATTGCTTTTTCTTGGAACGGCCGGGATCGCCAAAGGAGAACCAGGGGAAGAGGCCTTCTGCGGCCACCAGCTCCGGGGAAATGGCGGTATTTTTAAAATCCATCACGCCTGAGCGGTAGACCAGACGCATTCTGGTAAAGACGTTGAGGGCAAAGCGCCACAATCTCAATCCCTCCAGATCATCGCTCCACACGTCAGGCTCGTTGCTGTACATGTTCTCAAGCAAGATCTTAAGCCTGGTCTCGTCGCGCATGGCTTTGCAGGTCTGCTTGGCTGCTTTCTTGGCCAATGACAGATCCCACAAAGGGTAGATCCCCGCGTGCACCAGGACCAACTGCTTTTCTTTGTGGGTGTACAAAAGAGGCAGATGGGAAAGGTAATGGACGACATCATCGCAGATCTTGGAATTGATGAGCACTTCGATGTTGTCCTTGGGACGCGGGGTGACTATCTTGTAGGCTGCGGCCAAAAAATTTAAATCGTGATTGCCCGCCACCGCGGTCACGCAGGAGCCCAGCTTCAAAATCTCTGTCATGGTTTCAACAGGATAGGGTCCGCGGCCTATCAGATCTCCTGTCAGCAGCAGCTCGTCCTTTTTGTCGTCAAATTTGACAAGCTCCAGCATTCTCATAAATTCGTTGTAGCAACCGTGAATGTCGCCTATGCAATAGGTGGCCATGCCTGCACCCTCTTAAGCTTGGATCTGATGTAATCGGACGGCCCCGGGATCTGGCCGCGGGTTTTTTGATTTGATTTTAGAAGAACTGATCTAAAATGTCAGCTGATTATCAGCTTTGTTAAGGTTCCCATGGCCCGCATTCCCAAGGATTTTATCGTCAACCGCCTCCTGCCCGCCGCCAAGATCGAAACGGTGATCTCCCATTACGTCACCCTCAAGCCTCAAGGCAGCAGGCTTATCTGCTGCTGCCCGTTTCACCACGAGAAGACCCCGTCGTTTGTGGTGACGCCGTCTTTGCAGTTTTACCATTGCTTTGGCTGCGGGGTGCACGGCAACAGCATCGACTTTGTCATGCAATATCGCAACGTGGGTTTTGTGGAGGCCTTAGAAGAGCTCTCGTCCATGACGGGCATTCCTTTGGAGTGGGAAAGCGGCTGGGCCCCCGATACGGAGCGCTACAAGCTTTACTATGAGCTCATGGATCGGTGCGCCTCCTATTTTTCAAAGTGCCTCGAGGGCTCGGATCTTGCCAAAAACTACTTTTTGGTCAAAAGAAAGCTTGACAGGCAGACCATCGTCAAGGCGCGCCTGGGCTACGCTCCGCCCTCGTGGAACGATTTTATAAAGGCCGTGGCGCGCAACGACAATGAGGCAAAGATGCTTGTGGATCTGGGCATGGCCGTGCCAGGCAAAAACGGCACCTTTGCCATGTTCCGCAACCGGGTCATGATCCCCATTATCAGCCAGCGCGGCAAGGTGGTAAGCTTCGGCGGCCGCACCTTAGGCGATGACAAGCCCAAGTACATCAACACCAAAGAAACCCCGATCTTCAAAAAGCGCAACGAATTGTTCGGCCTTTACGAGGCCTTGAACGCCCATCAAAACCGCCCCCCGCGCCTGGTGCTGATGGAAGGGTACATGGATGTGATTTCGGTCAGGCAGCACGGGCTTACCTATGCGGTGGCCTCCTTGGGGACGGCCACCACCGAAGATCACTTCAAGCTGATGTTCCGTTACACCAAGCAGGTCATCTGCTGTTATGACGGCGATGCGGCGGGGCGCAAGGCCGCCTGGCACGCCTTGGAGACGGCAGGTCCTATTTTGCCGCCCGATTGCGAGGTGCGCTTTGTCTTTTTGCCCAAGGAGCATGATCCCGATTCATTGGTGCAAACAGAGGGTCTTGGCGGCATGATCAGGGCTTTGGACGGCTCCATCTCCTTGCCCGAGTATCTTATCAACCACATGATCTCTTTGTATGACATTGCCGATCCCGGGCGCAAGGTAACCTTTTTGAATGCAATTTTGCCCAAGATCAAAATTTTGAGCACCAAGGCATTGCAAAGCGTGTGCCTCGAGCTGCTCTCCAAGGCAGCCATGATTGAAAGACAGAGGCTTGAGACCATGCTCGCCGAGGCAAGCGTCGAAAAACGCGGCGCAGTTTTTGAAGAGGGGCACAGAGGGACCGCCTCTGCTGCAACCTTGCTCAAAAGCCCCATGCGCCGCCTGATCGCCTTTATTTTGCAGCAGCCTGCCGTCTTCTCCTTGGTGCGCCAAAAAATGGATATGCAAGGTTTTCTTGCCCTGGCCGATGATCTGCAGGTGCGCGGGGTAAGCGAGCTTAGGACCATCAACGAGGCTTTTGAGCAGACGCCCGATCTTACTTCGGCGCAACTGTACGAAATGGCCCGCGACACGCCCTCGCAGCATTACTACGACATCTTGCAAAATGTCAGCTTCATTCCCAAGCTGGCCTCGGGCGAGGAGTACAGCCTTGAAGATCGGGCCGAGTTTTTGATTAAGATCATGTCCGAGGTCATTGTGGAAGGGCTTGCCTATCAGGACAACAAGATCAAGCTTAAAGGCGACAACATGAGCAACGAGGATCTAAAGCTGACAGCTGCCATCAGCAAGATCATGGGCCGCAGGATGTTAAAGTCCTGAGGCAAAGACAGCAGGGGGAAGAGCCGCCCCTCTTTTAGTGCTTGCTTTAAACTCGTGCTTGCTAATATAATGCGTACTCGACGGCCCATTAGCTCAGTCGGTTAGAGCAAACGACTCATAATCGTTGGGTCCCCCGTTCGAGCCGGGGATGGGCCACCACTTCAAAAGCAATCGGCACGTCTTTTCAAATTCCAAAATATTGCCAAGCCCAAACGGGGCAAAAGCGCCTCTTGAGCAAGTGCTTTTCGTGCAGGCGTCGTTTAAAAGGAATGAAGAGAGGGGGCCCCCTTGCGGGGGCAAAAACTTTAATTGACGGGGCACTCTGAGGACAGCCCTGCCTCGGCGGTGCGATAGTGCTCGCCATCCCAAACCTGGACTTGGATGCCGTCTGAGTGCTTGATCATCCTGATCTTGGCGTCAATTTGGAACAGGCACGAGTAGGGCTGGTCAAGCAAGATGAGGCCGTTTTCGGTGTTGACGGTCAGGCGCATGCCCTCGCCGCGATCGGCAAAGATGGCTCCCACGCCTCCTGCCACTGCGCCGATGCCCGCGCCTATCACGGTGCTCCTGGTGTCGCGGCCTATGATCTGTCCTGCCGCGGCGCCTGCTATGGCTCCTGCGCCTGTCGTGGCGGCGGCGTTAAACTTGTTCTTTTTGATGTCGATGATTTCGATGTCGGTGATCACGCCTTCGGTAAAGTAGCTGATTTGGCCTGCTTGTCCCGTGGGATTGGTGCAACCGCCTGCGGCCAAGGCCAGGATGATGACGGCAGCGGCAGTCATGAGTGAAAATTTCATAGTCTGTCCTTTCAAATTAACTGCATGGTGCGGCTTGATTTGCCGCGGTTATTTTAGTTTCCCCGGCCATTAAATGTCTTAAGATCGGAGGCCGTCTTTTCAAGGTTGGCAATGCGGCTTGAAGATGAGGGGTGAGTGCTTAAGATCTCGGGCACCTCGCCATTGCCAAGCCTCTCCATTTTGCGCCAGACCTCAGGTCCTGCATCAACGTCATAGCCTGCCCTGTAGCAAAGCTCCAAGCCCACTTCATCAGCCTCGGTTTCATGCTCGCGGCTAAAAGGCAGCATCAGCCCCAAGTCTGCCAGGGTGCCTCCCAAGCTTAGTGCAGCAGAGCTTGCGCCGAACAATTGGGCTATGAGCAAGGCTCCTTGTTTGATGGTGTTCTGACTGGCCTGCTCGCGCGAGTGTTCGCGCAGGGCGTGAGCCATTTCGTGGCCGACCACGACGGCAAGCTCGTCGTCGCTCGGATCGAGGCTGTCGATAAGACCTGTGTAGACTGCAATCTTGCCGCCCGGCATGCACCAGGCATTGACGCTATCGGAGGTGATGACGTTAACTTCCCAATCCCAGTCTTGGCAGTCTGCCCTAAAGTACGGGGCAGCTTCTATCAAACGGCCGGCAATTTCCTTGACGCGGCTGACCTCATATCTGTCAACATTTAAGGTGCCCTCGGATCCTGCCTTGGCAATGACTTCATCGTAAGCCTGAGCCGCTTGGGCATTGAGAGTGTCCGATGAAACCAGCATCAGTTGGGAGCGCTGTCCGCTCATGGCTCCCAAACTTGTTGTTTGGGCACAAGAGCTCAACAGCGCCGCCGCAGCCAAAGCTGCCGCCATGGTTGATAATTTAAGCTTCATCCTGATTGCCTCCGCAGGTAACATTTTCGTCATTATGCCTAAGCTGCGCACAAGCGCGCAATATTTGATAAAGGAGTCCTGCGCCCCTTTGCCGATGACATCAGCCCTTAAAATTTCATGATAAAAAAGTGGAGCTTAGGAAAGCCTTAGGAGGATCTAAATTTGAACCAACCTCACGGACCTGAGGACCTTCCTGCTCCCCTTATATCTTAAGATCCGATTGTATACAAAAGCAGAAGGATCTTATGAAAAGAAGTCCAAATTATCGCAATCAGTCGCAAAAATAATCTGTCTGATGAAAGTCGCTGCGCAAAAACAAGATCTAGGAGGCCGCTTTTATTTTGCAGGCGCCTGCCCTACAATTTGTCAAGGTTTGTTAAGGTTAAGAAAATGAGCAAAAGCGCACGGGTTGAAATCGCCGCTTTGTCTGACAAAGGCGAGGGCATTGCCAAGACAGAGGGCCTTGAGATCTACATTGAAAATGCGCTCCCCGGCGAAAAGGGCGTGGTCTCATACGACAAGCCTTTTGTGCAGGGCTCAAAGCGCTATGGGGCGTTAAGCTTTACGCTTGCGAAGCCGTCTTCTGATCGCGCTGTGCCTTTTTGTCCTCATTTTTTAAAGTGCGGGGGCTGCACCTTGCAGCACTTAAAGCCTGAGGCTGCGCTCGCATACAAAGGGCAATGCCTTAAAGAGGCCTTGCTCTCTTGTGCGGCAAATTTTCCCGAAGTTAAGGTTAAAGGCTTTGATCATCTGCCCTGCCGCTTCAAATCGACCCGCGCCTTTTTGCAAAAAGAAAAGGAGGTGCGCTGCGGGTTTTACCAAAGCCGCAGCCACGATGTGCTCGATATTGCAAGCTGTCCTTTGGAGCCTGACTGGTTCGCGTCTTTCTTATCGTCTTTGTGCAAGCTTTTGACCTTGCACCTTGTGCCTGTTTGCGATGAAAAGAGCGGCACGGGCAACGTGCGGCATGTCATGCTGCGCGACGGCGGACAGACCGGCAGCAGGCTTGCCGTCCTCATCGGGGCGCAGCCCTTGCCCGATGCAATTAAAGCTGACCTCAAAGCCCTTGCAGAAAGCTTTAAGGTCAATTTTTATTGGTGCTTAAATCAAGATCGGGGCAATCGGATCTTAAGCGACAAGATTGAGCCTTTGCATGAAGACGGGCCATTTTTCGTAACCTTTTTGAATAAGACTTATCGCGCCTCGCCCTTATCCTTCGTGCAGGCTGACTATCAGGCCGCATCCTATCTTTATCAAAGGGCCGCAGGCTTTTGCGCGCAGGTCAAAAAGCTTTATCCCAAAGATGATAAAGCATCAAACATTCGCGATTGCGCTTTGGACTTGTGCTGCGGCATGGGGACCATGACCTTGATTTTGGCAGACAGCTTCGACGCAGTTTACGGGGTGGAGATTGTCAAAGAGGCCGTTTGCATGGCAAAGGAGAATGCCTCCCTTAACGGTTGTGCCAACGCCATCTTCATTGCAGCGCCTTTGGAGGGCGCTTTGGATATTTTCAGGCAAAAAGGCATCAGGGCCGTCATCTGCGATCCATCGCGCGCAGGGTTGGGCAAGCGCACGGTTAAGGCTTTGTGCAAGTTAAAAGGGCCCGTGCATCTTTCTTTGATCTTTTGCTCGCTTAAGGCTTTAAAGCGCGATCTGCCGCCACTGCTTGATGCAGGCTTTGTCATTGAAGATGCCGAGGCCGTCGACATGTTCAGATATTCAAATCACCTCGAGTCATTGGTGTTGTTGTCAAAAAAGGCTTAAAACAGGGGTACAATCGTTCTGACACTCAAGAAAACGAATCACACGCAAGGAGCGGATATGGATTTTATGAGTTTGGCCAAGGACAGATGGTCCTGCCGCAAGTTTGACTCGAAGATGGTGGAAGATGACAAGATTGCGCAGGTTCTTAGGGCTGCGCAAATTGCCCCGAGCGCCTGCAACAAGCAGCCTTTGAAGTTTTTGGTGTTAAAAGGCGAGGCTGTCAAAAAAATAGAACACTGCGCCCGGCTGTACGGCGCCCCCGTGGTCATAGCCGTTTTGACCAACGAGTCTGAGGCCTGGCAAAGAAAGTACGATGCTCAAAACTTTGCGATCGTCGATGGCGCCATTGCCATGGATCACATGATGCTGATGGCAACGAGCCTGGGGCTGGGCTCGCTCTTTGTGGGGGCGGTCAAAACCGATCTTCTGACCGAGGCTTTGAAGATTAAGGAGCCTTGGAAAGTGCAATTTTTAATGCCGCTTGGCCTCAAGGCTCAAGAGGCTGTTCCTGATCCTCTGCACGAGAAGCGCAAGTCTTTGGATGAACTGTGCGAGGTCATGGAAGATCTCTGAACCAAGCCCGTTTAAGGGGCTCTTTTGCAAAACAAAAAGCAGCTTTATAAAAGCTGCTTTTTGACTGTCGATTCAAACCTTTCAAACCTTTTTCTTTAAGGCTCCAGGCCGTTGTGCTGCAAGAGCACCTCGCGCTCAAATACCCTTTCGCAATAATGGCAGCGCAGCATGACCGTGTCATTGCGCTTGAAAATGCGGAAGCGCGGGGTGGCGGCCTTTTCTTGGTGGGTGATGCAGTTTGAGTTGGGGCAGTCAAAAGCACCCACGATCTCGGGGGGCAGCCTCAAATTGTACTTGTCTACCACCTTGTAATTTGAGATCTGATTGATGGTGGCGTTGGGGGCCAAGATGGCCAGCTGCTCGGTTTGGGCAGGCGAGAAGGACACGTCTGAGATCTTGATGATGTCCTTGGAGCCAAGCTCCCCTGATCTTAAATTAAAGCCTACCGTGATGTGATTGTGTTTGCCCAAGAAATTGAACAGACGCAGGATGTTCATGGCCTGTCCCGGGGCGATGTGATCGATCACCGTGCCGTTGGCAATAGCCTCAACCAAGAGCTTGTCCTTGGAAATGGGGGAAGTCTCAGACATTTCAGATCTCCTTGTTTAAAACCAATGACAACAAAGCCTGACGGGCATAGACGCCGTTGGCAGCCTGCTCAAAATAATAGGCATGGGGCGTGCGATCCACATCCAAGGTGATTTCGTCGATGCGCGGCAGAGGATGCAGGATCTTCATGTTGGGCTTGGCCTCTGCGAGCATCTTGGAGGTCAGGATGAACTTGGAGCGCAGGTGCTGGTATTCAGTCTCGTCAAAGCGCTCTTTTTGCACGCGGGTCATGTACAGGATATCGACCTTGGGCATGATCTCTTCGATGGAAGAGTGAACCGAGTATTCGATGCGATGGCTGTCCAAAGTGTCCAAGATGTATTTGGGCATGGCCAGGGAGTCGGGGGACACCAGGTAAATGCGGGCATTGTAGTTGCACAAGGCCTCAGAGAGCGAATGCACGGTGCGGCCGTATTTGAGATCGCCCACAAAGGCAATGCTGATGTCCTGCAGGCGCTTTTGGGTTTCGCCGATGGTGAACAGATCCAAGATGGTCTGGCTTGGGTGCTGATTGGCTCCGTCGCCTGCGTTTATGACCGGTACCGGCGACAAATCGGCGGCCAGTCTGGCGGCGCCTTCCATGGGGTGGCGCATCACCATGGCGTCTGTGTAGGAGGTGATGATGCGGATGGAGTCGGCCAGGGTCTCTCCTTTTTTGCCCAACGAAGTGTTGGCCGCATCGGCAAAGCCAATCACCTCGCCGCCCAAGCGATGAATGGCGGTCTCAAAAGAGAGACGGGTGCGGGTGGAGCCTTCAAAAAAGGTGACGCCGATTAATTTTCCTTTGAGAAGATCATGGCGGGGATTTTCTTTGAGGCTCTTGGCTGTTTTCAAGATGAGCTCGATATGCTCGCGTGAAAACTCGCTGATGGAGATGATGTCCTTTTGAAAGAGAGGGTTTGTCATTATGGTGCATCCATGTTCAAGATCGTGACAATAGGACGCGCATGAGGCAGGCTTCAGGTCATGCACAAAAATGCGCTGCTCCTGAAAACTTGATTATACCTTAACTGAGACCCTCAAAGTTTGCCTTTTTGTGCAATTATACAAATTGTTTACTTGAGGCGACTCTCAAAGAGGGCCCCCTGGATCATGCTATGGCGGAATTATCTATATGTTTAAGATCACATTTTTGCCTGCCTCGTTTTTCATGAGGCAGTCTTCCGGCGCTCCTTTTCACTGCGCGGTCAGCAAACCTGCTTCCCGTCTCTCCCGCCTCACGTTTTTGACGCGGAATGTGACTTAAAGATAGAGCCTGATTATCCGACAGCTTAACATGCACAGGCAACTTAAGGAAATTTAACTCATTTTTTGGGGCCGCGAAGCGGC
>CAZYXT010000030.1:0-2817 GCA_964651505.1 uncultured Enterobacterales bacterium
AGCCTGGTTGGCCAGGGTGCGGATGCGTTGCAACATGGTGGTCAGCTCTTCCATGGCGCCTTCAGCCGTCTGGGCCAAAGCGATGCCGTCGTTGGCATTGCGGTTGCCTTGGTTCAGGCCGTTGATCTGAGAGGTCAGACGATCGGAGATTTGCAGACCGGCAGCGTCGTCCTTGGCGGAGTTAATGCGCAGACCGGAGGACAGTCTCTCGTAAATGGTGTTCAGGCTGCTGGTGGCGTTGGATAAGTTTCTCTGGCCGTTTAAGGAGGAAACGTTGGTGGTTACATAAAGTGCCATGATATTATCTCCTGCAAATACATTCTGTAGAATGTTTATATTAGGTTTAAAATTCGAGGGCTTCTTTTTTAACTTGCCCTTTGCCTAGGTTATCGAAAAATGGCGGGAAATCTTAAGTGGTTTTTTTAACTTTTTAATCATTCCCTAACGCTAACTTTTGGCTTTCTTATGGGGTTCTTGAGGTCAAGCGCCCCGGCTGATTTGAGTATCGGCCCACCCTGTCGGCATCTTTAACCGCCGCCGATGAAAAAATTTAAATTTTTGTGCAAAAAATTTCTAAAGTTTGCCTTTTTTCTGTCAAGAGACCACCCTTTTTTAAATTTGTCTCTTAAATTGCAGGGCCAAAACTGCTTCAACCCCCGCCGAGGGCCCCATCTGCCCTCAATATAAGCTTGAGGGTTTTGCCTCATGAAAATGCCGGGGGCCCGGGCAGGAGAGGATTAAAGCGCGCTCTTGCCTTGCAGGATGAAGGGGGTCCATCTTCGTGCCATAAAGAGGCTTTGATCCCGGGTTTTGTGCAAAATGTGTGATTTATCAAATTATTTACATCAATTTTGGGTTAGAGCGCTTTAACCTTGGCAAAGACAGGCCAAAAGTTCTATGATGAAGTCACTCACATTTGACTTTTGATATCCAACATCAAGATTGGATTAAGGATGAGATTATGCAGATAACAATCCAAGGCGTAGGCCTCAAGGTCACTGACGCTTTAAGCGACTTTGTTAACGACAAGTTCAAGAAACTCGACCGCAAAGCCGAGCTCATCAATGCCGTTACGGTCACCCTCACCGTGGAGAAGCTTGATCAGATCGCAAAGGCCGATATCGCCGTGACAGGATCCAACCTTCATGCCGAGGCCTCTGCCGAAAACATGTATGAAGCCATCGATGCCTTAATCGACAAAGTTGATCGCCAAATCGTCAAGTACAAAGAGAAGCTCAAGCAAGACTAAGCGCTTCAAAGGCCCTGCATTGCAGGGCTTTTAACTGCCATGAACCGCATTCTTTATGAATTTAAGATCTTGCCGCCCACTTTGATCCTTGCCCCCTTAAGCTGTTACAGCAAAAAAAGATTGTTTGAAGAATTGGGCGAGTGCGCAGGATCTGTGCTTGAGATCCCATCCTTAACCATCATCAATGCCTTAAACGAGCGCGAAAGCTTAGGCTCCACCTATGCAGGCCGGCGCACCGCCCTGCCTCAGGCCAACCTCAATTGCGATCGTGAGTGCGCCATTTTTGCCTTGTTGAACAAGCCTGTGTTGTTTAACAACATCGACTCGCAAGAGGTGATTGTCGACATTGCCTATTCTTTTTACTTTGGCCGCGACTGCGATTACGACAAGAGCCTTATGATGCGAGGACGCCTCAGCGCGGTGCTGCAAGATCAAATGATCATCAATTCTTTGCGTTTATCCCGCCACAGCCAGCCGAAAATTGCTAGGATCCTCTCTAAAATAGATCTCATCTTGCAAAACCAATTTACCGAAGGGGCCAAAACCTCCTGAAGACAGGCTCGGATGCAACTATGAACACCAACCATGTACAGCTGGTCATCATCTCAGGCCGCTCGGGCTCGGGCAAATCCATCGCTTTGAAGGTGCTTGAAGATCTGGGCTATTACTGCATCGACAATCTGCCTGCAGACTTTTTGCCCTCGTTGATCAAGCTTGCCCAAACCGGCGAGCGCTACAGCAAATTGGCCGTATCTTTGGATATTCGCAACAAGCCTGAAAAAGTGGAAAGGCTCGATCGGCTCTATTCGATGGTCAAGAGCAATCCTCTGCTTGAGAGCATCATCATCTATTTGGACGCGGCCGATCAAGTGCTCATCAGGCGCTATCTGGAAACGCGGCGCCTGCACCCTTTGTCGCGCAATCATTTGTCGCTGGCGCAGGCCATCAGCAAAGAAAAGGAGCTGTTATCGGAAATAGCCTCTGCCGCCGACATCAGGCTTGATTCGTCGAGCACCTCGGTGCATGAGCTGGCCTCTTCCATTCACGAGCTCATCACAGGCAAAAAGGAAAAAGATCTGGTCATCGTCTTTGAGTCTTTCGGCTTTAAAAACGGCATTGCCCAAGATGCCGATTTTGTCTTTGACGCAAGGTTTTTGCCCAATCCCTTTTGGGAAAAGGATCTTAGGCCCCTGACGGGACTTGACGATAAGGTCAAAGAGTTTTTCAAACACTACCCCGAGGTTGATCTGTATATCCGCCAGATAGAAGAGCTGCTTTCAACCTGGATAAAGGCGCTGCAAAAAAACAATCGCAGCTATTTGACGGTTGCCGTAGGCTGCACAGGAGGCTTTCACCGCTCAGTCTACATTGCCCAAAGCCTCTATGAGATCTTCAGGCGCCGCTCGTTAAACGTACAGGTGCGCCACAAGAGTCTTGAAAAAACCGCCCGCGATTAGGCCAGTTAAGCCAAGACAGGTGAGAGCCTGCCATTGGCAAGGCAAAAATAAAAAAGTTTAAGCTTTAAGAGTGCTTATCTTGCAAACTCTTTTTGTCTTTTAAAAGCATCT
>CAZYXT010000030.1:2917-19818 GCA_964651505.1 uncultured Enterobacterales bacterium
CTGCTTGTCATCGGCCTTCTTTTTGCGCCCGCGCTTTTTGGGCTTCTCATCGCTTGGTGCCGTCTGTTCAAGCTGCAGGCGCATCAGTCCGTCTTCGTCATCGGACAGCAAAATCTGTTTTATCTTCTTTAAGGCCGTGTTTTCAATCTGCCGCACCCTTTCAACCGACACCTTAAGCTCAGAGGAGAGCTCTTGCAAGGTGGCTTTGCTTTCATCAAGCCAGCGGCGCTTGATGATATAGCGGCTGCGAGAGTCTATTTGCTCCAACGCCTGCGCGAGTCTTTTAAGCTCGTATTTTTGGTAATCGCTTTGTTCGTACTTTAAGGCAAAATCGGAGTTTTCATCCTCAAGATAGGCAGCAGGGGCCATGGCAGCGGCTCCTGCGCTGTCATCTTGCTCCAAATCAAAGCCCACGTCGTGACCTGACAGGCGGCTTTCCATCTCCTCCACATCGCCTTGGGTGACGCCCAGATTAACGGCTACGGCCTCGCGCTCATCGGAGGTAAACCAGCCTAAGCGTTTTTTGTTTTGGCGCAGCTTAAAAAAGAGCTTGCGCTGGGCCTTGGTGGTGGCCACCTTGACGACGCGCCAGTTTTTGATCACGTAATCGTGGATCTCAGCTTTGATCCAGGGCACGGCAAAGGCTGCCAGCCGTCCCCCCACATCAGGATCAAAGTGCTTGACCGCTTTCATCAGGCCGATGTTGCCTTCCTGAATCAGATCGGAAATGGGCAGGCCGTAGCCAAGATACCCACGCGCAATGCTCACCACCAAGCGCAAATGGGACAGCACCAGCTTGCGCGCCGCATCCAAATCGCCGTAATCGCGCAGCCTGCCGGCCAAAGTCCTTTCATCGTCGGCCTCAAGCATGGGCAGGCGGCTGATCTTTTTGATATACCCCTCAAGGTTCCCCACCGCCGCAGGCAAAAATTGCGAGGAGCCCCGCTCACCTTTTTCATGACTCTCCATCGGCACGATGGAGCTCTCCTCGCCGCCCTCATCCTCGGGAAGCTCTTCGTAGCAGGGAGCATCGATATAATCATCATCCGCCCTCTGATCGTCTCTTGCGATCAAAGGCTTCTCTTGCGGATTTTTATGATGAGAACTGCGGCTCATATCTTATGACCTGAATGGGGAAAATAGAACGCTTCATCATAGCACTGTTAAGCCCCTTGCGCTTGCCAAAACTAAAGATAGGCGCTCAAGAGCCCTGCCAAGGTGGCTTGTGCATGAGATTTTAAGAGAGGATCACCTGCCTAAACCTGCCCATGATGCTCTCATCGAGGTTTTGATGGGAGATGATGATAAGTCCCTCGCGCGCCTTGCACAATCTTTGCAAAATGCGTCTGCCCATGGCCGCATCGAGCCCTTCAAGCGGCTCATCGAGGATTAAAAAGTCAGGGCAGGCGCTTATTGCCTGGGCAAGATTAAGACGCCTTTGCTCTCCTCCCGAGAAATTGACCTTAAGATCGTGCACCTGAGAGTAAAGGCCGTGTGGAAGAGCCCTTATTTTGGCGCTAAGCTCTACAAGGTCCAAATACTCGTAACACTGCTTATCTGTGATCTTGGGGTTTAAAGCTGCAAAAAGCTCGTACACGGTGCCCTCAAGCACCAGCGGATCTTGCAAGCTTAAGGCAAGATGGGAGCGGTATTCTTTTAGGCGCCTGTAATCCAAAGCCCTCCCGTCAACGCTCACGAAGCCGTCTTGGGGGCGCAAAAGTCCTGTCAGAATGGCCGCAAGCGTGCTCTTGCCTATGCCCACCCTGCCTTTTATCAAGACAAACTCCGTGCGCTTGAAGCTTAGGTTCAAATTTTTAAATACGCTTTTTTGCCCGTAGGCAAAACCGGCGCCGCACAGGGCAATTTCAGCTATTCTCCCCTGCCCCTCTTTAAAACAGATCTCATCTTTGAAGGCTAGGTCCTCACAGGGCAGCTCCTGCTTTATAAGATCCATTTTTTGCACAGGGCCTGATTGACAGTCCCGGCAGGCTACGCTCTTTAACTTTGCGCATGCAAAAGCTTCCTCCTGCTCATCTTGATATGACTCAAGCGCTGCAATGCGCTTTAGGCTGTGGCGCACCTCATAAAAGCTTAAGATGGCAGCAGGCAGGGGCAACACAAACTCAAAAGCGGCCATGGCGGTGATGGCCAGGGTGATAAGCATTTGACGGCTAATCAGCCCCTCCTGAGCTTGCGGCAGCAAGATGAGCAAAGATAAGGGCAAACTTAAATTGGCACAAAAAAGCACCAGGGCATTTAAGCAATTTTCCATCAAGATCAAATTGCTTTGCGCTGCGCTTTTTTGCAAAGAAAGCTTTATTGCTTTTGCTTTGGCTCTTTGAAGCGCTCCCAAGGTCTTAAGATCAAGCAGTCCCAAGATCAAATTTAAGCTGTGCTCCTGCAAGGCCTCGGCACAGCGGGCATGGGTTGCAAGAGCATCATCCTTTAAGCGCAAGAGCGCATAAGGCACCGCCGCGGCGCTTAAAATCATGAGACTTGTCAATGCCAAGGCAAAAGGAGGATAGAAAGACCAAAAAAACAGCCCCAAACCAAGCCCGAGCATCAGTGCGCTCAGCACGGGCAGAGCCTGACGAATGTAAATTTGCTCGATATTGGACAGATCATGGCGCAAAGTGCGCTCCACCCTGTAGTTTTGCAGATTAAGGCTCTGCTCGTAGGGGAGGTTTAAGACCTTGCGGTACAGGCGCAGGCGGTAACTTTCGATAAAGCGAAAAGTCAGGTTGTGATTGATGATGCGCTCGGCATAACGCAACAAGGTGCGCATCAGGGCACAAAACCTGATTAGGGCAGAAAGCATAAAGATATTGCAGCTTATGCCCAAAAAGCCTGCTATGCCCATCATGGTCAAAAAATAGGCCGCAGCCCCCATCAGGGCAATGGAGCTTGCCGAGGCAATCACCGACAGCAAAAGCCCAAGACTCATGGGCCAAAGATGCCTGATAAGGCCGTCAGCGTGCTTTTGCACAGTCAATCACCTCATCGCACAAACTCAAAGCCGCAGCTCTTTGCGAGGCCAAAATGATGGTAAGGCCCTTGCAGTGCTCTTTTAAAGAGTGCAAAAGCGCAAGCTCGCTTTCTTCATCCAAAGAAGCCGAAGGCTCGTCCATTAAAATAAGCGGAGCCTCTTTCAACAACGCCCGGGCCAGGGCAATCTGCCGCACCTGCCCGCCTGAGATCAGACGGTTGTGATCGCCCACCCTCTCATCAAGCCCCTCTTTAAGATCGCAGATAAGATTGACCGCCCCTGCCTTCTTTAAGGCATCTTTGATCTTGTCATCAGACAGCTTTGTACCCAAGGCAAGGTTGGAGCGCACCGTGCCGTAAAAAAGCTTGGGGCTTTGGGCAATGAAGCTTAAGTTTTGCAAATAAGCCTCATTGTCAAGCAAAAACAGATCAAGTCCTCCAAGCTGCACCCTGCCCTCTTTGGGCTTTAATTCTTGCAAAAGAGTCATCAGCAAGGTGGTCTTGCCGCACCCTGAGGATCCTTTCAAGCCTGTGATGCAGCCACCCTTAATGATGCAGGAAAAGTGCTCAAGACCTGCGGTGCCGTCAGGGTAGGCTGCGCTCAGATCGGAGATGACAAAATCAAGGGTGTTAAGAGGATGTCTCTTAAAATACTCAAGGGTTTGCCCATAAGAAAGCATCTTTTGCCCCTCATTATGCACAGGGCAGGGCCTGCTGTCTTGGGCTTTGATTTTCTCGTCGGCATCGCCTCTTGCTTTGGCTTGAACCTTAAGGGGGCTTTTTGAGCACTCGGGGCTTTGCTGCAAACTCTCCCTTGTTTTGTCTTTAAGATCTTCCCCTTTTTTATCTTGTGCTCCCTCTTTTGCACAAGGTCCTGCAAAGATCTCGCCTTGAGAGTTTGGGCTTTCTTTGAAAAACATCTCATCAAGTTTGGCTGCGGCGCTTAATGCTTTTTGTTTTTGATGATAGTAAGAGCCCAATTGCCTTAAAGGCAAGAAGAACTCCGGCACGCATAAAAGCACAAACAAGGCGATTTGATAGTCAAAGCCTTGTTGGTAGATGGCAAACCCAAGCAAGATGGCACACAGGGCAATCCCGACGGTCGAGAAAAACTCCAAGGCCGCAGCCGACAAAAAGGCTGCATACAAGATCTGCAAAGTCTGCACCCGCCAGCGCTTGCCGCTGCGCGCGATGATCTTGGATTGCTGCTCTTGCAAATTGTAAAGCTTGATGAGGGGCAGATTGAGCACCGCCTGATAAAAACGCTCCGAAAGAGAGGTCAGGGTATTTAACTGCCGATCGCTGACCTTCTTGGTAAATTTGCCGATGAAGATCATAAACAACGGCACCAAAGGGGCAATTGCGGCCAGCACCAAGGCGCTCATGGGCGATACCCATAAAACGGCACACCAGATAACCAAAGGCAGGGCTATGGCCTGACGCTTGGCTTTAAGGTAGACGGTGTAGTAAGGGACAATCGAATCTGTCGCATCGGCAATAAGGTAGGGCAAAGAGCTTTGATAGCTTTTGGAGAAAATCCCTTGTCTTATGACCTCGTCGATAAGGCTTGCTCTTAATGCATGCTCCAGCGTTTTTGAGATCTTGGCAATCAAAAAGGCATTGACAAGACCCAACATAAGACGCCCCGTTGCCACAAGGGCTGCCTTATATAAATTTTCGTACAGCACCGCCTCGCCCCTGATTAAAAATGGGGCAACGCCTGCTGCAATCAGAGCATAAAAATAAATTAAGACAAGAGCGTCGCCAAGACACACCGCAGTTTGAATGCGCAAAACTGTGCGCACCAACGACAGGGGGCGCGCCAAGTGCGCGCCCTTGAGGATGGATGCCAATTAAAAGTCTTCCCATTGCTCAATCAGATAGGCAATGAAAACACAAAAACCGATGGCAGCTGCCAATCCTGCGGCCCAGCCCAAATAAATCATGCTGCTTCCTCCTAATGAGACTCAACCAAATCGTCAGGCCCGACCTTGCCCCACATTCTGCGGTAGGCAAAGTAAGTGTACCCAAGGGCAACGGGCACGAAGATGATCACCGCATACAGCATGCACTGCAAGGTAAACTGAGACGAAGAGGCATCGTACACGGTCAGCGATGAGGCAGGATCGATCTTCGAGGGCATGACAAAGGGGAACAAAGCCGAAGCTGCGGTGATGATGGTAAAGGCGATGCCGACTGACGAGCAGATGATGCCCTTTTTGGCATTGCCCAAAAGCCCGAACACGGCCGCAGCGCCCATGCCCAAAGCTGCCAACACAGGCACCGCCACCAAAGGCGGGAAGGCTGTATAATTGGCAAAGAGCCCGTGCTCGATTACCTCCACGCTCTTGCCTGTGATCTGATGGTAAGAATCGGCAGGCGCAAGAGCGATAAGATCCCAGCCTTTAAATTGATAAGACCAAAACCCTGCCAGCAAATAGAGCACCACGGTGGCAAGACCGCAGAAGAATGCGGGTTTGCGGGCGCGCACGGCAATGTCGTCGACCATGCGCAGCTGTATCCACATCGCCCCGTGGGTGAGCAGCATCAAAACCGAAATGAAGCCGCACAACAAGGCAAAGGGATTTAACAGCGGCAGCAATGCTCCCAAAAAGACCCCCTCATAATGCCAGCGCGCATCGGCGTCGGCATAAAAAGGCAGGCCTTGCAGCAAGTTGCCAAAAGCCACCCCGAAGATCAGCATGGGCACCAATGAACCTATGGTCAAGGCCAGATCCCAGTTGCGATACCAGCGCTCGCTGTCGCCGTGATTGCGGTAGTCAAAGGCCAAAGGACGCAGCCAGATGGCAAACAAAACCAGGAGCATGGCCCAGTAAAGCCCCGAGAAGGCGGCCGCGTAAACCTCGGGCCAGGCTGCGAAAATGGCGCCGCCTGCGGTGATGAGCCACACCTGATTGCCGTCCCAATGGGGGACAATGGTGGAGATCACGGCCGAGCGCTCTTGGCGCCTGTTGCCGCAAATGGGAAACAACAGGGTTGAAACGGCCATGTCCATGCCGTTGGTTAAGGCAAATCCGATAAGCAAAACGCCGACCAGGATCCACCATATGATCTGCAAAGTATCATAATCAAACAGCATTTAATTCACCCCCGTTTGATTCGGATAAGGCAGGGCCCTTGACGATGGCCTTGTACATGACAAAAAGCTCAATCAGCAAGAACAGCGTGTAGATGCCAAGGAAGCACAGCAATGACAAAGCCACATCCCAGGCGCTGAGCGTGGAGGTGGCAAGGTAGGTGGGCAAAATGTCCTGAATGGCCCACGGCTGACGCCCGACCTCGGCTAAGATCCAGCCTGCCTCGCAACAGGCAAAGGGCAGGAGAACTGAGGCCATCAGGATCTTCAGGATCAAAGGACGCTTTGCAAGATCTTTTTTGTACCACAAGAAAAATCCTGCGCCCAAGACGACAATGCCCATCAGGCCGACAAGCCCCAGCATGGCCCTGAAGGAGTAATAGGAGATCCAAACCGAGGGCACGCTGTTGCGCGCGGCAACCTTGATTTCGCCATCAGAAGGATTGAGCGGATCGGCCGCATGCTCGACAAGCAGCAGCCCGTAGCCCAGATCTTGCTTGTTGGCCTCAAACAAAGCCTTGGCATTTTCATCGCCCGTGCCGTCGCGCAATTGCTGCAAGGCCTTGTACGCCACGGCGCCTGCCCTGACGCGCTCTTCATTGTGCGCCACGATATCCCTAAGACCCATCACCTCAGTATCCAAAGAATGGGTGGCAATCAGGCCCAACAGGGCAGGCACCTTGATGGAGATCAGGTTATCCATGGCAGCCTCGTGGGGAATGGCAAAGATTGACCAGGATGCAGGAGGCTCTTGTGTGTGATATTCGGCCTCCATGGCCGCAAGCTTGGCAGGCTGATGCTCGGTTACCTTTAAAGCCGACAAGTCGCCTGTCAGAGCCGAGCCTGCCAAGCCGCACAGGGCAAAGGCGATGGCCACGGTCATGGAGCGCTTGCCTGCCAAAATATTGCGCCTGCTGTAGATAAGATAGGCCGACACGCCGATGACGAACACGGCGGCGGTCACGTAGCCTGCGCACACGGTGTGGGCAAACTTGACCTGAGCTACCTCAGAGAAGATCAGCCCCCAAAAATCGGTCATTTCCATGCGCATTTTTTCGGCCGAAAATTCGGCAAACTGCGGGTATTGCATCCAGCCGTTGGCAATAAGGATCCACATGGCAGACAAATTGGATCCCAAAGCAGTCAAAAAGGTGATTGCCAAATGGCCTTTTTTGGAGAAGCGGTTCCAGCCTGTAAAGAACAAGCCGATGAAGGTTGATTCAAGGAAGAAAGCCAACAAGCCTTCAATGGCCAAAGGGGCGCCGAAGATGTCGCCGACATAGTGGGAGTAGTTAGACCAGTTGGTGCCAAACTCAAACTCCATGGTGATGCCGGTGGCAACGCCGATGGCAAAGTTGATGCCAAACAGCTTGCCCCAAAACTTTGTCATGTCCTTGTAAACGGACTTGCCGGTCCTCACATAGATAAGCTCCATGATGAAGATGATCCACGAGAGGCCCAAGGTCAGCGGTACGAATAGGAAGTGGTACATTGAGGTAATGGCAAATTGCCATCGGGACAACGCCACCATAGCGTCTGTTATCATGGTTTAGGAGATCTCCTCGCTTGCCGAGCAAAGAAAACAGCGAACAAATATGCCGCAACGGCACTGCCCTTCCGTGCTAGTATGCACCAATATGGAGAAGACAGGATTTAAGGATCATTGTATGAGATGAATTTGACAAAGGAAGACTATTTTTAGCATATGATAAACTTTTTCTATCAGGCAGGATACAGCGGCCTGGCACTGGCCGCTCTCTCATTGATTGCCGTATTCATGGCCATCCGCGGCATCGTATTGACCCTCCTCGTCAAAAAAAATCCCGCATTCATAAAAAAGATTGCCAAAAGCGCCGGCAGGCAAGATCCGCAATTGCGCCTGTCCATGGTCGGCTCATGCATGTACATGGAATTGAAGGGGCTTTATCTTTCCATGTATTTTTTGAAGCTGTGCGCGGCCATCGGGCCATTGCTCGGGCTTTTGGGCACCGTGCTGGGCATGGTCGAGGTCTTCTCCAACCTCTCCCAAAGCTCCATGCCCGATCCCACCGCATTGGCAGGAGGCATCTGGGAGGCTTTGCTGACCACGGTGATGGGTCTGTCTTTGGCCATTCCCTCCTTGATGGTGCATTATTTTGTGCTCATCAATTTAAGAACCCTGCGCAATCAAATCATAACAAGATTGGACGATGAAGCATGAGCGATTTGGACGATGATTTATCAGTCGATCTGACGCCTCTTATCGACGTTACTTTTATGCTGGTCATTTTCTTTATCATGACCATGACCTTTGCCGTGCCTTCTTTGACCGTGGAATTGCCATCCTCTGAGACATCGCAGCCAAAGCAGGGCAACAGTGCGCTTTTGACCGTGAGCGTGGATGAGCATGGCGTAATTTACTTGGATAAAAACGCCGTCGCCCCCGATGAGCTTAGGCAAATCTTAAAGGCAGGATCTTATGAGGGGATCATCTTGAACATCGACAAAAACGCCCCTGCCCAAGCCGTGATCGACATGGCCGATCTGGCAAGGATCCATACCAAGGGGGCCCTGACCATCAACACCGCGTTGGATGAGGCAAGGCCGTGATCTTGGAGCGCGAAGATCTGATTGCCCGCACCGCAGCCTTCATCGGGGTGATTGCCGCGCTGTTGTCTTTGCCGCATTGGTTTGAGGCAAACTTTGAGGCGAGGATCCCAAGCTCCTTTTCATCTTTGAAGCTGACCATTGCAAGAGAGGATGAACAAATCTTAAAACATGCACAACAAGGCCCTCTTATCAAACCTTCTGCACAGCAGCAAAGCGGCAGCGGCGAAAGTTTTATCGCAAATAAGAGCAATCCTTTAGTGGATAAAAGCAAGCTTGAAGTTGACGCGCCGCCAGGGGAGGCGATTAAAGAGCAGGCAGCCCCCCGGGATACCGGGCAAATAAAGATGCCGGGGCCCAAAAGCGACTCTCAAAAAGAAGCGATGCAAAGCAAGCCCGATCCAGCTTCTGAGGGCCAAAAAGCGCAGATCACAGACAAAGCGCAAGAAAAAGCCCGCCCTGCACAACCATCAAAGCCTGCGCAAAGAAAATCTGCCCCTGCCTCATCAAAAGAGATTCAAAACGACAAGGCTTCAACGGCAACCTACGCCTCATCAGGATCTTCATCCCAATCATCCAACGCTAAAGCTGCCCAAAATGCCGGCGCCGATAACCTTGCTGCCCTGCAAAGCAGGCTTTTGAGCCTTATCAGAAGCAAAACCAATTACCCGCGCACTGCCATCAGGCGCAAGATGCAAGGGGAGGTTTTAATCGAGTTTAAGCTGCAAGATGGGACGCTGACTGATTTTGTTTTGGTGCAAGGCAGCGGCTACAAGCTTTTAGATGAGGCGGCCTTAAAGCTTGCCAAATCATTGCAAGGCACCCTCCTGCTTAAAGCCCCGGGGGAGATTTCCCTGAGGGTTCCCATTATCTACCGTTTGCTTTGATTAAAAGCTGTAAGATGCGCCCAAGGTAAAGAAACGCCCGGGCTCCTCGATAAGCTCGCTTACCCGGTAGCGCTTATCGAGGATATTCTCGGCGCTTGCGTAGATCTTAAGGGCCCGATCGGATCCAGCGTACAAAACAAAGGAAAGATTTAAAGTGGCATAGCCTGCAAGATGACAGTCGTCAAAGTACGAGCTGCCGTCAAGATTGTCATTGTCAGAGGCCGCAGCAAAGCGGGCAAAAAGATCGATGCAATAGCGATTTATTCCATAATCGTCTTCATGCTTAAGACCCATTCTCCCTTTTAACTTGGGCACGCCCGTGTCATAACTGCTGTCGCTGCCCGTATCGTACTTGCGGCGCATGGCCGTCACATTCAAATAGGGGGCAAAGGAGCCTTGGGCATAAGAAAGCTCAAGCTCGGCCCCGAAGGTTTTGGCCTTGGAGATATTGCGATAAGTGTAAACCTCCATGCCGTAAAAAGACGAGCCTCCGATATTGACCGTATCGATATAATTGTCAGCTGCGCTGTAAAACAGGCTCAGATCGGCCGTAAGTCCCCCGTTGCGATAGTTCATCCCTATTTCATAGTTATCGGAGGTCTCAACCTCCAAAGAGCTGTTGCCCTGCTGCATCTGTCCTGTAAAGGTGGTGATGTAAAGCTCCTGCAAATTGGGCACACGATAGCCTTGCGAGTAATTGGCCCTCAAGGAGGCCTGATCATTTAAGCGCAAGTTAAGGCCCAAAGATCCCACCCACCTGCTGTAGCGAACAGAGCCGTCGGACTTGCTCAAATCAGAAGAGAAGCCCGCGCTGCCAAGCTGTGCAGCCATGCTGCTTGTGCCGCTGTCGGTTACGACATAGTTGTAGCGCACTCCTGCCTCGGCGCTGAGATCATCGGTCAAATAAGCCTGCAAAAGACCGTACCACGCATGATGCTGCTGTTTGCAGTCCCGATCTTTGATGACGGCACTGCCCGATCCTGCCGTGCCAAGATTAAAAGTTGCGCCGCTGTCGCTTTCCAATTCATCAAACCTGCTTTCCGCGCCCGTGATCAAAAACAGATAATCGTTTAAGGCAAGCTCGGTTTGCAGGTTAAACCCGTAAGTTTTCTGATCGTTATAGGCAAAAACATAAGGCCCTGCCGCCGAAACGCTGGAGGTAAAGTCTTTTTTGGTGTTTTGCTCATAGATCTTAAAGCTGACCTTTTGCACCGCGTCGTTAAGATCGACAAAGTTCAAGCCAAGCGCCGTCTTTTGGCGAGACCAGGTTGGCATATATCCTGTGAATTCGCTGTAGCGGCTGTCCTTGGCGGTGCTTGACGTATGGGCTGCCAAATCAAAGTACTCGTGGGAAAGCTCGGCATTAAAGTGCTCCGTAAAATCGTAACTTATCGCACCGTTAAAGCCTTTTTGCCGGTAGGAGGTGCTCTCAAGGCGCTCGTGACCTGACAGATACATATCCCCCATCTGTGTGCCAAAGCCCCCCAACTTATACTTAAAATCCCCGACGGTGCCCGACAGATTGAGGTACTCGCTAAAGCCATCTCCCTGACCGTTGTAGAAAATGCCGACATCGCCGCCTGCGGGGCGATCATGATAATCATAGCTTATGACATTGACGATGCCGCCCAAGGCATCGGAGCCGTACAAGACCGAAGAGGGGCCCCTTGCGATCTCCACCCGGTCGACAAAGAAGGGATTGACCAAAAAAGGCGCTCCCGATTTGGTCTTGGCATCATCAAATCTCTGTCCGTCAAAAAGAAGCAGGCTGCGCGATGAACTTTCGCCGCGCAAGGAGATCCTTTTGACTCCCGGGGTTCCGTCTGAGATCAGATTGACCGAATTGACATCCTGCAACAAAGAAGGCAGGTTGTCTTGGTTTTTCTGCCTCAGCTGCTCTGCCCCCAATACGCTCACCGAGCTTGTTGCTTCGCTTAGTTTCTGCTCTGAACGGGTCGCCGTCACCACCACCGCCTCGGTGGTTTGCACCCCCTCGGGGGCGGCCAAGACCGCGGCAGGCAGCAAGGCTGCCGTGCCAAAAGCCAAAGTTTTAAGCTTCAAATTGCCCCCTCAGATCATCTTGCCTTATTGCAGATCAAGCAGGGCATCGACAAAAGGCTTGACCTTAAACACTCTAAGATCAGAGGCCTTCTCCCCGATGCCCGCGTAACGAATGGGAAGCTTAAATTGCGAGGCCAGGGCAAAGACCACCCCGCCTTTGGCTGAGCCGTCAAGCTTGGTTAAGCACAAGCCCGTCACATCCACGGCCTCTTTGAACAGCCTGGTTTGAGAAACGGCATTTTGCCCGGTGGCCGCATCGAGCACCAGCAGCACCTCGTGGGGCACCTTTTCGTCAATCTTCTTTAATACCCTGACAATCTTTTTGAGCTCGTTCATCAAATTTTCTTTGTTTTGCAATCTGCCTGCCGTATCGCAGATCAAAACGTCCGCTTTGCGGGCCTTGGCAGATGACAGGGCATCATAAAGCACCGAAGCGCTGTCAGAGCCGGTATCCTGGGCAATCACGGGCACGCCTGCTCTTTGGCCCCACTCTTTTAGCTGCTCTGAAGCCGCTGCCCTGAAAGTGTCGCCTGCGGCCAGCATCACCTTTAAGCCCTGCTCTTGGAATTTGGCAGCAAGCTTGCCGATGGTGGTGGTCTTGCCTGCCCCGTTGACCCCGACCATCAAGATCACAAAGGGGCTGCCATCCTCGCTCTTGGGTTTAAGCTCGATTTGACAGGGCTCAAGAAGCTCGTAAAGGATCAAAGCAAGCCTCTTTTTGAGCAGGGCCGCATCATGAAGCTCGCGCAATTTGGCTTCGTTTTTAAGCTTGTCAATCACCATCTGCGTGGTTTCAACGCCCAAGTCGGCAGTAAGCAAAGCCGTTTCCAAATCATCATAAAGTTCATCGTCGATCTGGCGGCCCTTCACAAAGGCGCTGATGCCAAAGGCAAGATTTTCGCGGGTCTTTTTTAACCTCTCAAAAAAGGATAAGGCCTCCTCGGATTTTTCCTTTGAAGCTGCCTCATCTGCATCCTGCCCATCTTGAGAGATTTGTACAGCTTTACTCTCAATGCTTTGGATTGTCGCAGACTGCTTTACGCCTTGATCTTCTATGCTTGGCTCCTCTGAGGGCTGCTCTTTATCAGAAACCTGCGCATCATGAGAGTCTTGTGCCAAAGCATTCTTGGCAGGTTGCGCCTGCTCTTTTTGCTCTGTAGTATTTTGTTCCTTTTTTTGCTCTTGTTTGGCCTTGCGCTTGCCGCGGCGCGGCAGCGTGCTTTGCTCCGTTGAGTGCTCTTGAGTCTTGGGGACATCTTCTAAAGCGGGGGCTTTGGCAGCACTCTCATCTTTAAGACAGCCGACATCCGCTGAAGCATCGGTTTTTGGGGCTTCATCGATATTTGCAGATTCGGCCTTATTTTTTAAGGCTACCTTTTTCTTGCCTGCTGCCTTTTGGGCAGAGCCCTCTTTGTCTTTTGGAACATCGCTTGCGGCAGTATTGGCAGCATCTTTCGTCTTTTGGGCATTGTCATCCTGAGTGTTCTTCTTATCCTCAGTCTTGGCAGGGGTGCTTTGAGCGTCGGTGCGCGCTTCTTCTTTTGGCTGTCGGGACTTGGCGATTTGATCTTGTGCTGATGCTTTCAAGGCAGGCTCAACCTTTGGCTCTTTTGCTTTTAAGGCTGCGCTTTGAGAGAGAGTCTGAGGCTTGCCGGCATTGCTTTGCTCTTGGCCCATCTCTTGGATTTTTGAGCCCTCTAAAGTTTGAGGCTTATAAGATTGCTGCGCGGCCCTGTCTGATTGCTCCTGCTTTGCTTGTTGAAGCTTGTCATCGCTCTTTTTGTCTTCATTTTTGGTTTTTTTGCGGAAAAATGAGAAAAATCCAGCCATATCCTGTTCCTTGCTGCAGATTTTATGCAGTGTCTCTTGCGAGAAAATACGTTCAGGCGGTATTTTAGCAAATCCTTAAAGCAAGCCCCCAACAGGCGATAAAATGTGGCAAATTGCGGAGAAATAAGGCATGGAACAATCAACCGTAAGGATCATAGGCGGGATCTATAAAGGACGCAGACTTAAAGTCCTGAATGTGTCGGGACTGCGCCCTACCCCCGATAGGGTACGCGAAGACATCTTCAATCTTTTGGGCAGCAAAACCATCGGGGCTGAGGTCTTGGATCTTTTTGCAGGCAGCGGCGCTTTGGGCCTTGAGGCCCTCTCCCGCGGAGCTTCGTCCTTAACCTTGGTGGAGCTTGACCGCAGCAATTATTTGAATTTGTGCAACGAATGCCATGACTTTACCCCCAAGGTCAAAGTTGCAAACGCCGATGCCTTAAAGTTTTTGCAAGGATGCAGCACTCAATGCGATCTCATCTTCTTGGATCCGCCATACCAAAGCACGCTTTTAAAAGAGAGCCTCAAACTTATCTTGCAAAAAGATCTGTTAAAAGACGGGGGGCTCATCTATGCCGAAATGCCTGCAGGACGACACGAAGCGGTGCCGGGCTATGAGGTTGAACATCGCGGCAGCGCAGGAGCGGTAAGCTTCGTGCTCTTAAAAAAGAGCAGCTTTTTGTTTTAGTTTTCTATGTAAAACCACTCGGCATTGCTTTGCATGATGGGCTGATAGGTCTTGGTGATCTCATAGAGGTGATCGCGCAAGATAAAGCTTGCCGCATCAAAGTTCTTTTGCTCGATGGCCTCAAATAAAGCTTGGTGCTCCCCAAGCAGAGCCTGAGGGTTAGAGTGGCGGCCGATGGACAAATAGCGGATCCTGTCCATGTTGGCCTTGCTTGATTGAATGGTCTGCCAGGCCAAATCGGTTCCCGAAAAAGAGCAAATGGTGCAGTGAAACTTATCGTCCAGCTTTAAAAAGCGGCCTTTTTCGGCCTCGCTCAAATCGGTTTTATGCTTGAGATTGGCCACCAGATCGGTTTGGTTTTTCAAAATGCGCTTTAATTTGCCTGACACGCTTTTAAAGGTCTTATCGTCAAGCTTAAAGCCCTCGTAAACGGCATTGCATTCGATGGCGCAGCGGATAAAGCAGATCCCGATGAGATTGGATACGGAGATTTTGGTGACAAAGCTGCCGCGCTGGGGGATCACGTCTATCAGGCCGTCATGGGAGAGCCTCAGCAGGGCTTGTCTTACAGGCTGGCGCGAGATTGCAAAATGGGTGGCCAGATCGTTTTCGGTCAGAGGGGTGTCAGGCAAGATCCTCCCCTGCGTGATGAGTTCGCGCAAAAAATCATAAAGCTGGGCAACAATGGTTTGATCCTGCTTAAAGATAAGCTTGGGCAACAGTTTTTTTCTCGTCATGGGGTCAACCTGCACATCAAGACATTCCCACGGCTTGCAAGCCTTTGTTTATTGTAAATAAAGGCATGAGGCAAAAACGTGATTTTTATTCAAATAAACGCATAGCTTGGATCTTAGTTGCAACTTATAAACAAGAA
Source organism: uncultured Enterobacterales bacterium (assembly GCA_964651505.1). Classification (GTDB taxonomy): domain Bacteria; phylum Pseudomonadota; class Gammaproteobacteria; order Enterobacterales; family Succinivibrionaceae; genus Avisuccinivibrio_A. The sequence continues at coordinate 17,926 of CAZYXT010000030.1, forward strand.
AACTTCCGCTTAATCAAATCGTTACGCCGCATTTTGTCTTTTTGAAAATACCGGCTGTCTTGTATTTCACAGTCTTGAGGAGAGCAAAAAGACAGCAAAGATCAAAAAAGCCCAAAAATAAAAGATCTGCACAGGCCGCGCCGCCCCCTCAAGGCATGTTCAAAAAAGCACAAAGGCCGGGCATGGCCGGCCTTAATCTTAGGAGGTGTAACAACTAAACAATTGCTTTGACTTTTTAAGATCACGAAATCTGATCGTCCGATGCCGGATTGTATTTTGCGATGATAAGCCTGCGATCGTCGTCATCGGCATTAGGATCATCTGCAGTGGCTGCAATCAGATTTAAGTTTGAGGCGCTTGAGAGCAGTCTGACCCCCTGCACTTCATGTTTGGCACTCTCGTTGGCAAAGTCCACCAAGTCAGGCCCCTTGCAAAAATCGCAAGGGGAGAGCTCATCGTTAAGCTCAAGGCTTAAAGCCTGCTCCATGCCCGCATCGAGGATTTGGTCTGAGCCGTCATTATCATCGGCAGCAGGCTTGCTTGAAACGTCAGGCCCGGACGGAGTCTCAGGATCTGCAGAAGTCTCAGGCTCAACCGCGGTTTCAGGCTGTTCAGTCTCAGGCTCTGTCGGAGTTTCAGTCTCGGACTCTGCCTTGGCCGTGACCGTCAGGGTGCCCGTTTTAAAGGTGTAGACATAGTTCTTGTTTGCAGACTGCGCGCTTATCTCGTACTCCCCGGGGTTATCGGCTGCCCCCTCCTCAACCGCAAACTCTATTTGCAGATCGTCAATGCTTTCGCCCTCGACAAACTTGTCCTTAAAGTCATCGAGGTTGGCAATTTCAAAAGATGGCAGTTCAGAGCCTTCTTCGATTTGGGCGCTGCCTATTTGGATCTCCCCAAGATACACGGGAGTGATGGTATAGGTGCCGGTGCCTTGGGAGCCTTGGGTTTGAGCGTTTTTGATGATGTAGCGTCCGCCCTCATAACTTGAGCTGAACTCGTAGTCATAAGCGCCCGCATCAATCATGAAGCGCTCTTCATTTTCACTTGAGCTTTGAACCGTCACCCCAAAGTTTATGCTATCAAAGTAATCGCTGTCATACTCGTAGCTTTGCTGTGTGCCGTCGTACTCGGATTGGGCGTCATCGACAAAGTACGGGAGCAAAAAGCCTTGGTGGGAGGCTTTTTGCTCATCTTGATAGATGATGTTGCCATCACAATCATCTCCTGCAGCTTTAAGCCCCTCCTCAAGGCTTGAGGCAACCTCAGTGCCGTTGTCAAGATTGTTTTGCCCGATGCTCTCAAAATCCGTATTAAAAGAGGCGGTCAGACCTGAAAGCGCAAGCTCTCCTTGAGCCTTGCCTATCATGGCCCCGACGATGGCATCATCAGAGCTTTCAATATTGTTTTGCACAAAGCTTTTGACGTCTTCAAAGGAGTTCTCCCCCTCAAGGCTGCCTGCCAGGCCTCCTGCGTAAACCTTATTGCCGTTCAAATTATCGGCCTCCAAAACGGTGCCTGCCGCCTCCACCCTCACAAGGGTGCTGTCCTTGATGGTGCCTGCCAAAGCGCCCATGGTGACGTCACCTGTCAGATCTGAAACCTTAAGCTGCGCCTCAAGCTTAAGATTGCTTATTTTGGCCCCGTCAATGACATCAAACAGGCCTGCATTGCCTTGGGCATTGTCAACTTGCATTTCATAGGAGATGGTGTTGTAGGCGCCGTCAAGGCTGCCTTTGAAAGTGCCCAGATCCTCTGTCAAAGTGCCAAGCTCAATGTCATCGTACAGCCAGTATTTGCCGGAATTGTCTGTTAGCTGCAAAAGCTCTTCGGCCGTGCCGATGCCCGTCTCATCAAAATGGGTTACAACCTTAGTGTCATCAGGTCCGTAAA
>CAZYXT010000030.1:19918-21733 GCA_964651505.1 uncultured Enterobacterales bacterium
GCCCCGCCTTTATCAAGGCAATCGCTTACGCTTAGGGCTAAGCAGGGAAAGGTTGCGCAGCAGGCTGCGGCAATCAGGCTTAATTTGCAAACAGCGGTAAAATTCATGTTTCTTTCTCTCCAATAGAAGTTTCGGATCAGCTGTACTTGTAGCCGAAGGTGAACCAAATCTGCGCATCGTCAATGTCTTCGTAAGGACGGGCCCCTAAGGCGGTGGCGACATCCAAGGCAGCATAGAAGCCTTGATAGTTTGCCTGCAGCTTCACGCCTGCTGCGGCAAGCTTGACGCTGTCATAGCCTTCGTCTTTGCAGACGCCCGCGTCGATGTGGGGGGTGACGGTAAAGTCAAAGGATGCAAAGGGCTTAAACTGCAAGCCTGCGCTGACAAAGGCGCCCGTGTCCCCCGAGGCCGTGTTGGAGCTGTAGGCGCTGACGGCCGAGGCCCCGCCGATCACAAAGTCCTCGGAGCTGTCCAAAGAGGTTGAGGCAATTTGCAATTGTGCCTGTGCGGTGATGCTTACATGATCGTTGAGAGGGGAGAGCACGCTGCCGCCTAAGTTTAAGATGCCAAAGACATTGTCATCGTACAAATCAAAGTCATCGCGGTTTTTAAGCTTGCCCAAGGTGATCTTGGCAAAGCCGCCCAAGGATGTGCCGTCATCTGTGAGCATCATGCCCTGCGCTCCTGCATAGGCTGCGTAGGTGCTCTTTTTAAATTCGATGTCAAAGCGGTCAAACTCGTCCTTTAAGTCCCGGTAGCGCAGACCGAAGGTCAAATCGAGCCTGTGGGCAGCATCGCGCACAAGAGGCTCGCGAATATAGGCCTCGTAGGTTTGCGAGCGCCCCTGAGCGCCCAATTGGGCATACTCGCGCGCCAAATCATAGTCGCTAAGGCAAATGACAAAGCCCAAGACGGTCGGGTGGGTGCTGACAGGGATTTCATAGCCCAAGGAGTAGTTGTTCTGCTGCTCGTCAGAGCGGGCGTAGAACAAGGACAGGGTGTCGGCATTGCCCGTCAGGTTCTTAAGCTTGCCCAAAGCGCCGAAGCGGTAACGGCCTGCCGACTTGGTGCCGTGATTGTCGGCAAAGACGTTGAAGCTTGCAAGGCCGTTGTCCTCGTACTCAACCATAAGATTGGGATTCAAATCCTCGGTGAACCTGCCCTTAACGTCAAAGACGCCCAAATCAGAAAGTTTGAGCAGATGGTTTTCAAGGCTCTCAGGATCCAAAAGCTCCCCTTGCGCGTCATAAAGCCTTTGGCTTAACATCTGCACCGTCCCTTCGGTCAGTCCTGCCGCATCTGCAACCGTGACCTTGCCAAGCCTTGATTCGTGCACGTACAAATTGAGCACGCCGTTTTTGATAACCTGCTCGGGGATAAAGGCCTGCGTGTAATCAAATCCCTGCTCTTGGCAATAGCGGCTGACCTCGTCGATGACATTTTTAAGAAGCTCGGCTGTGATCTCGCGCCCCACAAAACCTGCCACCGCCTCGTCGATGGAGGAGGGCAATGTGGTGTTCGAATCAAAGCGCACCTCCTGCAAGGGGGCGGCTATGGCCATCGAGCAGGCCAAGGCACAGGGGATGACGGTGCCTGCAAATTTTTTCAAATAATCGTTTAAAACTTTCATGTTTGTCTCCGAATTTGAGGCCAAAAGGAAGGCCCCTCGTGGAGATAACTATAAAGATTGGCCCGATTTATATTTTTCTGCGCTCGCAGTTGGCGCGCGGTTTTTAATTTTCTTGTGTAAACTCAATAAGTTAGTTTGCAAGAGGGTAAAGAGAAATGTGATCTAGATCACAAAATTTAGAATGT
>CAZYXT010000031.1:0-21642 GCA_964651505.1 uncultured Enterobacterales bacterium
TGCGGGCATGCTTTAACCAAAACAGTGCGCCGCAAGGATTTTTATCCAAAATTTGCGATGCCTTATTTGACGTTAAACAAGAACTCGAAGAGATCTCCGTCCTGCACCACATAGTCCTTGCCCTCAGAGCGCAATCTGCCTGCTTCCTTGGCGCCTGCCTCGCCCTTGTAGGTTACAAAGTCCTCGTAGGAGATGGTCTGGGCTCTGATGAAGCCGCGCTCAAAATCGGTGTGGATCTTGCCTGCAGCCTGCGGGGCGGTGGCTCCGATCTTGACCGTCCAGGCACGCACTTCCTTTGGGCCTGCCGTGAAAAAGGTTTGCAGCCCCAGCAGCTTGTAGCCTGCGCGGATCACGCGGTTGAGCCCGGGCTCTTCTAAGCCTAAGCTTTGCATGAATTCCTCTCTTTCCTCATCTTCCATGGAGGCCAAATCGGCCTCGATGGCGGCGCTGACGGGTACGGTCACCGAGCCTTCTTTTTGAGCGTATGCGGCAAGGGCATCAAGATAGGGGTTATCGGCAAAGCCGTCTTCTGAGACATTGGCAATGTACATCACGCTCTTTTGGGTCAATAAGTCGTAATTGCGCAGGGCCTTAAGCTCCTCATCGGCAAATGAAACCATGCGCAGCATTTGGCCTGCCTCCAAGGCCTCTTTGGCCTTGGTCAGTGCAGCCGCCTGCACCTGAGCCTCCTTGTCCCCGCCCGTGCGGGCGCGGTTGCGCAGGCGGTTTAAGGCCTTGTCGCACACTTCAAGATCGGCTAAGGCCAATTCGGTATTGATGATCTCAACATCATCTAAAGGGCTGATCTTGCCGCTTACGTGAATGACATTGTCATCATCAAAGCAACGCACCACGTGGGCGATGGCATCGGTTTGGCGAATGTTCATCAAAAACTGATTGCCAAGCCCCTCGCCTTGCGAGGCTCCTTTTACCAGGCCTGCAATGTCCACAAATTCCATGGCCGCAGGCACTACTTTGGCAGGCTTGACGATATCGGCAATCACCTGAAGTCTCGGATCGGGCACGGGGACGATGCCGGTGTTGGGCTCGATGGTGCAAAAAGGAAAGTTCTCCGCTGCAATGCCGGCCTTGGTCAGCGCATTGAATAAGGTTGACTTGCCCACATTGGGCAGGCCGACGATTCCGCAATTAAATCCCATCTTAAAAATTCTCCTCAAATTAAGCCGTCTGAGGCTTAAAGCCGTTGATAAAGTTAGAGGCCTTGGCAAAACCCTGCTCAAGCAGGATCTCAATGCCTCTGACCGCAGCATCGCTGCACTCTTCTATCATCTGCCGCTCATCAGGTGCAGGCTTGCCCAGCACATAGTTGATGACATCGCCCTTGAATGATGCTTTGCCGATGCCCATTCTCAAGCGGCAAAAGTCTTGGGATTTGCCCAAGGCTGCGCTGATGCTTTTAAGGCCGTTGTGGCCTGCAAGTCCCCCGCCTTGTTTTAATTTCATGAACCCCGGGTTCAAGTCAAGCTCGTCGTGCACCACCAAAATCTGTTGGGCTGATATGCGGTAAAAAGCGCACAAGGCGCCGATGCAGCGGCCCGATTCATTCATGAAGGTGGTGGGAAAGGCCAGCCTGACCTCAACTGTGCCGATGGTGCCGCGGCCTACCAGGCCTTGAAACTTCGATTGGGGCTCAAGGGCAATGCGGTGGGCATCGGCAAGCTTAAACAAGACATCGCAGCCCAAATTATGCCTGGTGTGCTCGTATTTGGCCCCCGGGTTGCCTAAGCCTGCAATCAGGGCAATGTTCAACTGTTTTCTCCTATTTCATCGTCAAGCCGTTTTACCGAGAACTTCTCATCATCGCTCAGACGCTCAAAGAGGGCCTTGGCGGTTTTTTTATTGGCAAACTCGTAATTTTCATCCATTTGACACAAAGGAGCCAGCACAAAAGCCCTCTGTTCAAGGCGCGGATGCGGCAGCGTCAGATGCTCATCGTCTGAGAGTACGCCTTTGATATCGAGGATATCAAGATCCATCGTGCGCGGACCAAAGCGCACGGCTCCATCCCGCACCCGCCCCAGGGCATTTTCAATTTTTTGCAAAGCCTCCAATGCCTCTTGGGGCTCTTTGTTTGCATTGGCAAGCACAATCATGTTCCAAAAATCATCCTGCTGTGCATAGCCCCAAGGCTTGGTTTCATAGAGCGGGCTTTTTTTTAAGATCTCAAAGCCCTCGGCGCGCAACAGGCACAAAGCCTTTGAGAGGTTGGCTTTTTTGTCTCCGAGGTTGGTGCCTAAGCCTACTAAGATGGTGATCATGACGGTAAAAAAAGGGCCGGCTTGGCCGGCCTTTGATTGTCTTAATAAGGTTAAGGATCCAAATTCATGGCAATGCGCCAGGCCCTGGCCTTGGCCAGACGGGCTTCGCGCTCGGCTGCCGCATCTTCTTCAAAAGGGATCTTGGTCCCTGCTTTCTTGCCTTTGACGGGACGCTTGGTTTCGGCCGTCTTTTGCAGGCGCTTTTGGAATTTTTCCTGGCGCTTTTGATTGCGCTCTTTGGCAAGACGCGAGCTTTCCTCGTAGTAGGGCGCGTAAAACTCCACAAAAGGCGTTAACGACTCGTCAAAGCGGCAGCGCAGCTTCAAAAGATCAAAGGAGGCCCTGAAATAGGAGCGCTTGGTGATCTTGTCGATGTCATCTTGCGTAAGGTACGGGCTGAAAAGCTTGAAGTACAAAAGGTAAAGCTCGATGATGTCTTCGCAGATGGCCGCAGGAATATCGGTGGCCGTGCTTTGCTCGGAGATGATCTGCACGGCAATGCCGCTGATGATGTTGTCCGCGCTGCCTGATTCTTCGCTGATTTGCTGCTCTTTGAGCTTGTCATGAAGTTTGGTAAACAGCAAAACTGCGTACAGGAAATAAGGTTTGTTGCGCAGTCCTGCCTGCGTGCGCTCATCGGAGCTTGCCAAAGAATAGGACACAAAATCGTGGAAGCTTTGGGAGTGAATGATCTCTTGCTGATTGGGCAGGAGCAGATCCAAAAGCTCGTAGCGGATAAGCTCGCTTAAGCTTGCGCGGCCGTGGCCTGACAAAAACAGCTTGTTGACCTCCTCGAACATGCGGGCATTGGAAATATTGGTCAAAAGCTCCTTCATGGTCAGGATGGATTCGCGCGTTTGCTCTGAAAGCTCAAAACCGAGTTTGGCCTTAAAGCGCACGGCTCTTATCATGCGCACGGGATCTTCTGCGTAACGCACCTTGGGATCGCCGATGATTTCGATGAGGCGGTGGTTGAGATCATGCAATCCTGCATGAAAATCGATGATGCTCTCGTCGGCAGGATCAAAGTACAGGGCATTGATGGTAAAGTCGCGGCGGGTGCTGTCTTCGCTGGGCTTGGTGCCGTAAGTATTGTCGCGCACCAGCATGCCCTGTCCGTCGGAAACGGTGGCGCCGCTGCGTTTGATCTTTTTGCTGCTTCTGAAGGTGGTTACCTCGATGATCTCGTTGCCATAGACCACATGCACGATCTTAAAGCGCCTGCCGATGATCCTGGAATTGGAAAAAATGGCTTTGACTTTCTCGGGAGTGGCATTGGTGGCAATATCAAAATCCTTGGGCTTAAGTCCCAGCAGCAGATCGCGAATGCAGCCTCCCACCAGGTAAGCTTTGTAGCCGTGGCTGATTAAGCCTTCACAGGTTTTGATGGCTGCACGGGAAAAATCGCCGACGCGAACGGGGTGCTGATCACGGTTGAGGACCAGCCGCGTCGTGCCATGCTCCATAACTTGGGCCTTGTGCTCGGCGAGCATCTCGTCAAGGCCGGGATCTAGTAGCGAAATTTTTAATGTCCTCTTTCTATTAATTATGTGGCAAATAAAGTCCGATGGTCTTTTTTGAGGTCACATTATATCCCAAAAGCCCCGCCGTGCGTGCGCAGGCGCAGGCAAAAAAGCGCCAGACGCCATCACAGGCAGCCCTCTTTGCTCTTTGGCTTAAAGCTTTCATCAGGGGCCTTAAGGGCAAATTCAGACCAAAAATCCCCGCAGGTGTCGAGGCTGCCGTGCCTTAATTTTTCAACCGCAAACTCTTTTGTTGCGCTTTTTAAGATCTCCTCGCACTGCCTTTTCTCGTCCGGTGCGCTTTTTAAGGCCTCCTTTAAATAGTCTTTATAAGGCAGGCCCAAGATCTTCAAGGAGGCGCAGATGATAAGAGGCGGCCTTAAAAGATCAAATATCGCCGCTGCGCGGTTTTGCTTTGAAAGCTTATCCTTCCCGCAAACTGCCAGTGGCAGATGCAGATAAGAGGGAGGCCTGCAGCCTAAGATCCCGTATAAGGCATTTTGGGCAAAGGATGCCTCAAGCAGATCAGAGCCTCGCACCACCTCGGTGATCTTTTGCTTAAGATCGTCGATTACGCAGGCAAAAGAGTAGGCAATAATGCCATCGCGCCTTTTTAAGGTTAAAAGCTCGCTTTTTTCTCTCCCCCTGACAAGTCCCAAGCCGGCATCTTCAAAGCTTTCATCCAAAGAAAGCCTGATTTTGACGGCGCCTTCGGTTAAATTTTGCAAAAAACACCTGCAGGGCCTTTGTTTTAAGAGGGCGCGCGTGCAATTGCAATAATAAACCTCGGGCAGGGCCTTGAGCTTTTGCAAGGCATGCTCATACCCGGGCAGGTTTTGGCTTTGAATGAGGATTGGGGCGTCGGGGATGATGGAGAGGGCGGCAATTTCGTGCAAGATGGCATCGGCGTGCTCTTTGCGGCAGCGCGCAAAGTCAAGATCTTCTATGCGGATCAAAAAGGCTCCGCCTTGCTCTTTGGCCCTCAGGTAAGAGCCTATCAGGGCGACTGTCGAACCTAGATGCAGTCTGCCTGACGGGGTGGGAGCAAAGCGGGTGGCATAGTCTGTCAAGACTAGCCCTCAAGCTGCTTTTCCTTAATCTCGGCCAAAGCCTTGCAGTCTACGCACAGATCGGCGGTGGGACGGGCTTCGAGGCGCTTGATGCCGATTTCGTCGCCGCATTGCTCGCAGTAACCGAACTCGTCTTGATCAAGCTTTCTTAAGGTCTTTTCGATTTTCTTGATAAGCTTTCTTTCGCGATCGCGGGCGCGCAGTTCCAAGGCAAACTCTTCTTCCTGGGAGGCTCTGTCTACGGGATCGGGGAAGTTGGAAGCTTCCGATTTCATGTGATTGACGGTGCGGTCAACCTCAGAGCGCAACTGATCTCTCCAAGCTGCGAGGATGGTGCGAAAGTGCTGCTTTTGGGCCTCGTTCATGTACTCTTCGCCGGGCTTCTCCTGATAAGGAGTGACGCCGGCAATGGCCAGGGGTCCCATGGATTCGATGTGCTCTGAGACGTTAGCGGACTCGGGAGCGGCCGGATTTTTTTTGGCAGCCATACTTAATGTCCTTCTTTCAACTATGCTGATTGCTCTGTGGCATGAATAACTAATAATTAAAGAGGGCAAAAAACTCTTTGAGGCGTGATTATTGCTGATTTTTAAAGGCTTGACAAGTATTCAAAGCCGATCGACGGCACAATCAGGCGCAAAAGCGCCCCTGTGCATTAAGCCGCGCAAGCGCGGGGTTTGTGCTATGATAAGGCCCGCAGTTAATCTTATCTAAGCTTAGAACTTCCCGATATGACCACACAAGATCCGAAGGATTTACTTGGTTTCTCTGCTCTTGACGAAGATGACGTTCCTTCAGCATTAAAAGCTTGCGATGATGCTTCTGATTCTGAGGACGAGATGGCCTCCTTCAGCCGCGATCTGCTTGCCAAACGCCGCGAGGGCTTAAAAAAAGACCAATCGTCTGACGCCGATTTAGAGCCTCAGGCACAGGATAAAGAGCAACGCTTGCGTGCAAAAGACAAGGCGCAAAGCGCAACAGAAGAGGGCGCTTTGGCACAAGAAGACATGCAGCAGGGCTTTGATGAGAGCTTTGTGCCAAATGAGACTGCCCAAGAGGAAGTTTGCGGCAGCTCTTTTGAGGATTGGCAAGATAAGAGTCTTTCTGATGTAAACAATGAAGAGCAGGCAGACAAAGAGAAGCAGGCCCCTGATGATGCAAACGGGGCATCCGTGCCATGGGATTTAGAGGATGCTTTGGTGCAAAAGGACAATGATGTCTCTTTAAATCCTGCAAAGACTTCTTTGCAAGAAGATGCGCCCTCTGATGACTCTGATCATGAAAAGAGAGCCGGGGGTGAAACGCAGGATGGCACTGTCAAACACCGGCTGTGCCTGTGCTTTAAAAATTCTCGCCGCCGCTTTGCCATGTTCATGCTCAAGGCCGCCGCGGGACTGTTTGTGATCCTCGCCGCCTTTTTCGTGTACTTTGATGCGGTGGTCATGGAGCAGTTTGAAGTTGACGACAAGTGGGTCTTGCCTGCGGTGGTCTACTCGCGTCCTTTGGAGCTTTACCCCGAGCAAAGACTGTCTTTTAAGCAGATGCTCTATGAGCTTAGTCTGCTCAAATACCGCGAGGTGCCGCAGCCGCAGCGCCCCGGGGAATATGCCGTCAATGAAAAGACCGGGCGCATCGTGCTCATCAAGCGTCCCTTCTCTTTTCCCGACGGCGAGGAAGATCGCACCACCTTGCTTGTGGAGTTTGACGAGGGGCGCATCGGCAGGCTCTTAAATGCCGACACCATGCAGGAGCTTTCTTATGCGCGCATGGATCCCGTGCTCTTGGATCGCATCAACCGCATCGAGCCCAAGGAAGATCGCATCTTCATCACCCTCGATGAGGTGCCGCAAACCTTAATCGCCACCCTCCTTGAGATTGAAGATCGGCGTTTTTACGAACACATGGGCATCAATCCGTGGGCCATCGGCCGGGCCTTCGTGCGCAACCTTTTGGCAGGGCGCGTGGTCGAAGGGGGCAGCACCATCACGCAGCAATTGGTCAAAAACTACTTTTTGACCAACGAAAAAAGCTATGCGCGCAAGTTCAAAGAACTCATCATGGCCCTGATCATGGATCACCGCTACACCAAAGATCAGATCTTGGAGGCCTACTTAAACGAGATTTATTTGGGTCAAAACGGCAAAGCAGGAATCTACGGCTTCGGTCTGGCCTCTTACTTCTACTTTGGCGTGCCGGTCTCGGAGCTGTCGGTCGATCAGGCAGCCTTGCTGGTGGGGCTCATCAAAGGCCCCTCTTATTATGATCCGTGGCGCCACCCCGATAATGCCCTTGAGCGGCGCAATACGGTGCTGGCCGTGCTCAAAAACCGCGGGCATTTGACAGAGGCTCAATACGAGCAGCATGCGGCCAAGCCTTTGAATGTCATTAAGCGCGGGTCGATGAATTATTCTAAGACCCCCGCCTTCATGGGCGTGCTCAAGCATGAGATCTCCTCGCGCTTTGGTCAGGATTTTTTGTCAGGCAACGGCATCCGCATTTTCACCAGCCTCGATCCGCAGGCGCAAATCGCAGCGGAGACTGCGGTGGCCCAAACCCTCGATGCCATCGAAAATGAGCGCAATCTTAAGGGCTTGGAGGCTGCCATGGTGGTCAGCTCCTGGCGCACCGCCGAGATCTCGGCGGTGGTGGGCAGCCGCACCCCCAAGTACGACGGCTTCAACCGCGTCATCGAAGGCAGAAGGCAAATAGGCTCCCTTGCCAAGCCCATGGTCTATCTGACCGCCTTCAACCGCGGCTATCATTTGGGCTCCATCGTCAACGACACCCCCGTCACCATCAGGCTGGCCGACGGCAAGACGTGGAGTCCCAAAAACGATGACGGCCAATTCCGCGGCCCCATCACGGTGCTGCGCGCCATGACAAGCTCATTGAATGTGCCCACGGTGAGGATCGGCATGGGGGCGGGGCTTTCCAATGTGCGCGACACCTTCATCAAGGCAGGCGTCAATCGGGCCATGCCTTTGTATCCTTCGATGCTCTTGGGCACCTTGGAGCTTACCCCTTATGAGCTTAATGCCATGTATGCCTCATTGGCCACCGACGGCGTGTATCAGAATCTGACCACATTAAGGACGGTGGTCAAAAACGGCAAGGTGGTTTACGAGCGCGCATCGCTGGCAGGAGCTCGCACTTTTGACCCCGAAGACACCTATCTTACCTTGTATGCGATGACGCAGGCCACGCAAAGAGGCACCGGCCGCCGTCTTGCCAATCAGTTCCCGGGCGTGAACATTGCCTCGAAGACCGGCACCACCAACAAAAATCGCGATGCCTGGTCGGTGGGCATAGACTCTGATGAACTGGTGACCACCTGGATTGGCTTTGATGACAACAAATCCACGGGCCTGTACGGATCCTCGGGGGCTTTGCGCGTGTACGCGGCCTATTTGGGCGAGCGCGGGGTCAACTCCTTGGAGTTAAAGCGACCCTCGGGCATCAAGTTTGTCAACTTTGACCAAAACGGGCAGGTGGTCGACGATGATTGCCGCGAAAGCGGCCTGACCTTGCTGCCTGCGCGCACCGACAAGATTGCAGGCATCCGCCGCTGCCATCAGGGAGTCTTCATCAGCACCATGCCTAAGATGCAAAGCGAAGACCCCAATCCCAAGCACGGCCGTGCCGTGCCTGCTCCTGCACAGGATCCCGCTCCCGCCCCCGCCGGCGAGCAAAACCTCAACGACTTTGAAAAGTTCCTGCTTGGGCTTTAAAGCTTTTTTGCGCCCCGATTTTTGATGAGGGCGCACTCTTAGGCAATCAAGAGCAAGGGCCCTTAAGATAGCTTCAGACAAAGGAGAGCCCCGGTTTATTCCTGCCTATAAGATCGCAGTCTGAAGCTTTGGCAGAGTCGATTGCAAGACAGCCCCGGGGTTTATTTAAGCCTTTTTGCTCTTTGCGGCAGTGCCTCGGCAAAGAGTGCAAAATTGCGTAAAAATGCGCTTTAAGCGCCATGAAGCGCGCCCCTGCCGAGCCTTGGATCTTGCCCTTTGCTAAAAACTTTTGTCTTTGTTATCAGATGTCTTATTAAGATTATGTATAAGTTATGCTTATTAAAAAGCATATAACTATTAATCGTCATGAGAGAATATGACAAAAATCTTGCAAGCCTTGCAAACTGCTTTTCACCAAAATAACTTGCTCTTCAGGGGGTTGGCTTCAGATAAACTTTAAGTTATTCTGAAGCTCGTCAAATCAAGGGAAATCTGAAACTTGCCCCGGGGCATCGGTAAATCCCTTTTAAGTGAGAGATTCTTTGCAAAATAGTCAGGATCTTACAGATGCAGAGCAGAATAAAAAGAAGCTTTGAGGGATCGCATGAAACCGGTCTCTGATAACAGCGCACAAAAATTGAGGGGAGCCTTTTATACGCCTCTTGAGGCTGCTTCAGCCATGGTCAGACTGTCTTTCAATGCGCAAATGAAAACCATGCTCGAGCCCTCGTGCGGAGAGGGAGTGTTCTTTGAGGCCATCGGCAGGCTCAGGCTTGGAGAGCGCTTTACCAAGATGCACGCCGTGGAGATCGATAAGGCGGCGGCAGACAAAACGCGGCTTTTAAAAGAAAAGCTGCCGGCCCTTGAGGTCTTTAACGAGGATTTTTTCGATTTTTATAAACGAAACAGGGGCAAGAGCGGTTATGACCTGATTGCAGGCAATCCCCCTTACATTCGTTTTCAGTATCTGACAAAGCAGCAGCGCACGGCCTTAAACGAGATCTGTGCCGAAGCCGACATCCGCGTCAGCCGCATGAGCAACGCCTGGGCCGTCTTTTTGGTGTGCTGCGCGCGCCTGTTAAGCGAGCAGGGCACCATGGCCATGGTGGTGCCATCTGAGGTGCTGCAGGTCTCCTATGCCTCGGACATCAGAAGGTATCTTGCCGCCCATTTTGCATCCATCACCCTCATCACTTTTGAGCGCCTGATCTTCGAGGCTTTGGAGCAGGAGGTGGTGATCCTGATCTGTCGCAAACAAAGCTCAAGCCGGGGCATCAGGATCTTGGAGCTGCAAGATCTTGATGATCTAAAAGATCTGGCCGCATCCGATCTTAATCCCGGGCAGGCAAAGATTGTCGATGACAAGTGGACGCGCTACTTTATCGACGAACACGATCAAAGGATTTTGGAGAGCTTAAAAAGCGATCCGAGGCTGATGCGCATGGACGAGTGCTGCCGCATCAGCGTGGGCATCACCACGGGCAACAACCGCTATTTTTGCGTCGATGAAAAGACGGCTCAAGAATACGATCTTAAAGACATCTGCCTGCCCTTGGTGGGGCGCAGCAGCCAGGCCCGCGGCATCTGCTTTACCCGCAAGGATTGGGAGCACAACCGCTCATCGGGGCTTAAGGCTTATCTGGTGCAATTTCCATCGGATGTGGAATTTGAACGCTACCCTCAAAGGCATAAGGACTATATAGCCTTGGGGGAGGAGCGCAAGGAGAATTTGGGCTTTAAGTGCAGCATCCGCGATCGCTGGTACATCGTTCCGTCCGTGTGGGTGTCCGATGCCTTCTTTTTGCGGCGCAACAACCGCTATCCCAAGCTGGCGTTAAATTGTTGCAACGCTGTCTCCACCGACACCATGCACCGCTTAAGCCTCAAAGAGGGCATGACAGGCGATGATCTGCTCATCTCCTATTACAACAGCATCTCTTTGGCCTTCACCGAGGTGTGCGGGCGCAGCTACGGCGGCGGGGTGCTTGAGATCCTGCCCAAGGAGGCAGGCAAGATCATGCTGGCGCGCCCGGAGAACCTCGACCCTGAGGTAAAAGAGCATCTTTTAAAGCTCATCGACGAGGCGGTGCGGCAGGATAAGGATTTAAACGAGGCCTTGGATGAAACCGACCGTTTGTTTTTGGCAGGACATTTGGGCTTTGATCTTGATGTGTGCAGGCAGTGCCGGCAGATCTGGCTCAAATTGCAATCGCGCAGGCTCAAAAGGCACAGGATAAGCTCAGGCAAAATGCGGGGCGATTAAAAGCCCTGCTCCCAAGCTTTAAAAAAGAGCACAAAAAAGCCAAATTTAAAGCAGCTTTGAGCGGCGCTTTGCTGCCAAGCCTTTGGGACAAATTGGGTCTTCTGTTAATTTTTGCTTGGTAATCTTCTTAAAACATGCTATAAAAATGACACCCTATGCAATAAAAATTGGAACCTTTCTTTAGGCGCCGCGGTGCGCCGAGGATTGAATTGCCTTTGGATTTTCGGTCTTTGACCGAATGGTTTTTATTGTGAAAATCAAAGGAAGTTGAGTCATCATGCATCCTGTCATTCAAGCATGTCCCATCGAACGCCAAGCCTTTGTCAGGCTGCAGTCTTCGTGCGCCTTTGCATTGCATGCTCTCATCTTCATTGAACAGATGAGGAGCGCGATGCAGTATCCTTGTTTGTTTAATGGGTGTTTGTCATGGCCGGGGGGAGAGCGGAGCGGCAGCAGAGGGGTGCGTGTCTTGAACGCAAAGCATTCGGCCCCGGGCTTTGGCGGCAGGCTCTGCAGACGGCTTCGGGCGGGGCTTATTAAACAAAGAATTTTAGTGCGCGCTTTTAAATCAGGCGTCGATGTTGATGGCCCGGGTGCCGTCAGGCCTGGTCCAAGAAGAGGGCGTCTTGCCTTGGAGCATATAGCTGAAGGCCAAAATGGCGGCGATGATGCCGTACAGCTGCACCGGCACCTCTTCGCCTTCATTGAGGCTTTGCAGCTCGTTCATCAAAACCTCGTCGCGGTGCACATACAAACCAAGCTCTTCTGCCATCTTGATGATGGCTTGAGCCCGCTCCTCGCTGCCCTTGGCCGCCACAAACGGGGCAGGCTTGTCCTCATCGTAACTTAAGGCTATGGCCTTGCGGGCTTTTTCGTAATTCTTGGGTAGATTCATCATGCCTCTGTCAATTGAGTGGTCTTAATGTCAAGTTTGCCGTGATCCGATTTTGCGTAAGCCTCTTGTTTTTCGTATTTAAGATCGACCTCTCCCATCACCACCAAAGATGAGCGCGTGGTGATGCCCAGATCTTGCAATCTGCCCCTAAGCGCAGGCAGCATGCTTTGAATGAGCGTTTGGGTCTGAGGCTTCGGAGTCTTAAAGGAGAGCTTAAGCTCAGGCAGCTTGGCCTCGGCTTTCACCTGCAATGGCCCAAGTTCATTTAAATCGAGCAAAAAGTTAAGATGCCAGGTCTTTTCTTTGTCATCGTGCCTGATGCCGAGTGCCCCTTCCTCTGCCCCGTCCGATTGGGCAGGCAGCGGCAGATAGCTTGGCAGGGAAAAGCCTTGCAGCAAGGTGCACTCTTCTTTGAGCCTCTCGACAAAGCCGAAGGTTTGCCGCAAAAGCTGCGAGGTGCTGCCCTCCGAGAGCTTTGCGCGCGAGTTTGCGCCTATTTCGGAGGAGAGTGCCGAGGAGAGGTTTTGGCCTCTGTCTTTGAGGAATTTTCTGACCTCCTTGCCCAATTGCTCAAAACGCAGGCACAACAGCATAAAAGCCCATTGATGCAGGCCCAAGGCCAAAGAGGAGTTGGGCGAGAGGGGGCCTGTGACAAAGTTTAAAAACTCGCTGACCGTTTTGAGGTTGTTTAAAGGGTTGTTCAAAGCATGCATCAGGCTTTGAGCCATTTGGGCAACCTTGGGATCGGTGCTTGCTGCGGCGCTTTGCAAGGCCCCCATCAAGGTGTTAAAGGCATTGGTATTGGGCGCAAGGGAAGAGGTCGGCGCCGAGGTTTTAAGGGCAGATCCTGCCGTCCCCGCCCGCAGGGGGGAGGCACTCTCGCTTAGTGAAAAAAAGAGGCAAGTCTTTTAAGCAAACCGTTTTTGGAGGCATCTTGGTTTTTGGACTCTTCTTGCTTGTTGGGATTATTGCCCTGCGGCGCAGCAGCGGCTGCGGAAACCTGCAAGGCAGATGCCTGCCCCTGACCGTGGTTTATGTTGATGTTCTTGGCCAACTGCAGGGTGTCCTCGTCTTCAAGCTCGTCAGAGGGGCGCACCTGCATGATGGTTTTGGCATCGAGGGCGGGGTTTGCCCCAGGCTGAGAAGCCTTGGCGCCCACTTCCTGATAGAGTTTTGAAAAATTAAAGTTCTCATCAAAACTCTCGTCGATGAGCACATTGCTCTGGGTGGGCCTTTGCACCGTAAAATCAAGCTCGGATGCGACAGAGGGGGCCGCAGCAGGACTCATCGCAGCCTGAATGGGTGTTCCCTGCACTCCTGCCTGATTTAAGATGGGCGGCATCTGCAAAAGATCAGGCTCCCCCGTAACCTTGGCTGCGGCTGCAGCTTCAGCCTGCATTTGTCCTTCTTTTATAAGCTGCTCTTGATAAAGCCTGCTAAGATCGGACTTTTGATCTTGTGCTTTAGTTTGCTGCACCTCTTCATCGGCAGGGGCTTGGGCCGCAGTCTGAGCATTGGAAGCTTGTGTTATGCTCTCCTCTTGAGGCGCGGATTGGACTTGGACCGCTTCAGGCTCATCTTGGGCAGGCGCAGCCTCGGCTCGGGCACTTTCTTGAGGATCTTGAGCGGGGGCAGGGGCGGCCTCCTCTTGCGCCGTCGCGCTGCCGCCTTTATCGCCCTCTCTTGCATCTAGGGAAGCAGGGGCATTTTCTTGGGCGGGGGCGTCCTTTGAGGCAATGGTTTTATCTTGGGTCTGCCCGGGGGTTTGCCTGTCGATGTTTACGTACTGATAAAAGCCTGCCATGGTGCGCCCTTGGGCGTCGACCGTCTGCTTTGAGTAATTGATGCTGCTCTCTTCGGGACCTATGACCGTCGAGAACCCAAAGCTCATGTCAATGGCGGGCGAGGCAGTTGCTGCCTGAGGTTGCGCCGTCTGTGTGTTTGATGAGGCATCACTCTTGTCGACGGCCCCTTGGGCATTGCTTTGCTTATCTGTTTGAGCAGGGGCTTCTTCTTGCGCGGGAGTCTGTGTGGCCTGACCCTCGGTTTTTGATTGCTCCTGTTTTGGCGCGGCGGCATCTGATGCGATGGCAGTTTGATTCCCGGTGCCCTGCGCATTCATGGCCGCTCCTTGCTGCAACAAAGCCTGAGCCTTGGCATTTTGCTCTTTGAGCTGGGCCAAGGTGTTGCCTGCAATCTGTCCTGCGTCCTGCAAGGTCTGATACCAGATCTTAACCTGGGCCTGCAATTGTTTTTGCGTTTCAAGCTGAACGCTCACGGCCTCTTTGGCAGCGGCTATGGCCTCTTTTTGAAATTGCAAAAGCTCGTTTTTAAGCTCGGCAATTTGGGCTTTGGCCTGTTCAATTTCAGCCTGTCCTGTCGAAGAGGCGGCAGGGGTGCTTTGTGCATTTAAGTTTTCAGAAGTTGTGCTTTGCTCTTGTGTCTTGGGTTGCGCCAAAGCCGCGGCAGTCTCATTGCTTGAAGATTGGGAGGCGGCAGCAGGCAGATTGGTGCCTAAGCTTTGGACCGAGCGCTGCAAAAGCGGGCTTTGATAAACCCTGCGGGGAATGGTGAAGATCTCCTCGGAGGCTCTTGCCTCTTTTTGAGCAGGCCTTTGGCCTTCTTTTTCAAGCTGCCTTAACTCTTGTTCGTAGTAATCAGGCAGTTTGGCAGGATCGGGCAGCTTGCCCTCGCGGATAAGACGCTGCCGCTCCCTGGTAAACTGCATTTGCAATTTGGCAGCGCGCGCCGAAAGCTCGGAGAGCGAAAGCTTGGATCCCTGCGCATCAGATTGGCGCGAAATGTTTTGCGCTGTCTCTTTTAAGGAAGTCTTGGAGGCAGACGCGCCGTTATCGTCGCTCTTGGCGGCACTTGTCGTTCCCAAGGTTGTCTGTGATGAGCTTTGCGGATATAAATTGCCCGATTTGGCGATGTCGGCTGCCTTTTGCACCAAGGTTCTTATCTTCTCAAGCGATGGATCGGGCACAAGCTCAGATTGGGCTTTGGCGTTTTTCTTGAAAATATCAAGATAGGTTTGCCAGCCATCGGAGGTGCTGCTTTTAACCGTGCTTTGAGATGAATTTTGGCTGCTTTGGGCGGTCGTCGCGCTTTTTGCTGCCTGCTTTTCTTGGGCTTGTTTTTGCGCCTCTTTCAGCAAGATCTCAGGCTGATTGCTTTGAATATAGGACAATGCCGCCTTTAAGGTGCGCGCTGCGGCCAGTTTTTGTCCTGTTGTGGCAGCGCTCAGGCTTATTTGATGCAAATTAAGATCGCGCATCAGCCCTGCGCCTATTTTTTTTACAGAGCTCAAGTCGGCCAGGCTTTGCAAAATGGTCTTGGACAAATAAGTGCCGGTCTCGCTTAGCTTTAAGATGGCAGGCAGTTTGTCAAAATTGTCCTTATAGCTTTGATAGGCATCGGCCGCCCTGATAAAGCGCGTCGAGGATGACAAACCCCGCGCCAGGGTTTCTTGTACTTTAGGATCGCTTTTGCCCAGGCTTTGAGTAAGCTTCAAATAAGCAAGGGTCCGCCCGTACATGCTCTCGTTTGCGGCCATGCTTTGCCCTTTGACCAGGGTGCTCAGGTTGCGGTTGAGATTTAAGATGGTGTGATTGAGTCTCTCGGCAACCTGTCCTTGTCCTGAGGCCAGAATGGACAACAGGGCGCGGGTTGACTGCAGATTGTACCCGATGTCGCCTTGAGCGCCTGCTGCCTTTTCAGAGCGGTTTTTGACAGATGAGGCGGCGGATTGATCTAAGGTTCGCTCAACTTTGACAGTGGTCATAATTACAGGGCCTTATGTTGACGGACGATTTTATTGCAGCTTATTTTCACCTTTAGCAACTGACTCAACTCACGCTTATGTTGTAAAGCAAACGCAATATCTATGCTTTTAGATCGTCTGAAAAAGCGCCATCTTTAGGCAAGAGCGCAGTAGCAGACCTGCGCTATTGCTTTTGGATTTTAAGGCTGAGCCCTTAAGCTCTAGTCTTTTTCTTTGCGATCCAAAGAGACCGAGACTTCCATGATGGAGGTCTCGTCCTTGCGGGCGATGTTGACTTCCACATCCTCCTCGGAGGCAATGGGAACATACCTTTTGAGCACCTCGATGATCTCCTCGCGCAGCTTGGGCAAAAAGTCGGGCGTGTTGTTGCCGGTCCGGTCGTTGATGAGCACCAGATGCAGCCTTTGCTTGGCAGCTTCGCGGGCCGTGGGCTCCCTTTCCTTGCCGAAGATGGCGTCCGATATAAGATTGATAAGCGACATCACCGCCTCCCGTTACTTGCTGAAAAGAGATCTGAAAAGACTCTTTTTCTCCGTGGTAAACCTCAAAGCAACCTCATTGCCAAGCAGTCTTTCGACGGCATCGGCATAGGCCAGTCCTGCATCGGAAGATTGGTTTAAGATGATGGGCTTGCCTTCGTTGGAGGCTTTTAAGACATCGGGCGACTCCGGGATCACGCCCAAGAGCGGAATGCTCAAAAGCTCCTGCACGTCTTCAACCGAGAGCATCTCGTTTTTCTTGACGCGCCCAGGGACATAACGGGTCAAAAGCAGCTTGGCCTCCACCAGCTCCCAGTCGAGCTTGGCGCGGCGGGACTTGGAGTTTAAGATGCCGATGATGCGATCGCTGTCGCGCACCGACGAGATCTCGGGGTTGGTGGTGACGATGGCTTCGTCGGCATAATACAGGGCCATCAGGGCGCCCTGCTCGATGCCTGCGGGGCTGTCGCACACGATGTATTCAAAGCCTGCGTCATCAAGGCCCCTCAATACTCTGCCCACGCCTTCTAAGGTCAAGGCATCCTTATCCTTGGTTTGCGAGGCAGGCAGAACGTACAGATTGTCAACGTGGCGATCTTTTATCAAGGCCTGATTGAGCTTGGCCTCTTTGTGGACCACGTTGATGAAGTCGTAAACCACGCGCCGCTCGCAGCCCATGATGAGGTCGAGGTTTCTTAATCCCACGTCAAAGTCGATGACTGCGGTCTTGTGGCCTTTCATGGCCAATCCGGTGGCGATGGCAGCCGAGGAAGTGGTTTTGCCCACGCCGCCCTTGCCCGAGGTGACCACCAAGATCCTGGCCTTAAAAGGTTTGTTGTCAGGCTCGTCGTCCGCGGGGGGCTTGGCATTTTGCTGCGGTTTTTTCTTTTGAGACTTATTTTCAGGCTCATCTTTGGAGCCTGAAGCTTCAGTTTGAGCGGTTAGGGCTGCATCGTTTTCTTTGGCTTCATCTTCAGCAGTCTGCTCTTGTGCTGTTTGCTCCGATGCGGCAGTTTTCTTGATCTCTTCGTCCGTTTTCTTTGCCGCATCTTGCGACGTCTTCTTTTGTGCTGCCATATTGCGTTTTTCCTTAAACCTCTTTATTTGAAGGTATTAGACATCGAAAATTCTTTGAAACCCCAATAGCGCAGGGACGAGCCCTGCAAGGTGATGGCGACCTCGCTCTGATAACGCTGCAAAACCTCCTCGTTTTGCAGATCTTCTGCGGTCTGATAGTTGCCCGCGATGGCCACCAAGGCAGGATCAAACTTGCCTTTGACGCAGATCACCGCCGAGGTGAACCCGGGATCTGTGCTGTCCTTGGGATTGCCTGCATATAATTCCCCGCCTTTGAGATCGCCGAAAATAAAGACGTGATGGGAGGCGATGATGCGTGCCCGATCGCCCACCGAGCCGAAGATTGCCACGCTGTTGTCGGGGACGCTGATGGTTTCCCCCGAGCGGATGGGGCGGCTTATCACCTTCAAAGGATTGGGGTTTTTGATCTCATAAGGCACCTTGACCTCGCAGGGCACCTTAACTTCCACCGGCACCTTAAGCTCGAGGATTTGCGTTACGATCTTGGGCGGCAGGTTTTCTTGGCGGATGCGGGCAAACTTGTTGGAATTGATGATGGGGATGCCCTTTTGCGTCAAAAGGAGCGCCCGATCTTCGGTGGTGACCCCGGACAATCCCACAAGATGCAGCTTGTGCGCGGCAAATTGCTCTTGAAGCTTTTGAAAATCAAGATCGCAAAGTCTCGTTACGCAGGATACATCGAGCACCGCCGCCGAGTTTTGGTAGGCCTCAAGGAAGGGATCGACTTTTTTTGCAAGCAATTCCTCAATATCATCAAGATTGCCCGAAGGCAGGCTGATGGTATTTAAAGAATAGCCTGTGCGCATCACGGTGCCGAGCCCGGCGCCGTCCGAGAGTCGATCACTCATATAAAAAATCAATAAAACAAAAAATTAAACTGCATGGATTTTAGCATAACACCTGAAAAAAAAATGTCTAAGTTGCATGCAAAAGCGCCCCTCGGAGGGCAAATTCTCAAAATTTCCCCCGATTTTAAAGAGCGCGCTCAATTGCGCCTGCGATGCTTGTCAAGCTGGCTTATCAAAAGACCCGACATGGTCAGGATCATGCCTGCGATGCCCGGGAGGCTCAAGCTTTCATCAAGCACGATGACGGCGGCGGCCACGGTGATGACAGGGGACAAATAAAGGTAGGCGCTGGTTTTGACCACGCCGATAGCGCGCACGCCGAAAGACCAGCCGACGTAGCCCAAGGCCGAAGCGCACAATCCCAAGAACAACAAATTGCCCCCGTAAAAAGGTGTTAAGAGCGTTTCAAGCTTTAAAGTGTAGTCCATAAAGTACATCACAGGCAGCATGAAAATAAGACCGTAGCCGAAGATATGGCGGGTAAGCTGCAAAGACGGGTAGCCGCTGTTGAGGGCTTTATGCACGCACAGGCAATACAGGGCCCAGGTGATGCAGGCCAGCAGCGCCAAACCGTCTCCGATAGGATTGAAGCTTATTTCATCAAGCGAGGAGAAGGTCAAAAGGCCGATGCCTGCCATGGCCATGACAAAGCCCAAAAAGAAGTTGAAATTCAATTTGGCCTTCGAGCCCAAAAAGCGATCGGTCAGCCCCGAGAAAAAGGGAATGGCGGCGATGATGATCCCCACGTTGGAAGCTTTGGAGTAAATGAGGGCCGTGTTTTCGCACAAAAAGTACAAGGTGATGCCCAAAAGCCCTGCCATGGCCATGTAAAACTCGTCTTTTAGGGATTTGACCTTCAAAAAGCGCGGGGCCAAAAGCCACATGGCGGCAAAACCCAGCACGAAGCGGTCAAACAAGATCTCGACAGGATTAAAGGCGGTCAAAAGCAGCTTGGTGTTGATGAAAGTCACACCCCATACTGCCACGGTGGCAAAAGTTGCGATGTGCCCCAGAATAATGGTCTTGGACATAACAGGCCTTAATTTTTTTAAAGGGGCCCCATTATAGCGCACCGCGGTTTTGGGGAGATATCTTCAAAAAAGCCTGCCGGGATCTTCCATGTGATTAGGAACACTGAGCAGATGGTATAGAGTGTGCATTTTGCTCACTTTAAGGTCTTTTGCCTTAAAATATCAAGGATACGCACCAAGATCAGAGTCAAGCGTGCGCCCGTGATGGTCAGAGGGCGCATTAAGACACAGGAGCAAGATGATATGGCAACTCCCAAGGACGAAAAAATAGAGCTGGCAACGCGCGCGGCCTGGTTAAGCTACATCGGGGGCATGACGCAGCAGGAGATCGCCGAAAATCTCAATGTCACCAGACAATCAAGCCAAAGACTGATCTCCTGGGCCCGCAGGCACGGCATAGTCTCGGTGTTTATTCAAAGCTCCATCTTAGAGTGCGTAAAATTGGAAAACTCCTTGCGATTGGCTTTTAATTTGAAGTTTGTGCGCATTGTCCCCGGGACGGGGCTGACCGACGCAGTCAAAAAAGAGCTTATTTGCAACATGGCCACCTCCGTGATCCGCGATCTGGTGGAGACGGCCTCCCCCGGCACTGTGTTCGGCTTTGGCTCGGGGCGCTTTTTGCGTCAGATCATCAATGCCCTGCCCGAGTTTAACAAGCCCGATATTTCCTGCGTCTCGACGGTGGGCGCCATCGCCCAGGACGGCTCGTGCTCGCAATATGAGATCTCATCGCTGTTTGCCAACAAGACCAATTGCAAGCGCTATATGCTGCCCGTGCCGATCTTTGCGGAGGATGAGAAAGAGCACAAGGCCTTTACCCAAAACGGTATCTATCAAAAAATCTCCGAGGTCGCCTTGCAGGCCAATCCCATTTTTTACGGAGTGGGGCAGGTCTATTTGGGCTGTCAGATCCACGAGTCGGGCTTTATCTCCGATGAGGAGATCTCCAACCTCAAAGATCGCAAGGCCATAGGCGAGCTTAACGGCACCTTTTTTGACATTGACGGCAAGAGGGTGAGCAGCAGGCTTGATGCCCTGTGCACCAGCCTGCCCTTTGGCGATCCCCAGAGCAAAACCATGATTGCCATCAGCGGCGGCAGCGGCAAGGCCCAATCTTTGGCGGCGGCCATGAAGGCAGGCTTCATCAACGGCATCATCACCGATGAGGAGACGGGCAAGGAGATTTTAAAGTACTCATAATAAAAACGCCCCCTGAGGAAGGGGCGCGAGCACGTAGTTGATAAAGCTGACTTTCGTCAGCCCCCGCATGAAAGAAACCTGTACTTCCTTTCTATTCTTATCCATTACCACGGCCAAGATGATGATGCAACCCATGGCGACCGTCTGCCAGTAGGAGGAGACGCCCAAGAGGCTCAAGGAATTGTTGATGACGCCTATCACGATGAGGCCGAACACGGTTTGGATCATGCCGCCGCTGCCGCCTGACATGGAGGTGCCGCCTTGGCCGCCTTCATCAGCATTTATTGCACTTCTGGGGACATCAAAACGGCCTTAAAGCGCTCTGCTGCAACCGGTGCGAATGTGGCCGAGAGCAATGCTTTGGGCACTTTGTCCATGGTAGAGCAGTACATGACCGAAATTGAGCCGCGCAAGGTTGAAGATCTCAACTAATGCTTTCCGCTTTTGCCAAGTACCTTGGGCTTTGAGCTTGGTTTTCTCTGCCGGCCTGCCGCCTGTCAAGTTTGAAATTATTTGAGGCTTATGGGCGGCAAGAGCATGGTGCTTAATTTGTCGTTTCCTAGTCTTAACGCTCGGCGTTAAAATGCTCACCATCCGTGGTAACTAATATTTGGTTTAAGCTGAGGTCTTTTGGCGGTCAGATGAGCAGACTGTTTAAGACACCGGCCAAGCCCGAGGAGAAATAAGTGAGCGTTGAGTTAGTCTATGTCTACAAAAGCTTAAAAAAGTCTCGCGCCTATTTATATTTGAGGGATAAGGATGCCTTTACCGTGCTGCCTGATCCTTTATTGGATGCTTTTGGGGCGCCCAAGTTTTTGATGGTCTTTTCCATATCCAAGCGCCAATCCCTGCCTAAGGTTGATATCGGGACGTTAAAAGATGCCCTAAATGATAAAGGCTACTTTTTGCGCATCGATACCGAGCAAGAGGAGGAGAACCTTCTTAATATCGAGCGCAAAAGACTGGGGCTGCCGCCTTTGGAGCACGATGAGATCAAAGACTTTTTCCATTAGCGCCCGCAACCTTTGTTTTGCTTTTTCGAAGGCGGATCTGAAGATTTAGTTCTTGTCAAAATAGCGTGAATCTTCTGATTTGATATTAACGTGTTAGCAGGAATAGAAACGTCCCCCTTTGCCCCTTCCTATCTTAGTGAGCAACAAGTATTGTCCCTGTGCCGCCGTCAAGGGCGACTTTTTATGCTGCAGGCCGTTAAGAAAAGTCGTTCATCTTGACCCTTGACGGCACCAGGCACAGAGGGCAATACAATCCCTTTAAGAAGGGGAAGAGGCAAAGGGGGACGAGAACCGCAGGGATGCATGATCCCCGGGGCAGTTCCCGTAAGACAATCAGACGCTGATGAAGAGGTGTCCGGCATGTTTCACATCATTTCTGACAAGACCCGAAGCTTTGCTGTAAGATCTGATTTAAAGTAAAAGCGCTGAAT
>CAZYXT010000032.1:0-12507 GCA_964651505.1 uncultured Enterobacterales bacterium
ACTCAAGACAAGCTTCAGCTTAGCTTGCAGCCTGCGGCGACAAGCATTCGGCCTCACCGCGACAGATATTCGGCCACCGGGTGTAAAAAGACCGGAGGCAGGTGTTCCTGTGCCTTGGGAACTAATTATTTAATCGAGGCTGAATCATCTGCCGACAGTAATTCGGCCGCGCTTAACTTGATGCTTCGTCCGAAATGCCGACACATCAAGTGCAGCATCAAGAGCGACAAAGAAAACACGCAAGCAGGGAGTATTGCTGTAAAGAGCGAATCTTAATGCAATCAATCCTGATGATTGCGAGCGACAACAAATGCCGATCAAATTCGGTCTCTGCTCAAGACAGCAAGCCTGATGATCGCGTACATAAGATCAGCTGTCCGGATCTTCAACCAAGATCTCCTGATAAGCAGCAATCGTCAAAACGAATGGTTTAAAGATCAGAGTTATTAGTTGAGGCTCAATTGGGAGCTTAAAATCGGCCCTAAGCCATGTCACCGATCTAATTTAACATAATATAAATTATACGAAGTTAGAGTTTGACGCGGACACATGGGACGAATACGCTCCAAGACATCTTCCAAGCTCTGATCTTCGATTTTTGGGTTTAGATCTTATAAAGAGAGCCCAAGATGTTTACCTGATCCAAGATAAGCGTCAGACTTTAATTTTGGGATCAAAGAATCAGAGCTTGCCCAAGATTACATCTTATGCCGTCAAACCAGCTCGTCTTCATCCTCATCCACTTGCACGATATGACCTTGCTCAAGATAAGGCGCCAAATGATCTCCCTTGGTGGTGATGATGGTCATGCCGTCAAACTTGCAAAAAGTTACCGGAGCATCGATGCCAAACTTGGAGTGATCGGACAAAAGATAATTTTGCGGGCAATGATCGAGCACCGCTCCCTTGATGACGGCATCTTCGCCGTACGTGGTCGAGATCCCTCTTTTGACGGTAATGCCAAAGGCGCCGAAAAACGCG
This sequence comes from uncultured Enterobacterales bacterium, assembly GCA_964651505.1. Classification (GTDB taxonomy): domain Bacteria; phylum Pseudomonadota; class Gammaproteobacteria; order Enterobacterales; family Succinivibrionaceae; genus Avisuccinivibrio_A. The sequence continues at coordinate 982 of CAZYXT010000032.1, forward strand.
ATGGTAAAGTTGAATTTGCGCAAGAACTCGAGCGTGTAGCAACCTTGCAGACCGTCGGTGAGCTGTTTGATGCGCCCCGGGGCAATGCTGGCGTTAAGCCCTGCCCTAGATAAGATCATCGCATGCTTAAGCCCGATGGTGATGTACGTGGCCTTGCGCTCGGTAATGTGCTTGCACATCTTCTCGGTGGTGGAGCCCGAGTCGATGAACACCAGATCATAAGGCTTGATCAAGGAGGCGGCATACCGGCCGATTTGATCTTTTTCTTTGGTAAATAAGTTGTAGCGGCGGCCCAATTGCTCTTCGCCTCGGCCTAAGATAGATGAAACCGACTCGGCTCCGCCGCGTACGAGTCTGACTAATCCGTGCTGATGCAGTTCGTTAAGATCGCGTCTTAACGTAGCCTCCGAAATCCCTGTTGCGTTGATAAGCTCGGCATAAGACATGCGATTGTTTTCGTTGATGAGTTTGATGATTTGTTCCTGGCGGTCGCGTTTCATCATGGTGGTACAGCCTGCAAAACTTATCTTTTTTATAGCGCTCAAACCTGATCAGACCCGGCTTTCGTGCAATTTTATTGCACCCTTGACGCCTTTGCAATTTAAATCGTTTTTGCAAGGGACGGCAACCGGGACCCAAGATGCGCAATTGCACAAATTCTGATGCAGCCTTAAAAAGTCATCGCAAAAAAGCGCATCGGCAGTGCAAATTATGCGATCCAAGGCAAGGTTTTAAGTCTTTTGTCCAAGCCGGAAGGCGCCTGTTGAGGCGCCTTTTGAAAGCTATTTTTGCTCAAGTTTCGCCCTTTCGCGCCTCGCGTCGTTCACCCACCATTCATCAAAGACCTGCTCTCGTTCATCAAGGTACACAGGCTGCCCGATGACGGGAGTTAAGAGCTTATAGTCATACCGGGCGCTGTTGGCGCTTAACTTTATATAAGGATCATCCCAGGCATGGGAAGATAAGGCAAAGCGTCCCGAGTGCACGGGAATGGCATATTTGGTGTTCACCTCGTGCAGAGCCTTGGCCGCATCTTCAGGGCTGATGTGGATCAAAGGCCAGTTTTCATTGTATTGGCCGCACTCCATCAGGGTTAAAAAGATGCGCGGAAACTTTTGCCCTATGCTCTTAAAGTGCCGCCCGTAGCCCGTGTCGCCTGACAAATAGATCTGAGAGCCATCGCTCAAGGTGATGACATAGCCTGCCCATAAGGTCTTGTTGCGGGTGATAAAGCGGCCTGAGAAGTGACGGGCCGTGACCAGATCAAAGGTCAAAGGCGCAAACTCAATGGTATCGTCCCAATCGCCCTCGATGATCCTATCAGGCTCCACACCCCAGTATTCAAGGTGCTGCCCTACTCCCAAAGGACAAATAAAGGTTACGGGAGTTTGGGCCAAAGCCTTGATGGCAGAGACTTCCAAGTGATCATAATGATCATGGGTCAACACCACCAAGTTAAGATCCAAGGCAGTGAAATCCTCAATCGTGTAAGGCTCGCAGTCTTTGAAGGCCGTATTTAAAAACGACAAGGGGGCCGCGTAGTCCTCAAGCACCGGATCAACCAAGATCTTAAGACCGTCAAGCTGCATATACAGCGATGAGTGCCCAAGCCAAATAATAAGGTTGTCATCAGGGTTTAAGGAGGCTATATCGGTTTTAACCTGCGTAAGCGGCACCTCGGGTTTGAGTCTTTCCCAATCGTTAAACAAGAAATTCCAATAGGCTTTGAGGGTGGACTGATTGGGGTTTAACACCTCTGTGGACTCGCGATTGACAAACTGCCCGTCTGCATAGTTGGGGGATTGCTTGATGCGCTCGAGCCTTTCCCCCTTGGGCAGCTGGCCCAAGGCTGTGCACGCATTGATTAAAAATCCGCTCATGACTGCCGCGCCTGTGATTGCAAGCAGACAAAGAGCTTTGCAAATTGGTTTTTTCATTGTTCTGCTTTGTAACTTACTGACATAAAGTACGGTTTTGCTCTTGCAGCTTTTTTAAGCGCAAGGTTAAGTATTCTGATGCCTTGATCCTGCTGCCATCTTCCAAGAGAACGAAGTAGCTGCGACCGGTCAGCCATGAATGCGAAGCGGTTTTGACGATGAAATCATCGACGCTGTCCAAAGAATCTTCGCTGCGGGCAAGCTTGGCTGCCAAATGAGAAGCCGCCCGGTCGGACGAATACAAACTGCCGTTGCGCTCGAACTTTATTTGGGTTTCGGCTCTGATATCGTCGATTAAAGCCTCGCACCAGCATTTATCGGTCGGGCTTAAAGCTTGGGCTTGCGCACACAAGAACAAAAGAGCCGCGCAGGCAGCTGTGGAGCAACAAATCCTCATATCAAGCCTTGATACTCAAAAAGATTAAGATGCAAAATACCTATCATCATATGCAAAATCAAGCTGCATGGCTTGCCTAAAAATAGCAAATATTTGGCAATATCTATCAAACAGGGGCTGTCAAGATGCAGTTGCCGGCGCAGCTTTAACAGCAGCCCTGTCCGCATCTGTTCCCCCAAGGTTAATTGCCTGAACTCTTTGGGTTAGAATAGCTCAAATCGCTTGAAATTAGGATCATGATGTCATGGCCAATCCTACCTGCGATAAGTTTGAGAGGCTCGTTTTGGATTTTTGTGCAGACGGGCAAGAGCACAAAACCTTTTAAATTTACGATGCAGTTGCCAAAAGGGCTGACCTTACTCAAGAGGGCATGCAAAAAACAACTGCCCTATTGGGAAATTAATACTCTGCAGCACCAAGACTTGCTCATCGACAAAAGGTCAATGCCGGACACCCCGGGGACGTCTCAAAATGGCGGAGGTTCATGCGTAACATACTAGAATGTGAGCAGACTCACAGACCGTATGTTTCTTTAATCGATAGAATGAACCGTGTACAGCATGTTTCTGCTTTAGGGGTGAGAAAATTTGCTCAGACCCCTGTCATGCGATGGGGATTTGAGGGTTTTTTATCCTGAAAGTCAAGAACATGATGACTTCAAACTGACATAGAAGATGAAGAGGTGCAAATGAAGACAATTATATCCAAAGCAATGGCTGTCGCTGCAGCAAGCATACTTGCTGTTTCTATCCCCCTTAGCGCTCAAGCTAAGACCACGCGCATTATTTTTGCAAATTACTTTGGCCCTACCCACCCCAATACCCTGATGATGAACAAGTTCAAGGAGGATATTGAGAAGGCATCAAACGGGGATTTCAAGGTTACCGTCAAGCCCAACAATGAGGCAGGCGGCGAAGAGAAATTGGCCGAGCTCATCAAGCGCGGCACCATTCAAGTTGCCATCGTGGGCGGCTATCTTAAGAATGACGAGCCTATGACGGCTAACATCGAACAGCCTTTCATCATCGACTCATGGGCTCATGCCCGTAAAGTTTACACGGGAGAGGAAGTCCACAAATACTTGGACGGCCAGTATAACGAGAAGGCAGGAGCCCACATCGCCGGTTATGTGGTCAACGGCTTCCGTCAGATCTCAAGCTCCAAGCCGGTCGAGAAGCTCAGCGATTTTCGCAGCATCAAGATCCGCACTCCTTTAAATGAGGTATTCGTCGAGACCTTTAAGGCCGTGGGCTCCAACCCTACGCCTCTGCCCATGACAGAGCTGTACACGGCTTTGGAGACCAGAGTGGTTGACGCTCAGGAAAATCCTTATGCCACCATCAAAGAGATGGGCTGGTGGGAAGTACAGGACTATCTCATCGAGACGCGCCACATGTTCTCCCCGTCATTTGTAGTGGTCAATGACAGGTTCTACAACAATCTGTCGGATGATGAAAAGGCCTTGTTTGACCGTTGCCTCAAGGACGCCATTGCCTACAACTGGGAGATCTCAGAGCAATTTGACAATGAGTCCAAAGACTTCATGATTTCCAAGGGCGTCACCCTGATCCAACCTGATGAGCAGTTCAAAGCAGATATGCGCAAAGCCTGCGAGCCTGTTTATCAGTGGTTTGACGACAACTTCCCGGGCTCCAAGGAGTTCCGCGAGTTTATCCTCAAAGAAGGCGAAGGCCTTTAATCCTGCATGCGATTAAAATCCAAATAATTAACGGGGGCGCTTATGAGCCCCCATTTTGATATGGCAGGTGATCTGCATGAAAATTTTTGAGACATTCGAAACCATAATCAAGTACGTCAGCGGGATGTGCCTGGCTGTTATGGTTATCTTGGTGGTGATCAACACCATTCTGCGCTATTCCATTTCATCAAGCATAGTTCAAACCGAAGAATTGTGCCGCTATCTGTTCTTATGGTCTACTTATCTGGCCGTAATTACGGTTTACCGCAAACGTCAGCACATCAAAGTAACCATTTTGACCGACTATTTGAGTCAGCAAGCTAACAAGATCTTGGCTGTCGCAGTTGAAATAATGTCCATCGTGGTATTGGGGATCTTAGCTTACGGCTCTTACTTGTATTTTGAAGAGTCGACCATGATAGGTCAGGTTACCTATATTCCTTATAAGGCCATGATCGCCCCGGTGATGATCGCAGGCATCTGTTGCATATTCTTATCCGTGCAACACCTCTACAACATGTTCAAATCCTAGGGGGGTAGAATCATGCAGGAATTAGCTCTCTTTTTGGGATCACTCTTCCTCTTTTTGCTAACCGGCATGCCCATCGCCATCGTGCTGATGATAAGCTGCATGCTGTTAATCTGGTGGATTGATCTTGGCGACATTGCCTATCAATTGTCTTTCCAAATTGTTTCGGGCACGGACAACTATATTCTGATCACGGTCCCCTTCTTCATTCTGGCAGGCGAGCTGATGAAGCATGGAGGCATTTCTGATCAGTTGATCTCCTTTGCCAAGGCCATGATCGGACGCTTAAGAGGCGGCTTGGGTTATGCCGGCATTTTATCGTGCATGCTGTTTGCAGGCCTCTCGGGCGTGGCCATTGCCGACGTATCGGCCTTGGGCGGCATCTTGGTGCCCATGATGGTGGCCGCAGGCTACGATAAGGCAAGATCGACAGGCTTGATCTGCTCGGCAGCTCTGACCGCCCCCATCATTCCGCCAAGCCTTCCCATGATCATCTTGGGCGTTACGGTGGGCCTGTCCATCGGCAAGCTGTTCGTGATGGGCATCGTGCCCGGCATCCTCTTGGGCGTGTCGCTGATGGTTGCCTGGTTCTTTATCGTAAGAAAGGATAATCTGCGCGACGTCACCGTAGTGCCTGTCAAAGAAATCCCCAGGGTCTTCATCAAGGCCCTGCCTTCGCTGCTGTTGCCCATTATCATCATCGTCGGTATCAGAATGGGCTTTTTCACCCCTACCGAGGGCGGAGCCATCGCCAGCGCCTATGCTTTTTTGGTTGCAACCGTCATTAACAGAAAGCTCAAGCTCTCGCAGATGCCGAACATTCTGTATGACGCAGCCAAGAGCACGGCCGTGGTCATGTTTATCGTAGGCGGCGCCTGTGCCATCGGATGGGTGATCACCATGGCAGATGTTCCCGCCTCCCTGGTAGTTTTGATGGAGCCTTTGGTTGAAAAGCCTGCGCTGCTCTTGATTGTGATAAACATCTTCCTGTTGGGCATCGGCATGGTAATGGATATCACTCCGGTAATTTTGATCTTCGCTCCAGTATTGTTCCCCTTGGTGGATGCGGCAGGGATTGATCTTTACTACTTTGCCATCATCATGATCCTCAACTTGTGCATAGGATTGCTCACCCCTCCGGTCGGCACTGTCTTGTTCGTAGGCTGCTCCATCAGCGGTCTGTCCATGGGCCAGATCGTCAAGGGCGTGGCTCCTTTCCTCATTGCCGAGCTGCTGTTCTTGATTTTGTGCCTGTTATTCCCGGTCATCATCATGGGACCTGCCGATTTCTTTGGATGACGTTTTTGTGACAAGTAAGGAACTATTTTATGCAGAGCAATAAAGTTATAGCACTTGAAGATCTCGTTTCTTTTGCCTCGGCGGTTTTGCAAAGGCACGGGATGCCTAAAGAAAATGCCGATATAACCGCCAAGATCCTGGCCAATACCGATGCTTTCGGCATCAATTCGCACGGGACCAAAAACCTCAAAGGCTACATTGACAAGATGAATTGCAAGGCACTCTTTGCCGATGCAAAACCCGAGCTTATCAATGAAGGGTTTGCTTTTGCCGTGTACGATGCCCATGATTGCGTGGGTATGGTGGCAGGTTATACCTGCATGAAAAAGGCAATTGAGCTTGCCAAAAAGACCGGCATTGCTTACGTGGGGGTTAAGAACAGCTGCCATTTTGGCGCAGGCTTTTCCTACGTCAGCATGGCCGCCCAAGAGGGTCTGTTCGGCATTGCCATGAGCAATACCGATCCCAACATGGCCGTCCCGGGAGGCAAGACCATGGTCATTGGCAACAATCCTTTTGCCTTTGCCGTGCCCGTTAAAGGGCGCAAGCCTGTGATTTTGGATGTAGCTTTGTCGGCCACGGCGGCTTTGAAGATCAACAAGGCCAAGATGTACGGAGAGAAGATCCCTACCACTTGGATGATAGATCCTGACGGAAAGCCCACCGATGATCCCAACTGGTATCAAAACGGCGGAGCTTTGCAGCCCATGGCCGCCCATAAAGGCTACGGCTTCTCCATGATGGTTGAGTCTTTAACCTCCATTGCCACGGGCGGTCTTTTGGTGCGCGATGTCAAGAGCTGGTGCTTTGACCTTGAGGCCAAAAACAAAGCCAGCCACTCCTTCATCGTCATTGACCTTAATTCCGTTTGCGGGGCCGATGCTTCCGAGGCTGCCTTGGACTATGTGGAGTACATCAAAAACTCGCCAAAGGCAGACGGGACGCAGCGCTTGCTGGTCCCGGGTGAGCTTGAGTGGGAAAAACAGGAAAAAGCCGTCAAGGAAGGCTTGGAGCTGCCATACGATGTAGTGGATGTGCTGCAAGCTTTGTCTGAGGCTGAAAACCTGCCCTTAAAGTGGGCTTGATCTTCAGTTTTTTGAGTGACTTTGGTAAATCGTGCGGCCCCTGCCTTGGCGGGGGCCGCGTATTTTTGGCCTGTTTCTTTAAGCCCCGGCCTGATGATGCTTTGGCTCATCGGATCTCAAAGCCCGGCAAATACTCGGGGCTAACCTGTCAGGCCACAATGTTCATCTTGTTTAAGCGCTCGTGAATGTCCTTGTTGGGCGAGTTGCCAAAGAATTTTTTGTAATCGCGCGAAAACTGCGAGATGGACTCGTAGCCTACCGAAAAGGCTGCTCCTGATACGCTCATGCCGTAGTAAAGCATCTGCTTTTGGGCCTCATACAATCTTAGCTGCTTATGAAACTGCATAGGCGAGATCCCGATGACCTGCTTGAAATTGCGGTAGAAGGTGGAGGGGGCCATGTTGATGTGCCTGGCCATCTGTTCAACAAACAAATTGCGCTTGATGTTATTGCGCAAAAAGGTGACGGCCTTGGCTATTTGATTGTTTAAAGCCCCGATGGTGTTGAATCTTGTCAGCACGGGCCCTGCTTTGCTGATGAGCAGCAGATAGTGGATCTCCTCGATAAGATGAGGAGCGAGCACCTCTATCTTGCTTTCATCGACTGACAGCTTTAAAAGCCGCCACAAAACATCGCAAATGGCCGCATCGGGCCCAATCACCGTTGCTCCCCCTTCGATGGCATCGCTGTACATGGAATCGACTATGCTCGGGTGCTCCGACAGGATCTTAACGAAGATGCTGTGATTAAGCTCGATGGAGACAAACAAATACGGCCGCCCTTCACTGATATCCAAAACATTGTAGAAGCTGGGCATTTCCACGCTGTTGACCAGGCACTCTCCTGTGGAGTATTCGTATTCGCGCGTGGCCAAGATGGTGCTCTTACGGCCTTGTACGGTTAAGGTGCACGAGGGCAGCCCCAAACATTGATCGCAGCCGTTGACGCCCTCGCGCCTGCCGTAGGAAAACCCCGGGATCATGGTCTGCACAATTTTGGCATCAGGCAGCCTGTCCAAGATAAACTGCCGCATCTTCTGCAAAAGCACCCGGCTTTCCTGACCGGTATCGTTCATGAAATCTTCCTCTTATCTTTGGCGACACTCTTGATTGCACATCCTCTTTTTTACCAGCCTTTAAGAGGCACCTTGCTTACAGGCGGCGGGAACAAAGCGTCAATAAGCTTGAAATCTTCTTCATCAAATTTGAGCTTGCAGCTTTCAATATTTTCCTGCAAATGCTCAAGCGAAGAAAACTTGGGGATGGCAATCACCCCCTCTTTTTGCACGGTAAAGGCCAAGGCTATCTGCGCCTGCGTCATATGGTACTTTTGGGCTATAGGCTCCAAGGGCGGACAGGTCTTCAATCTGCCCTCTGACAGCGGCGAGTAAGCGATGATTGCCATGCCGGATCTTTGGGCAAAGGGCAAAAGATCATATTCGATGCCGCGATATTGAATGTTGTACAAGACCTCGTCGCAGGCAAGATCAAAACCTTCGCTAAAATCAAGCTTCTTGATGCTTCCTATATCGATGTTGCTGAGGCCAAATTGCAAGATCTTGCCCTCGCGCTTAAGATCGCGCAAAGCTCTCACCGTCTCGGCCAAAGGATAGGAGCTGCCCCAATGCAGCATGTAAAGATCCAAATAATCGGTCTTAAGCTTGCGCAAACTGCGCTCGCAGGCTTGTTTGGTTCCCTCGTAAGAGGCATCGGACGGCAGCACCTTGCTGACCAAAAAGCACTGATGCCTCACCCTCTGCAGGGTGCGGCCCAAAAACTCTTCGTTATGATAAAGCTCGGCAGTGTCAATCAGGGTGATGCCCATATCCAATGCCGCCAGGATAACCTTGGCATCGGAGGCTTGGTAGCTGCTTTCTACGCCTAATCGATAGGTGCCAAGACCCAGTACCGGGATCTTATGTTTGCCTAAGGTTGCGCTTTTCATCTTCGCCTCTCATCCCGGGGCATCCCCCGGGCGGTTACCTGCACATGTTCAGGATATTGATGATGTCATCCTTGCCCAAAGGACGGATGGCCTGCGCCATATCCCAGTGCTCAAGAACGCTTTGTGCCATTGCCTCAAAGTGAACATCCTCGGTGATCCCCACCTCAGAGAGTTTCTTGGGCAGGTTGATGGAGGCAAAGAAGGCTTCAACGGCCTTGATGCCCTGCTCTGCCATTTCAAAGCGATCGCCGTAAGGAATGCCAAAAACGTGGTTGGCCAGCCCTGCAAAGCGATCCACGGTCTGCTCGTTTAAGCTGTAGCGCATGAAGGCGGGGGTCAGGATGGCCAGGCCTTCGCCGTGGGTGATGTCATAAAAAGCCGACAGCTCATGCTCGATGGCGTGGCAGACCCAGGCTTGGAAGCTGTTGCCCATGCCGCACAGGCCGTTGCAGGCAAGGGAGCTTGCCCACATTAAGGAGGCGCGGGCCTCGTAATTGTCGCCCTTGTCATAGGCAATCTTGCCGTTTCTGATGACGGTGCGCAAGATGGTTTCGCACAAGCCGTCTGAGACCAAATTGGCATCATGCACGCAGTATGTCTCAAAGATATGGGACATGATGTCGGCGCAGCCTGCGGCAGTCTGCTTCTTGCTCACCGAGAAGGTATAGGTCGGATCGCAGATGGAAGCCTTGGGGAAGAGCACGGGCGACATCATGGGCAGCTTTTGCTTGGTATCCCAATTTGAGATCACGGCACCCCAGTCATACTCAGAGCCCGTGGCGGATAAGGTCAAAACGGTAACCAAAGGCAGGGCTTTTGTGATCTTGGAGTTGTCAAGCACCAGATCCCAGGCATCGCCCTCATAGAAAGCTGCGGCACAAATGGCCTTGGAGCAGTCCAGCACGCTGCCGCCGCCTGCGGCAAGCACAACTTCAATGCCCTGCTCTTTGCAGATCTTGGCACCTGCATTGACGGAGGTGACCTTGGGGTTAGGCTCGACGCCGCTTAAATCAAAGATCACGCAATCTTTGAGCAAAGTTTTGACTTTATCGTACAGACCGTTCTTCTTGATGCTGCCGCCGCCGTAAACCAGCAAGACTTTCTTGCCCAAAGGCGCAATGATCTGCGGCAATTTTTCAATCTTGTTTTTGCCAAAGTAAATTGCGGTGGGGGTGCAATAATCAAAATCGCAAACACGATATGCCATATTATGTAAACCTCTTATTATTTGTTCAAATATACGGCGATAACTCTGCGATTATTGTAATAAATCTGCTTGTGTCGTGCACCGCCGATCCTATCAAATGCTTGCCTTTTTCTCTCAAATGCCTGTGAATCAGGCAACAAGATGACAGCAATCATTGCCTGATCCTCTTTCATGTTGATTGACATGCACGGGGCAATCGAAGAACTCAAAGCAAAGGAGTGCTTGCCGAAGGCAAAACGGCATGGCAATGGATTTGGTGCCCGTCAGCCTGAATTTTTCAAAGGTGCCGGCCGCGGCATGACCATCTGCAAGCAAAAGATGGGCGTTTTTTGCCAAGCAAGATCTGAGATCTTCTGTTCATGCACCAAAAGTTCTGAGCTAAGAGCTAAACCAAGGCCACTGTTTGAGGCTAAAAAACGATCAACCTCTCAATTTTTTGCTTTTGCAGGGGCGTTATAGTTTAGAATAAAAAAGCTTAAGAGAGCTCAAGACCTGTTATGACTATAATCGCGCGGTGCTGCCATGGCTTTTGATTTTGAGAATTTAAAAAATCTGCTCAACAATAAAAGAGATCAGCAAAAGACTGCCCGGGCAGCAGACAGCAGGCTGTTCAAAAACGCGGCTTTGCAAGATGAGGGCATTGATGCAGGAGCACGCAAAGAAGATCCTGCCTTGCAACAAGAAGTCCTGCCCAAGCCTTTTTATGGGCAGGAGGACTCTGATCTTAACCGTGTTGCCAAAGACGAGGGTGCAAGCTTAAACCTGCAAGAGCAGGGCACGACGTTGCCATCAGGCCGGCAATCTGATGTTCAAACCAAAATCCCCCAAGATTTGCCCAAGCTTTCGCCCTTTTTGCAATTCCAAGAAGAAGACGATGACAAGAATGATAAGGCGCAGGATAATCTTGATGCCTCGCTTTTAAAAGATGCGCAAAAAGAGACGGCAGGCCAGGCAAAGGAGAGCCTGCATGAAGAGCCTGCCCCCCTCATGCCCGACACCAACGAGCAAGGGCATGAAGATACTCATCATCAAAGCGTGCAAGATGTCCCGGCCGATGACTTTTTTGAAAGAGAAGCTCCCGCCCTGCCCCAAGATCTTGCCTGCAAAAGCGCCTTGTCTTCCCAAGAAAACCTGCCATTGCCTGATGACGGGAACGCAGGGTTTTTAATTGGGCAGGAGAATGCGGCAGCATCAAACCAAAAGGCAGGGGATGCCCTGCTCTCAAAGCCTTTTTCCCTTGAAGAGTTTGATAAAATCGATGAAGCAATGCAGGGGAGCGATGCGCAATCGTCTGTAGCGCAGACTGCCCCCGGACTTAGCTCCAACACCAAGATAAGCGGCATCGACAGCGACAAGTTCACAAAGGCTTTGCAACAGCAAGAAGAAACCCCCGGATTTGACGAGGTCAAAGACGCTCCTGCCCAAAGCA
>CAZYXT010000032.1:12607-18036 GCA_964651505.1 uncultured Enterobacterales bacterium
TTCTGCACAGCCTCATTCCCATAATGGTGCCTCCATTTTGCCCCAAGCTTTTTTGGAGCGCTCTTTGGCCGTGCCGCCCGGGGCGCGCAACGCCCTTGAGAGCAATCCTTTATTAAAGCTCAAAGAGAGTTCTCCTTTTGACGAGCAGGTTTACGCCGCTGCTCCTTCCATGGCCGAGGCCATGGCCCTTGCCTCAGATCATGAGCCCCCTGCCCCCGATCCTGCAGATCCAGGTGCCGCCATGCCTTCCACTCAAAATGAAGAGCAGCCTTATTTTGAAGAAGAAAGCACTCAAAACGATCTTAAAGAGCAGCTCTTGCCCCCCGATCAGGGTGTGCCTGCAGGGCAAGAATTTGTAAATGAAGAACACCAAGATCTGATGGCAGCATCGGGCACCTTGGAGGGTGCGCCAATTAAAGAGCCTGCCTGCAAAGACGGGTTGCTGCCTCAAGATAAGCCCCCTGTTTTGCCGCAAGAAGAGCCTTTAGAGCCTCAAAACGCCTTTGATGCGGCCGGTGCCGAGGCACCATCGGCGCTATCGCAGGTGCCCCCTGCTTTTTGGGCTCAATCCTCATCTGCCAAAAGCGCGCAGGGGCCTCAAGAGAGTTTCAATGACAAACAAAGTTCCGTTTCAAGCTTTATTGAAGCCCAAGCTGAAAACACGGTTGAACCCCCACCCCCTGCCAAGGCCAATCAGTCAGATGAGGCCTTATCGCAGGCACAGGTGACGGCTTTAAATAGCGATGCCCCGCGCACCAAGGAAAAATTGCAAGAAGATCTCCGCGCAGGCCAAGATGCTCAGGAGCGCGGCTACGGCTTTAATTTTAATTATCAAAGCTCAAGCCCCAATTACGCCGATCTTGCCTGCGAGCGGCAGAGTGCTGCCGACAAGGTAAAGGTTGCAGGATACAACGACAAAGAGACGGTGCCTGCAAGCATGACCATCTTGCTTTACGCAAGACAGCTTGCCGCCTCGTTTTTCACCCACAGCACCTTGGGGGTGATCGCGCCGCGCCTTGCCCTGCGCTTGGGCCCCTCCTATCCTTCGAGCACCGCCTTTTCTTTTTTGGTGATGGGCCTCATCGTAGGTTTGCTCGGGGTTTTGGCCTTAAACATCTTTGATGTGACGGTGGCAGCGGGCATCATAATGATCTTCTATGTCCTCTTATGCGGGCTGACCGAGTACCGGGGCATCGGTTTTTTGGCAGGACTTTTTTCCAAGCGCAGGACCGATCCTGCCATTGATGCAGCCTCGGTGATCTTTCCTGCCACAATCTTTATTTTGGTGATGCAGGTCTTTTTAAGCGTCTCCACCGCCCCCGAGATAATCTTGTGTCTGGCAGCGGCCAACATGGTTGCAGGAGCGGCCTCCTCGTCTCTTTACTTTGATCTGCCCCAAGATCCCGTCGACTCGCTGGGCACCATGTCCGTCAAAGGCCTGCTCTATACGCTGCTTTTTGTCTGCGCAGCAAGCCTGGTGCTCTTGGAGATACAGATTGCCTGCTCGATTTTGGGCATTGCCCTCCTTTTGAGGCTTTTGTTCGGGCAATATCTCATCAATCACAATCAAAACGCCTCGCGCCTGCACGCTTCGGCCTTGCGCCACATCATTTTGCAGGCGGTGATGATCGACTTTATCATCTTGGGCAAGGATTTTAATCTGCTCAACCACCGCCTCATAGAAGAGGTCTTGGGCAGGTTTTGGTAACGCCGCTTTGGGCCTTGCACGGATCTAAGACCTGAGCCTGCGATTGCAAGGCTGATGCAGGGCCGAGGCCTAAAAGTCTGCAGGCTTTGCCCAAAGCCTGCAGGCCCTAAGCCTTGATGCCTGTTGCCTTGTCAAAATCAAGCTTTAAGCACAGCTTTTGCAAAGCGCAATTGCTGCAATGGGGGTTGCGCGCCGTGCATGTGTAACGGCCGTGCAAAAGAAGATAGTGATGGGCATTTAAGGCATGCTCCTGCGGGACGATGCTTGAGATCTTCTCTTCAACTTCCAAGGCGCTGTGTCCCGGGCACAAGCCTGTGCGGCAGCAAACCCTGAAAATATGGGTATCCACGGCAATAAAGGGCAGGTTAAAGGCAACATTGAGCACCACCTTGGCGGTTTTGGACCCAACCCCGGGCAGTTTTATCAGGCTCTCGTAATTGCAGGGCACCTGCCCGTCATGCTCTTGAACCAAGATCTTGGCCATGCCAACCAAATTGCGCGCTTTGGCCCGCCACAGCCCTATGCTTTTGATAAAATCTGCCACCCTCTGCTCGTCAAGCGCGCTTAAAGCTTTTGCATCGGGGGCGGCTGCAAATAAAGCGGGTGTGACCAAATTAACGCTTTTATCTGTGGCCTGAGCTGATAAAATAACGGCGCACAAAAGCTCGAAGGGATTTTTAAAATTAAGCTCGCTTTGAGGATCGGGAAAGTTTGAGGCTAAAATCTCAAAGAGTTTTTTAATCTTGGCCCTGCCAAGTTTTGAGGCTTGTGCAAGTGAATATTTTTTGCACTGCAGGTTTGACTTGCGGGTGATGTGGTTATGATGGCGCATACCAGGCATGGAAAGAAGGCATTGTAAGTGATAGACGGTTTAATTCTGTTTTTTTCGGCAGCCATTGTCAATAATTTCGTCTTGGCCCGCTTTTTGGGCATCTGCCCTTTCATCGGGGTGTCCAACCGCCTTTCGGCTGCCTTGGGCATGGGGGCTGCCACCACATTCGTTTTAATCTTGGCAGCAGGCAGCTGTTATGCTGTCAACAATTTAATCTTGGAGCCCCTGTCGCTGCGCCCTTTGGATCTTATCATCGATATTTTGATCATCGCCGCGGCCGTGCAACTTGTAGAGATTGCCATCGAGCGCTTCTCTTACTCTTTGTACCGGTCATTGGGCATCTACCTGCCTTTGATCACCACCAACTGCATTGTGCTGGGCTTGGTGCTCTTGAACGGTTCTTTGGAGCAAAACTTCGTGCAGTCTTTGATCTATGCTTTTGGCGCCGGGGCAGGCTTTACTTTGGTGTTAACCTTGTTTGCGGCCATGCGCGAGCGCCTCTCCATTGCCGATGTGCCCGCGCCCTTTAAAGGCACGGCGGTGGCGCTGCTGGCAGCAGGGCTGATGTCTTTGGCCTTCATGGGCTTTGCAGGCTTTGCAGGAAGTGCCGTATGATCCTAAGCGACAACGAGCTGTACTTTATTTGTTCTTTGTTTGCGTCCTTGCTGGCCGTGGGCATGATCTTGTCATTGCTGGCCTACAAGGGCCAAAGCAAGGAAAGCTCCCTTGAGCAAAAATTAAACGAGGCATTGCCCGGGGTGCAGTGCGCCCAATGCGGCTACATCGGCTGCCTAGAGTATGCCAAGGCCTTGGCCCAAGGCAAGACACAGTGCAACAAGTGCATTCCGGGAGGCCCCGACACCATCTTGGCTTTGGCCAAAATCCTGGGCGTGGAGCCGCCTGCAGGCGATGATGGCGATGAGCTCATCTTCATGCCGCGCACCGTGGCCCATATCCACGCTTCGCTGTGCACAGGCTGCGGGCGCTGTGCCAAGGTTTGTCCTGTCGATGCCATCTTTGGCAAACTAAAACAGCCCTTTGCGGTTGATGCCGAAGAGTGCATAGGCTGCTCTGATTGCATCAAAAAATGCCCGGAAGACTGCATCGAGCTTACCCGTCTTAGTCTGAGCCCTGAGAACTTTAACTGGGACATCAAGGCCATGCGCATCACAGGAGGAGCAGGCTCATAATGCAAAGTTCAAGACAGCTGTCCAAAGTCATTGCAGGCAAGATCTGGAAATTTTTTGGCGGCATCAAGCCTGAGCACAGCAAACATACCTCAGGCAGTCCCATCGAGGAGCTTGGGATCCCCTCGCTCATCACCATCCCTTTGGATCGCCATTTGGGCAAAGGCGGGGAGATCTTGGTCAAAACCGGCGATTATGTCAAAACCTATCAGCCTCTGACCAAACCCGGGCCCGGGCGCCTGGTGCCTGCCCATGCCTCAACCTCAGGCCATGTTGCATCCATCGGGCCTCAGGTTTTGCCCCACCCCTCAGGCTTCACCGGCCTGTGTCTTACCATCAAGCCTGACAAATTGGATGTCAAAGAGGAGCTAAAGCCCCTGCCCAACTGGCAGCTTTTAAGCCAAGATGATCTTTTGGAGAGGATCAGAATGTTCGGGGTCGAGGGCTTAGGCGGCGCGCAATTTCAGACGGCTGCCAAGCTGGGCTCGGCCATAGCAGGCGATCGCAGCTGCGAGATCTTCATCGTCAACGGCTGCGAGTGCGAGCCCGTGGCAACCTGCGATGACAGGCTCATGCAGGAAAAAGCGGCCGACATCATGCAGGGCATCGAGGTCATCAAGCACATCCTAAAGCCCAAGCTTACCCTGATTGCCATCGAGGACAACAAGCCTGAGGCCATTGCGACCATGCAGCAGGCTGCCAGGGACAAAGCGCAGGTGCAGGTTCGCGTGATCCCTGCCGTTTACCCGTCGGGCGCTGCGCGCAATCTCATCAAGATCTTAACGGGCATCGAGATCCCCTACTCTGAGCACACCTCAGATTGCGGCATTGTGGTTGACAACGTGGAGACCGTGTTTGCCGTCAAGCAGGCGGTCATTGACGGCATTCCCCTCATCAAAAGGGTGATCACCGTAGACGGCGCAAGCCTTGGGCGCACGGGCAATGCCCTGGTGCGTCTCGGCACTTCGGTGCGCTTTGTGCTTAATGCCTACAAACTAAAGCCCGAGCGGCATCAGAGGATTATCTTGGGCGGCCCCTTCATGGGCTTTACCCTGCCCACCATCGATGTGCCTTTGACCAAGAGCGCCACCTGCATCCTCGCCCCTACCGTTGAAGAGATGGCCCCCGAGGCTCAAGAGCAAAACTGCATACGCTGCGGGCGCTGCGCGCGGGTTTGTCCGTCGCGCCTGGTGCCTTATCAGATGTATGCCCTCTCCAAGGCCTCGCAGCATAAAAAGACCATCCTCTGCGGCATCGGCGATTGCACCGAGTGCGGGTGCTGTGCTTACGTGTGCCCATCCAAGATCAAGCTTACGGCCCAATTTAGAAAAGAAAAGGCCATCGTAAACCTCATCAACAAGCAGCAAGAGCGCACGCAAAGGGCCAAAGAGCGCATGGCAGCGCGCGATTTGAGGCTGGCAGAAGAGGAGAAGATAAGGCAGCAAAAGAAAAAGGCCGCCTTGGAGCGCATTAAAGCGCAGCAGGCCGCAGCCGCTGCAGGAGTCCTTGCAGATGCCACGCCCCTTGATTTGGCAGAGCGGCGCAAGGCTGCCTTGGAAGCTGCGCGTGCCCGCGCCGCCGCAAGAAAACAAGAGGCAGCTCAAGCCCCCGTTGCAGAGGCCAAGGATTCATCCGCAGCCTCCCGGGACGTGCTTTCATCATCAAAGAACAACCCTGCACCCGCCCCGCTTGAGGGTGAGGC
>CAZYXT010000032.1:18136-21619 GCA_964651505.1 uncultured Enterobacterales bacterium
AGCGCGGCTCAGGCTGATAGCAATCCCCCCTCTCAAGGGCAAGGCACTTTGCCTTTTAACTTAAGGCAAGGGGCGGTGCCCAAGCATGCCAACCTTGATAACAAGTGGGGGCGCCTTGATACGAGCGGGCAGCATGATCTTGGGAAGGTGGAAAATCCCCCCGATCATGAGATAGAGGTGCCCAAAAAGGAGAAAAAGCCTTTGTCCTATTATGATGTTCCTCAAGAGCAAACCAAGATCCCGCATAATCTGACCCGCGCGGCAAGGAGGCAGTCTCATGGAAATTAAGGTGCAAAGCTCCAAGCAAAACTTGGGCATTGAGGCTGCCCCTCATCTGCACGCCCCCCTTACCACCAACCGCATAATGTTGTGGGTGCTGATTGCCCTCACCCCCGGGTTTTTGGCTGCAATTTACTTTTTTGGCACGGCCGTGGTGTGGCAGTTTTTGATTGCAGCGTTTTTTTGCCATCTGTCGCAGTTAATCTGTGCCAAATTGCGCGGCAAAAACTTAAAGCGCAGTTTTGCCGATCTCTCATCGACTGTTACGGCGGCGCTCTTGGCGCTGACCCTGCCATCCTTGCTGCCCTGGTATCTGACGGCGGCGGCAGCATTGTTTGCCATCATCGTGGTCAAAGAGTGCTTTGGCGGCCTGGGCATGAATATTTTCAACCCTGCCATGTCAGGCTTCATCTTTTTGGTCATCTCGGTGCCCGGGATCTTCTACAGCACCTATCTTGCCCCGGCTCCGGGGGCTTATGCGGTTGCAGATTTTAACAGTACTTTCAAAGTCATCTTTGAGGGGGCCGATCCTGCCGCCTTGTATGCGGATATAAAAGCTTTGGTGCCCCAAATGGACGGGCTGACGGGCGCGACGTTCCTTGAGAGCATCAAGACCCTGCGCAAGGCAGGTGGGGCAGACTCGGTCGTGGCAATTGACTTTGCAACAGATGGCTTTTTGGCCTACGCCGTCTTGGGCATCTGCTATGCGGCAGGCGGGTGCCTGCTGGCCGTGCTTGGCATCATCAGCCTTAAAATGCCCTTGGTCTTCATTCTGACCATTCTGGGCGCGGGGGCTTTGTATCATCATTTGGATCCTGCCATGTCGATAAGCGCAACCGAGCATTTGCTGATGGGCGGCACGATGCTTGCAGCCTTTTTCATCATCACCGATCCCGTTACCAATTCGGGCACCGGCAAGGGGCGCATGGTCTTTGCCTTTTTAACCGCTTTTTTGGTTATCATCATCAGGGTCAACGGCTCATATTCTGACAGCGTCGCCTTTGCCGTCATGCTGGGCAATGCCACCGCTCCTTTAATTGATGTGCTCACCCGCCGCCGTCCCTTCGGCATCGGTTATCGCGCAGGAGGTCTTAAGTGAAACAGGCAAATTTGGGCCGGGCCTTTAAAGCAGGAGTCATCATGGCCTTGACGGGGGCTTTGTGCGTGTTTTTGATCCTGACTGCCCAAGAGAAGACCGCCTCCTTAATCAAAAGCAATCAGGATGCGCGCCTTGCTGCCATGGTAAGCTCCCTCTTGCCCATTGAAGATGAGAGCAGGCTTAATCTTAAATGCAATCTCATCTCAGACCCGCGCATCGGGCAAAATATGCGTCTTTTAAGCGCTTATGAGGGCGAGAAGCTTGCAGGCTACATCATGCAGCACTCCACGTCCTGCGGCTATTCCAACCCTTTGATCCTTATTTCAGGTTTTACTCCCGACAAGAAGATCTATAAGACTGACATTCAGATTTCCAACGAGACCCCGGGGCTTGGGGATAAAGTTGATCGCCATCATGGCAATTTTATGGATGCCTTTAACGGTTTGGGCCTTGGAGACAAAAACTTTGAGGTCAAAAAGTTCGGAGGCGATTTTGACTATATAACGGGGGCCACCGTCACCTCGCGCGCCGTGGTGCTGGCCGCCTTTGATGCTTTAAGCGTCATCAATGAAAAAGATTTATCCCGTTTACCTGTGTGCAAAGATAAGCTATGACATTAACTGCCGCCGATACCAATAATTCTGATCTTAAAGAGCAACAAGAGCAAGAAGACCGGGCTTTGGCCAAAACCAAGAGCAAAGAGCCTTCTTTGGGCTCCATCATCATCAAAGGGTTGTGGAAGGAGAACCCCGGGCTTTGCCAGCTGCTTGGCATGTGCCCCCTGCTTGCGGTCACCACCACGGCCGCCTCGGCCTTAGGATTGGGCCTTGCCACCATCTTGGTGCTGCTTTTAAGCTCCGTCATCATCTCTTTGCTGCGCCGCCTGATTTTGCGCGAGGTGCGCATTCCCATCTATGTGGCCCTGATTGCCACCCTGACTACCCTGGTGCGTTTTGAGGTTGAGGCCTATTTTCCCGCCCTCTATGACAAATTGGGCATCTACCTGTCCTTAATCGTGACCAACTGCATCATCATGGGTCGGGCCGAAGCCTTTGCAGGGCGCAACGGCATCATAAAATCGGCCTTTGATGCCCTCTTTCAGGGGCTTGGCTTTACGCTGGTGTTGTTTGTGCTGGGATCGTTGCGCGAGATCGCAGGCAGCGGCACCTGGTTCATGGGGGCCCCTGAGCTCTTGGGATCATGGGCAGAGTCCTTGCAAACCGTGCTTTTGCCTTTGGATCTTACTTTTTTGATAGCTGTTTTGCCTCCCGGGGGCTTTTTTATCTTGGCCATGCTCATCGCCCTTAAAAAGGCCTTGGAGCTTCACAAGCAAAATGCCAAGGAGCGCCGCTTTGCCATCCAAAGCAAGATGGTATGATTGTTAAAATTTGAAGCAAGGGCATCAGTCGGCAAGATCTGCATTTGCATCTTCTGCATGCACAGCCAACTTAAGCCATTTTAACCATTTTTGAGGCGTTACCCCCTCCCAACCACCCAAATCAGGGGCGCCGGCAAACGACGCTTAGGGCTCTTATTGCCCAAAAACCTTGATAAGTTTTCGGCCATTTTAGGCCTTGATGATCTTTTACGACAGCCTGTGAGTATAGTTTTAACCGTCATGACGCCGTTTTTGGGTTATAAATCTAATATTTATACTCATAAGTCCGGCAAAAAAAATTTTTTGGGCCGCTTCGCGGCCCTTAAGTGATTTTTAAATTTTCTTATGTTGTCTGTTCTTTATTTTATTGTTTCTTTTTGTTGTGTTGCTTCATTCTTTTTGGGTTCTGTTTTTGTCTTTGCTGTTTGTATTTTAACTTCGGGTTGATCTTGTCGGTTTTTATTGCCGCGGTTTGTTTTTGCGCGGTGGTTTTTCTCTATGATAGTGCTCGTTTTTATTGCATCTGCGGCAAGATTTGCCTTTGCCGCCTGAAACCTTGTGCCTTATATAAGGCTGCATTAAGCTTAGATTAAGACCATAAATTCAAACTAACTTATTGATTTTGCTTGTGTTTTGCAATATCAAGTGTCTTTGGCATGCCTTTTGCTTTTAAACGTGAAAATTATAAAGCGATTACGCTCAGGTGAGAGAACCTATTTTAAGTTTA
>CAZYXT010000033.1:0-2042 GCA_964651505.1 uncultured Enterobacterales bacterium
CATCGCAAAATACAATCCGGCATCGGACGATCAGATTTCGTGATCTTAAAAAGTCGAAGCAATTGTTTAGTTGTTACACCTCCGAAGATTAAGGCCGGCCATGCCCGGCCTTTGTGCTTTTTTGAACATGCCTTGAGGCTCTTAAGAGCCCTTTTCTTGAGATCTTGCCCCCTTAAAGCTTTGGCAGGAAACTTTCGCCGCGCCTTTTGGTCAATAAAGAAGCGCAGGCGGGTTTTTGCGCCCTCAGCAAAAGTTTGTGACTTATTTTGAGCAATGCTAAAATTAACGCTGCCCGCAATTCTGCAATAAAACAGCAGGTTAAGGTATTCGATAGGATTTATTTAATATGTCAAAGCTTAAGACTTTCATTTGTGCAGGCATGATCGCAGCCTGTGCTGCCGTTACCACCCAGGCATGGGCCCAATCAAAGTTCCGCGTGCCCGTTAATTACTCCGTTAAGCTGGTAGATGGGCAAACCTCCGATTTTGATTATTCCAAGAGCGACCGCACCATTAACTTTGCCGAAGACGGGCGCCATCAGATCGTGCTGCTCTTTGAGGGCTCTTTTGGCGGCAGCCGCGATCAGCGCATGGTGCAGGCAGCCAATCCGATTGTCATCGACATTTTCGATATCCGCGATGGCGAAACCTTTACCTTCAACTATGCGATGCCTGCCAACTTAAGGGATGCCGAGCTGTATTCCCGCACCCAGAAAATAGATTTGATGACCATTGATCGCCACCTGCTCACCG
This sequence comes from uncultured Enterobacterales bacterium, assembly GCA_964651505.1. Taxonomy (GTDB): domain Bacteria; phylum Pseudomonadota; class Gammaproteobacteria; order Enterobacterales; family Succinivibrionaceae; genus Avisuccinivibrio_A. Next base: position 753 of record CAZYXT010000033.1, read on the forward strand.
AAGAACAGGCCTCCTACTATATCTTGGCCTCCGAAACCGGCTTTTCGGTCCTGCGCGATTACCGCCAAGATCTGATGTCCTTAAATCGTCTGTATGCCCCCAACTATCTGTCGGGCAATCAGAGGACCATGGGCATGACCACCTATGGCGCCCCCACCATTACCGCAACTGCAGGCAGCAACATCTTCAGCGGCGACGACAACCGCCGCAACATCACCATGGCAGCTCCCATGACCTCCTCGGCCCAGGAAGGCAACATGAGAACCTCCTCCACCTCGGGCGGTGCCGTGCAGGGCCCTCAGGGCAAATTGCGCGATCTCATCGAGTTTTATGAAAGCTGCGATGATAAGACCAAGCTTGAGTTTGTCAAATACGTCATGCAGCACTGACAGCAAAACAGTGCGCAGCAAAAAAGGATGGCATCTGCCATCCTTTTTTGCTTTTAAAAGATCTTGAGTCTTGCACTCATCAAAACTCAATATGGCACCTTGCCATCAGGCATCTTGTTCTGACGCGGCTTGTAATTCTCGGAGCCCGGCGGCGCTGGGGGAGCGGGAGGCTCCTTGATGGCACTATCATTGCTGCGCGGCCGCCCGAAGCGATCGTACAAATATAGATCGTAGTAGAGATCTTCGCTGCGGCTGCGGTAATTGCCATCGTTGTGCCGCCAACGCTGCGAAGGCGGATCTTTGAACCTTGCATCATAAGGATAATCATCGTCAAAAGCGGGACGCTGAGGGCTGTCAGACCTGCTGTTTTTGGCTCTTTTACCAAGGCTTGATCCTGTGCCCTGCCCTGCAACATCGGGCCTTTGATTAAATTTCTGATCGGTTTGCAAGCGATTATCCAAGTTTGAATTTTCACTAGGATCAGAGGATGCAGATTGATCTGCCCCTGACTCAAAGGCAGGAGGTCTGCCCAAGCCCCAAGATCCCTCAGGGACGGGTATGCCGCCTGAGGGTGGGGCAACAAAGTCAGGGGAGAGCGCCTCGGATGGGGCGGCCTGTGCCGCCGCGCTTAAGAGGAGAAGGCAAAAAGCTGCACTTAACTTCAAACGCATGTCTCTCTGCCCTCCTTTTTCTTGATACCGTTAAGGGCAGTCTAGCCCATCAGGCAAGGTAAGACCATGTCTTATCCGCGGCGAGGATCTCTTTTGTGATCAGGGCCGCCTCTTTTGGGATCGGGGCGGGAACCCGGGCCTGCCCGATGATTGCCGGGGCGCGTTCCCGGACCTGCCTGATGATTGCCGAGGCGCGGTCCGGGGCCTGCCTTGTTATTGCCGCGATTGTT
>CAZYXT010000033.1:2142-21616 GCA_964651505.1 uncultured Enterobacterales bacterium
GCTGCATTGTTGTTGCCGCGATTGTTTCTGCCTGATGCTGCATTGTTGTTGCCGCGATTGTTGTTTTGCCCTTGCGCAGCGCCATTGCCATTTGCTTGATTCGACCGGGCATTGCCCTGACTTTGCTGTTGCTGCCTTTGACTTTGGGCCCCCGAGCCTGTGTTGTTGTCGGCAGCATAGGATAAGCCGTTTAAGGCCAGGACTGCGCAAAAAGAGGCAGCGACGAGTGTAAGTTTTTTCATGTTAACCTCCTGGAAGAACTCTTGGTGTATTCAGTTTAGCCCCTGATTTCTTAGGTATTTCTTAGCCATGCAGCGCATCGTAAATTTTTTTTGCCAAATCCTCGCTGATGCCCGGGACCTTTTTGAGATCATCGATGCCTGCGCGCATGATCTCCTGCCGCCCGCCCAAATGGGTCAGCAAAGCCTGCCTCCTCTTGGGCCCGATGCCCTCGATCTGCTCCAAGGCCGAAGTTTTGCGGGCTTTGGACCGTCTGGCGCGGTGTCCTGTGATGGCAAAACGATGCGATTCGTCGCGAATGTGCAAAATAAGCTGCAAGGCAGGATCTTCAAGCGTCAGATTGATCCTCTCATGGGTAAAGCCCAAGATCAAAGTCTCAAGCCCTTCCTTGCGGCCCTCGCCCTTGGCCACCGCCACGATCAAAGGCAGCGGCACGTTTTGCTGCGCAAAAAGCGGGGCCAAAACTTCCTCGGCCTGCTTTAACTGCCCGGGACCGCCGTCGATGAACACGATGTCGGGCCTTTCCCCTGCTGAGATCTGCTTGTAGCGGCGGCTTAACACCTGATGCATGGCCGCAAAGTCATCCCCGGGGGCTATGCCTTCGATGTTAAAGCGCCGATAGCGCGAGGTTTGCGGACCGTCGCGGCCGAACACGACGCAGGAGGCCACGGTCAGCTCGCCTTGGGTGTGGGATATGTCAAAGCACTCCATGCGCTCCACATTGCAGGCATGCAGCAAGTCCTCAAGAGAGGCAATGCGCTCTGAGGCGGCGGCATTGGACGAAAGCTTGGAAGAAAGCGACTCCTTGGCATTGGCACAGGCCAAGCGCAAAAACTTTTGCTTTTGCTTGCGGTGCTTTAAAGGCAGATGAGCGGCGTTTTCAATGACTATCTTGTGCCCGGTGCGCTCTTTGACCGCCTCTGCAATCACGCTGCAATCTTGGATCTCCTCATCAAGCACGATGCACTCGGGCATCATGCCCTCGCGCGCCGGGCTTAAATAAAACTGCGCGACAAAAGAGCTCATGAGCTCAAGCTTGCTGCCGTCTTTTGGGATCTTGGGAAAATAAGATCTGGTCCCCAAGATCCGCCCCTGCCTGATAAAGAGCACATGCACGCAGGCTGCTCCCTCTTTGATGCACGAACCTATCACATCAAGGCTTAAGGTATTGTCGGCGCTCACCGACTGCGACTCTTGCACGCGCCTGAGGGCCAAAAGCTGATCGCGCAATTTGGCCGCCGTCTCAAATTCCAGCTGCTCGGAGCACTCCTGCATTCTTGCCGTAAGCTCGTTTAAAAGCTCCTGATTGTGCCCCTGCAAAAATAGCTTGATAAGAGAGGCCTGCCTTTGATATTCCTCCTCCTGCTCCTTTGTCATCTTCACGCAGGGGGCGAGGCACTTGCCTATTTGCGCCATCAAACAAGGCCTTGAGCGGTGAGCATAGACCGTATCGGCGCACTGGCGGATGGGAAACAGGCTTTGCAGCAGTTTTAAGCTTTCCTTGGCGGCGGAGGCATCAGGATAAGGCCCAAAATAATCGCCTGCTGTCCGTTTGGGCCCGCGATGATAATAGAGCCCGGGGTGCTTGTGCTTGGTCAAAAGCAGATACGGGTAGCTCTTATCGTCGCGCAAAAGGATGTTGTAGCGCGGCTGAAACTGCTTTATGAGATCGTTTTCCAAGATCAAAGCCTCGGTTTCAGAAAAGGTGACCGTAAACTCGATGTGATGAATGTGCGCCACCAAAGCCTGAGTCTTAACCGAGATATTGTTTTTGATAAAGTACGAGGACAGGCGCTTTTTGAGATCTTTGGCCTTCCCCACATAGATGACCTCCCCGGTGGAGCCGTACATGCGATAGGAGCCGGGTTTATTGGGGACGGTCTGCAAAAACTCCTTGGGATTAAAAGCCCCCTCGGTGCCAGGGATGGTTATATAGTCCTGCGATGAGGGCGCATCGCTCTTGTCTGATGATTCTGACAAGACCTCTTCTTGCCCGTCAAGAACTTCATCAGGCAAGGCATCTTCAGGCAGGGCAACCGCCTCATCTGCCTGCACGACAGGGTCGCATCGGATTTCTTCTTTTGCAGGAGGATCGGCTTTGTTGATCATGTGTTTGATGAGAGGGGAGGGCGCAAGCTTTGCCCATTAAGAAGGCTGCCTTAAGGCAGGCTTCTTGATTGGCATTAAATCATTAAATTTAGAAAGCTGCCAGGATGGCGCCTTCATATTTTTCCTCGATAAACTTGCGCGTCTCTTCTGACTGCAAAGCCTTTACCAAGACTTTCATTTCCCCTGAGTTGACGCTCCTGGGGTTGGCCACCAGCACATTGACATAAGGAGATTCAGAGCCCTCGATGGCAATGGCATCGCGTCCCGGCACCAAACCTGCGGCCATGGCAAAGTTGGTGTTGATGACGGCTGCGGCCACATCATCAAGCGAGCGGGGCAGCTGGGCAGCTTCGAGTTCGCGGATATCCAAGTTCTTGGGGTTGTCGGTGATATCCATGACGGTGCAGGTAATGTTGTTCATGTCGGCAAGCTTGATCAAGCCCTGAGCTGCCAACAACAGCAAAGCCCTGCCGCCGTTGGTGGGATCGTTGGGGATGGAAACCACCGCCCCGTCGGGCAGATCATCGAGGTCGTCAACGGTTCTTGAATAGATGGCCATCGGCTCGATGTGCACGCCGCACACTTCCACCAGATCTACGCCGTGATCGCGCAAAAAGGTCTCAAGATAAGGACGGTGCTGAAAGTAATTGCCGTGAAGCTCGCCATCAGCGGCAGCCAGGTTGGGCTGAACATAATCGTTAAACTCGACCACGGTCAGATCAACGCCCTGCTCTTTGACCATGGGCTTTATAAATTCCAAAATCTCGCCGTGGGGAACCGGAGTGGCACCGATTTTAAGCTCGCCGGCATCAGCGCCGACCGCTGCCAACAGCAGCGAAGACAAGGCAATCGTCAGTAAAGATTTTTTCAATTTCTTGCTCCTAAAATCCCATTTGCCTCCCCTTAAGGGGCATAAGACATTTTTATCAAACAAAGTCGATCTTGCAAGCGGTTTTTGCAGGCGCCTCAAAAAAAATGCAGGCATCAAAAATAGCTTGGCAGGCTTTAAAATGCCATCCAGGAGCTTCAAATCAAACCCCCGCGGACACAGGCGCCTGCCTTGTTTGAAAGGCAGGCTTACCAAGACTCAGCGGTGATCGCATTTGCGCGAGAGCACGTCTCCTATAAACTGCACCAGCTGCACCATTAAGATCAAGATGACCACGGTTGCAATCATGACATCGGCCCTAAAGCGCATATAGCCGTAGCGAATGGCCAGATCGCCCAATCCGCCGCCGCCGATGGTGCCTGCCATGGCCGAGCAGCCGATGATCACGATGACGGTGATGGTGAAGTTTTGAATAAGCTCTGGCAAGGCTTCGGGGATCAGCACGCGCCACACTATCTGCCAAGGGCCCGCGCCCATCGACTCGGCAGCCTCAATCAGTCCCTGCGGCACCGTGCGCAACGAGGTTTCCACCAGCCTGCCGGTAAAGGGAATGGTGGCCACGGTCAGAGGCACGATGGCAGCTGACGTGCCGATGGAAGATCCCACCAAAAACTTGGTAAAAGGAATGATGGCAACCATCAGGATGATAAAGGGAATGGAGCGCAAGGCGTTGACTGCGGTGCCCAGCACCCGGTAAAAATTGGGAGACTCCCAAAAGTAGCCTTTGGAGGTGACCAACAGCAGCACGCCAAGCGGCACGCCCAGCAAAATGGAAATGGCAGACGCTGCAAAGACCATGTACAAAGTCTCCAGGGTGCCGTTCCACAACAATCCCCCGATGCGGGACCATGCATCAAAATTCAGAAAGCTGTTTGCGCTCATCGTAGCCTAATACCTCAACTCTGTGGACTCTGCGCTCAAACTCGGCAATAGCCCCTTCAATTTCAGCCTGCGTGCCTGCAATTTCCACCACCATGACGCCAAAAGGCTGCTCCTGAATGCGATCGATGTCGCCTGCCAGAAGGCTGATGCTCACTTTGCACGCCTTGGCCACATCGACGATAACCGGCGCATCGGCCTTGGGGCCCAAAAACAGCAATTCGACCACGGCCTTGGAGCCCGGGCGGTATTCCGGCACCACCTTGGCATAAGCGATGAGATCAGGCAGCCCGCGTCTGACCACGGCCGACACCAGACGCTTGGTCAGCTCCTGCTTGGGATCGGTGAAGACTTCGAGGGCCGAGCCCATCTCGGTGATGATGCCCCCGTCGATCACGGCCACGCGATCGCAGCACTGTTTGATGACTTCCATCTGATGGGTGATGATGACGATGGTCAGGTTGAGCTTTTTCCTAAGATCAAGCAAAAGCTCCAAAATGGAGCTGGTGGTCTTGGGATCTAAGGCCGAGGTGGCCTCGTCGCACAACAAAACCTTGGGATTGGCGGCCAATGCCCTGGCAATGCCCACTCTTTGCTTTTGACCCCCCGAAAGCTCGGAGGGGTACACGTCAGCCTTCTCGGACAGGCCCACCATCTCAAGCAGCTCGCTTGCGCGGGCATTGATCTCATCCTTGGTTAAGGCGTTATCAAGGCGCAGGGGGAAGGCCACATTGTCTTTGACGGTCAGATGCGAGAGCAAATTGAAGCCTTGGAAGATCATGCCGATGCGGCGGCGCTCGGCGCGCAATTCTTTTTGGCTCAAAGAGTTGAGCACGATCCCGTCGACTTCCACGGTGCCTGAGGTGGGCACTTCCAAAAAATTAATCATGCGGATCAAGGTGGATTTGCCGGCTCCCGATAAACCTATCACCCCGAAGATCTCGCCTTTATTGATGGTAAGGCAGATATCTTTTAAAGCCGTCACCTCCTTTGAGGTGCCTTGGGCATACACCTTGCGGACGCCTTGAATTTTTATCACAAAAACATCCCTTCGTTGCAAATCAAACAGCCTCATTGTAACACGACAGCCCCGGCTTCTCTTCAATTAAAACGTTTACGGGATCTTTTGCAAAGCCCGTCGCATCAAGGCAAAAGCCCAAGGAGATCTTAATCTTTGCACGCGTTTCATTTATGATGGCAAAGAGGTTAATCATGAGCAATTTGACTTTAAACGACAAGACGCCTTTGGGCATCATCGAAGGCTTTTACGGCAGGGTCTATGCCGTAGAAGAGCGCGAGTTTTTGCTGCGTTTTGCAGGCGATTACGGCTACTCTTTTTATATAGTCGCGCCCAAGAACATCAGATGCCTGCGCCAGGATTTTTTAAAAGGGCCCTCTGAGGAGCTTGCCTTTGCATTAAAGGCCGCATCTTGTTTGTGCCATCGGCAATTGGATCTTAAATTGGGTTTGGGCCTGTCCCCTTACAACCTCACCTTAAGCTACAAAGAGCACAAAGAGCGGTTTTTGCATCTGTGCCAAGATTATGTTGAGCGCTTCAAGCTTGATATCCTTGCCATCTTGTTTGACGATGTGGCCGTGCAAAGCCCAAGCGTGGGTCTTGAGCAGAGCCTGATTGTCAACGATGTGACAAGGGCCCTGCAAGGCAGTTCGTGCCAAGTGATGATGTGTCCTGCCTATTACAGCTTTGACCCCGTCTTGGAAAAATTGTTCGGCCCCCGCCCCGAACATTATTTTGATGAGATAAAAGAAAACCTTGACGAGTCGGTCTCAATTTTTTGGACCGGCAACAAGGTGCTCTCATCTGACATAACGCAAGATGACATCGAGCGTGCCGCAGCCCTGACAGGCCATAAAATTGCGCTTTGGGACAATTATCCTGTCAATGACGGCAAAAACAGCTGCAAGTTTTTAAAACTTGCCCCATACCAAGGACGAAGAGGCCTCAAGCCCTGCTGCCATGCGGTCAATCCTCTGGTGGAGCCTTATTTGTCGGCCATCCCCCTGATGACGCTGCCTCTTATCTATCAGGGCCTGACCCAAGATGAAATAAAAAAGGAGCATTGCCGCTATCTTAAGGCCCTGCTCGCCCCTTACGGCTCGCAGGTGCTTTTGCATTTGAATCTGTTTTCCCAAGAGGGGCTTGATGCCTTCGATGATAAAACCAAAGAAAGTTTTTTAAAGCTTGCGCCCTATTCCAAGCCTTTTGAGATCTTGCAAGATTACCTCAAAGAAGAGTACGCCTTTGACCCGCAGTGCTTAACCTAGAGTCTCATTTGCGCCCGGGCCCTCCAAAGCCCGGGGACTTTTGACCGGGGCTTTGCAAGACAAAGCAGTCTTGAGCTTTAAGATCCTTACTCGACTTTTCGGGATTTAAAATCCCGATCAAATCCCCTTCCGGCAAGGGGTTGAACGAATTTTCTTAACCTAAAAGTCGAGGTATTAAATCCCTTGTGAACTGAGTTCTGCGTATTTTTCGCAGCCTATCTGATGCCTTAAATCACAGGCCTTGCCGTATAAAGCTTTGGCTTGTTGAAGATCTTTTTTTATACCAGTTCCAAATTGGTAACAGAGACCAAGAGCAAAACAGCCACCTACATCTTGCAGATCACAGGCTTTTTGGAATAGCTCAGCAGCTTTGAAGTAGTCCTGTTTGACTCCGGTTCCCTTTGCGTAGCTGAGGCCAAGGTTAGAACAGCCACCTCCCTCTTGCAGATCGCAGGCTTTTTGGAATAGTTCGCAGGCCTTAAAGTAGTCCTGTTTGACTCCGGTTCCATTTTCGTAGCTGATGCCAAGGTTAGAACAGCCTGCTCCTTCTTGCAGATCACAGGCATTTTGGTATAGTTCGTTGGCCTTAAAGTAGTCCCGTTTGGCTCCGGTTCCATTTGCATAGCTGATGCCAAGGTTAAAACAGCCTAATCCATATTGCAGATCACAGGCTTTTTGGAATAGCTCATTAGCTATGAAGTAGTCCTGCTTGACTCCGATTCCATTTGCGTATCTGAGGCCAAGGTTATTGCAGCCATCTCCAGCCTGCAGATCACAGGCCTTTTGATATAGTTCGTTGGCCTTAAAGTAGTCCTGTTTGACTCCGTATCCATTTTCGTAGCTGTAGCCAAGGTTAGAACAGCCGCGTCCATCTTGCAGATCACAGGCCTTTTGGTATAGCTCGTTGGCCTTAAAGTCGTCCTGTTTGACTCCGGTTCCATTTTCGTAGCTGTAGCCAAGGTTAAAACAGCCGCTTCCATACTCCAGATCACAGGCCTTTTGGTATAGCTCGTTGGCCTTAAAGTAGTCCTGTTTGACTCCGGTTCCATTTTCGTAGCTGTTGCCAAGGTTATTGCAGCCTTCTCCAACCTGCAGATCACAGGCCTTTTGATATAGTTCGTTGGCCTTAAAGTAGTCCTGTTTGACTCCGGTTCCATATGCGTAGCTGATGCCTAGGTTAAAACAGCCACCTCCATATTGCAGATCACAGGCCTTTTGGTATAGTTCGCTGGCCTTAAAGTAGTCCTGTTTGACTCCGGTTCCTTCTGCGTAGCTGTTGCCAAGGTTATTGCAGCCTGGTCCTTCCTGCAGATCACAGGCCTTTTGGTATAGTTCGTTGGCCTTAAAGTAGTCCTGTTTGACTCCGGTTCCATTTGCGTAGCTGATGCCAAGGAGAGCACAGCCAGTTCCCTGCTGCAGTTCGCACCCTTTTTGGAGGTACGCAACACCTTTAGCATAATCTTGTTCTCTATCAATCCCGAAATAATGTTTTACTCCCAAATCGAAACAGCTTTGACCGTCGCCTCTTAAACAGGCAGCCTCAAGTTTCGCTACAGATTCATCAGCACCTGCGGCGGTGCCACAAAACACCGGAGCCAACAATAAGCAGACGATTGAAACTTTACGCATAATATATTCCCTTAAATTGCAAGGAGTCGGTCAGGCACAAACAGTTTACACAGTCTCAAACTCAACTACCTTCTTGCTAACCGGACATTCGGGATTTAAATTCCCGATCAAATCCCCTTGATAGAAGCGGGTTTGGGTGATTTTTTAACCCGAAAGTCGAGATCCTTATTTTAAAGCCGTGCGGGAAGAGGGCAGGCCGCCCTTGTCAAAGTAGCGCACAAAGGCCGCCTCGAGATCTTCTGCCGTGCCGTCGTAACCCTCAGGCGGAGGCGGGGCCGGCAGGGTGGGAGTGTTCGATGAGGGGGCATACATGCGCGCTCCCGTGGAAGGGGCGCTTTGCACCAAGATGCCGTCAATGGAGGGCAGCAGCAAAGGCCGGCCGTCCACCATAAAGGAGCGGGTGTTGACCAATTGAGGGTAGCGCGCGCCAAATTTGGCCATCTGCTCTTTGTCATCATCCCCGGGATCCCGGTAGTAGTCCCCCGGGTGCTCCAAATTATCATGATAGCTTTGCGCCTCAAACGATCCTACCCTAAAGGAGATCTTGCTCAGCAAGATCTGCCTGCACACCCCTGCAATCTGATTTAAAAGCAGTCTCGCATCGGTGCCGCCTGAAATAGCCGACAGCAGATCATCGGCAGGAGTCAAACCTGACTTTGCCTCTTCATACAAAATGGCCAAAGCCTGCCCTTCGTCTTTTTCGACCCCCGCTCCTGCATACATCTGCAAAGCCAATAACAACGAGCCTGAGACGTCCATCAGATCATAAGCCTGATTGAAATACCGGGCCGCAGCCGCCCGGCTTGCGCCCGAGTACGGATCTTCTGTCAGCAGCAAAATCCCCAGCGCCGAGGCGGCAGGGCCGTAACCTATGTCGCAGGCTCTTTGCAGCAGCTCTTTGCCCATCACGTAATTTTCATCGTTGACGTCGCCTTCGCTGGCTCTTGACAAACAAATCAGCGCCAAAGAATAGTAAGCCACGGGATCGCCTGCGTTGGCAGCTTTGGTGTAAAGCTCCATGGCCAGCGCAGGATCACGCGGCAGGCCGTAGCCGTGCCAGTAGCATCCTGCAAGACGGGTGTTGGCCTCTATAACCCCCCTCCTCAAGGCCTCCTGCCAGCAATACACGGCCTCAGGCGGATTTTTGTGCAATCCGTCGCCCAAAAAGAGCTTATCGCCCATGTAAAGATAGGACATGGGGCTGTTGTTTTGCAGCCCGAAGCTCACCAGCTCCAGATGATCTTTGGGATCGCTGCACAAAGGCAAAGCCCGCTCGAGCATAGAGGTGATGGAGATCTGACGATAGCCTTTGATGACATCGCCCTCCACGGCCTGCGTCATAAAGGAAATGGCCGCCTTCGCTCCCGTGGCCCTGCCGTAACCGAGCACGGCCAGATCGGCCATGGCTTCCATGCAGGTGAGCGAGCGCACCTTGGTGCTGCATTCGCGGGCATATTCAAGCGCCCGCCTGTAATTGCCGCGGCGCAAATCAAGCCAGGTCATATATTCGATGGCACGCATGTCCCCCACGTCGGCGGCCCTGATCAATAAGGCCGTGGCCTTGGCAAAGTCTCCGTTTTCGATATGCTTTAAGGCAAGATTCGTGGCGGTTTGGCGCATCTGCTGATAATAGCTCATGGTGCCGTACAGCACGCAGCCAACGGCAAAGACCACCAGCGCAATCAGCGTTATCATCAGGTTGCGCGCAGCCTGCCTGGGCGTCCTTTTTTGACGCGATTTAAACACCCTCATCTCTACTGCTCCTCAACGCCCACCTCTGGCAGATTAATCTCGCGCGTGTAGTCGGCCAACGATCCGTCGCGCTCCATGCGCACGATGGCACGCGCCGAGTGCGAACGCTCAGAATCTATAAGGGTCGAAGAAGTGGCCTGCGAGCTTCCGTAGCTGCGGGTGTGAATGATCTCGGCGGACACGCCCGCATCGATCAGGCGCTGCCTGATGGTCTCGGCTCTTTTGCTCGCCAGCTCAAGGTTCTGCTCGTTGCTGCTGCTGTCGGAGGCAAAAGCGCTCACGTCGATGTAGTTAATCGAATCGTCGATGCCAAGATAAGTGAGCTGATCTTTAAATTCCCCCTCGGACATGGGGATAAGGTCGGTGGTGCCGCGCTTAAACAGCAGAGCCTTAAGCTGCACGGCCTCAAAGTTGAGATTGACCAAATTCTCAGAGCAATTTAAAAACTCCTGAAAGTAGCCTTTGAAACCGATGGGCGAGATGGTCGGCACGATGAGCTGATTCATGGTGTGGGCCGCTCCGCTGTAAGGCATGTAGATCATGTAGCCCTGTTCAAGATAGGTCAAGAGCCTTGCTGCCACAATCTCGCCTGCCCAGGGGTTAAAGCCCTCGTACAGCTTGATGGAACCTACCTGCTTTTCGCTCAAATCGCCCCGCCAGGCAGGCCCTCCTGCAATAAAGCGCATGGATGTGTAATCGGTGATCGCCCGCTTGGGAAACAGCTCCACGCTCAAAGGCTTGGTGGAACCGCTGTAGCGGACAAAATCGGCCCGGCCGTAATTTTCGATGGAATAGGATAAGACACACTCAAGCTTGGATCCCGTAAACGACCACATGCTCTCATGATCGCCGATGGGCTGCTCGTAGCGCAGCTGAGCAGATGCGCACAGGCAGGTCAGGCTTAAAGTTACGGCGCAGCAAAGCTTAGCAGTATGCATGATCCTCTCCTTTTTATAGTACCGTCAAGGCTTTGACTTATGACTTTGGGATCAATATGCAAAATCCATGCGCAGGATCTTTAAGACCCTGCCCCGCGCAAAAGGGCGGCCTTGCGGTGTTATTTTAGAGCCTGTCTGATATTTTATTCTGCATTGCATGATTATAGCTGCAACGCAGGATAATTTTCTGATCGGGGCGGCATTTTTGCAATGCGCCCCAAAGAGCAAGAAAGGATGCGCCCCCGGCTTTGCCTAAGTCAGGCTTTATTGCAAGGGATGAGAGTCGTCATCGAGGGGGAAGACGGCATTGACGCTTTTGATGTAATACTGATCATGCTCCTCAAGGGCAGTGAGCAGCAAGGCGCTTTCATGACGGCAGCGGCCGAGCCTGCCGCCAAAGCCTTCAAAATGGCGCCCCTCGTAATCAAAGGCGCCGCCTTCGGGGCCGAAACTGAAATTGGAAACCTTGATGAGGCTGATATGCTCGTGCAGGATCTTTTGCGTGGTCTCCTCTTTGAGCAAATAAGGCGTTTTATCATCCAAGATGAGATCGCGCCTGTCGCCCTGCAGGCACTTTTCCAAGTCGCAAGGCTTTAAGGTCTGCACGTAATGCCACTTGATCCCGGGCACCACCGCCGCTTCATCATAAAAAGAAAGTTTGCTTGAAGTGCTCACAGGCACCGCCACCAGATCCAAGGCACAGGCACAAGCCTCGGGATTGTCTTTGCGATCGGTGAGGATCTCGGCGCGAATAAAAGCCCCCGACGGACGGCACACCGAGCGCAGGCGCAAAGGCATTTTGTATTCGAGGGAAAAGGCATAGATCATAAAGCCGTCGGCGCTTTTTAAATTGCACAAGATGATCATCGGGGTGGTGATGACTTCCTTGCCCTGCTGCTTTTTTAACGATTTGACATGCGCCTGCTGCGCCTCTTCTTTTAAGGAGGCAAAGCTGTCCTGCGGGCGGCGTTTGGCGGAGGCTTGTTTTTGCTGAGGGTTGGCCGCGCTCTTTTCAAGCTTTGACAAAAGATCGGCCCCGCCCTTTTCAAACACCCCTGCGCCTTCGTAAGCAGGAGGCGGCGGGGCGGGCATGGGATCGACTGCCATCTCCACATCAGCCCCCTCCCGCACGCGCTCTTCAAAGCTTTGCTCAAACTCCTTTTCCCACTGCTCCTGCTCGCGGGCAGCATTGCGCCTGCGCTCTTTGAAGCCTTGGTATTGGGCCTTAAGCGAGGGAATGAATTTGAAGATGCAGTAGACGATGGCGGCCGTAAAGATCAGGCTGTGCGGCAGGGCCAGCAGCACCGAGCCGTTGTCAGGCACCAAAACACTCAAGGCAAACACGATGACAAAGATCGCAGCAAAGCAGGCGAAGATCTTTTTAAAGCGCGGCGATTTAAACCAATCTTTCATAGCTACTCCAGCCACAAAGGCCCAAGATACGGCCGCTTGGGCAGGTTAAAGGCGCCATCATAGGTCACATCCACCAAATACAAACCGTCGGGGGCGGCCATGGGGCCTGCAGCCTCGCGGCTGCATGCATGCAAAACATCAAACAGCCACAGTTTATCCCTTTTGCCCGAGCCTACCAAAAGCAATGAGCCCACGATATTGCGCACCATGTGGTTTAAAAAGGCATTTGCGGCAATATCGAAGATCAAATAAGGCCCGGCCCTTACTATCTTGATAAAGTGCACGCAGCGGCACGAAGAGCGCGAAGCATCGTCGGCCCCCTTAAAAGAGGCAAAATCATGCTCGCCTATCAAAACCTCGCTTGCATCCATCATGGCAGCCTCATCATAGCTGCCACGATAGATGCTCACCCCGCGGCTTAAAATGCCGTTGCGATGCAGGGTGTTTTGCAGAATATAGCGATAGCGGCGCGAGCGGGCCGAAAAACGCGCATGAAAACTATCATCGACTCTTTTGGCCCAGGTTACGGCGATGTCTTGGGGCAGCTTGGTATTGACCCCCAAGATCAAAGACCTCTCGTCGCGCTCTTTTTGTATGTCAAAATGAATCACCTGACCCGTGGCATTGACCCCCGCATCGGTGCGTCCTGCGCAAACCAGACTCACTTGTTCGTCGGCGATGCAGGATATGGCCCATTCAAGCTCGCCCTGAATGGTTTTGACCAAAGGGTTGCCGCTTTGCCTCTGAAAGCCGGCGTAATTTTGCCCCATGTACTCAATGCCCAAGGCCCAGCGCATCAGTCCCCCTTAAACACCAGATATTTTGACAACAAAAAGGTAATGATCATGACCAAGGCCATGGATATGATCAAAGGCTTGAGCGCATGCCAGCCAAAGACGGTCATGAACAAAAAGACCAGGACATTGCGCGTGATCAGCATTGAGACTGACACAAGCAAAAACTTTAAGACCGAGCCTGATTTTTTGAAGGTAAAGTTGCGATGCCCCAAATACGACACAAAAAAGGCGCAAAGAAAGGCCAGGGTGGTGACGATGTTCTCGTGCAGATAAAAAACGTACAGCAAGACGATGCTTGCGGCCAAATCGGCAACCGTGGCGGCGCCGCCCACAATCACAAAGCGCACAAACTCCTTAATCCTGCCATCGCCTTTGACATAGGAGAGCAGATCGACTTTTATCATGCTTCCTCCCCTGCTCCTGCCTCTTGACCCCGCCCGGGATCTTTTTGCGCTCCCTCTTTGGCAGGATCGCTGCCGTTGACGTACATCCCGTTTAGTGTCTGATGTACCCCGCAAGGCAGGCTGCGGCCTAACAGCCCCTGCACCGAGGCTGCCACATAGACGGGCCTGCGCTTGACCTCCTCGCTCATGCGCCCCAAATACTCGCCGATCACGCCGATTGAGACCAATTGCACGGCGCCCAAAAACAAGATCACGCACATCAATGAGGCGTAGCCCGGGACATCCCCGCCTGTGATGATTGTCTTGATGATGATAAAGAACATGTAGATTAAAGCCAATCCGCCTACGCCTGCTCCTATATAAGACCAGATCCTAAGAGGCAGGGATGAAAAGGAAATGATGCCGTCCAAGGCAAAATTCCACAGCCGCCAGTAATTCCATTTGCTCGAGCCTGCGCTGCGCGGCGGGCGCTGATAGCTTACCCCTTTGGATTTGAACCCGGGCCAGGCAAACAGGCCTTTCATGAAGCGGTTTGATTCGCGCAGCTGCCGCACGGCCAAAACCACCTTGCGGTCGATGAGCCGAAAGTCGCCCACATTCTGTGGGATCTTGACCTTGGATGAGAGCTTGTTGAACACATAGTAAAACCCGCCTGAGGTGACGCGCTTGATCTCATCGTCCGAGGAGCGATCGGCCCTTACCCCGTAGACGGTGTCGGCCCCCTCTTCTTGCCAGATCCTGATAAACTCCAAAACAAGCTCGGGGGGATCTTGCAGATCGACGTCGATGGGGATCAGGGCATCGTCATCGACCAGATCCAAAGCGGCGCTCATGGCCGCCTCTTTGCCAAAATTGCGCGACAAACCGATCAGGCTGACGGGGAACAGGGTATTTTGGGCGTTTATGAGATCCTCGATGATCTGCCCTGTCCGATCGGTCGAGCCGTCGTTGACAAAAACGATGTGCAGATGTCCTTTTAAGGCAGACAGCTTCTCTTCGATGGCCTTGATGAAGATGCCCACGGCATCTTCTTCATTGTAGACGGGCACAATCAAGGCTGCGCAATAATTGGGATTTGCCATCATCAGTCCGTGAAAAACTCCTGGCGCGAGGCGGCATTGTGCTTAAAGTAGCCGCCTAAAGCCGTGGTGGTGGTCAAAGAGGTTTGATCGCGCGCCCCGCGGGCTTTGACGCAATAATGGGCGGCCGTGATGGAAACGGCCACGTTCTTGGTGTCAAGCAGGACCTGCAAAGCCGCCAAAATCTGCTGGGTCAGCCGCTCCTGAACCTGGGGGCGGCGGCTGAAAAACTGCACGATGCGGTTGATCTTGGAGAGGCCTATGATCTTGGTGTTGGGCATGTAAGCCACCCTGGCCGTGCCGTCTATCACCACGAAGTGGTGCTCGCAGGTGGAAGTGAGGCTGATGTCCTTGACCTTGATCATCTCGTCAAACTTCATCTTGTTTTCAATCAGCGTGATCTGCGGGAAATTGCGGTAATCAAGGCCCGAGAAGATCTCGTTGACGTACATGCGCCCGATGCGGCGGGGGGTTTCGTGCAGGCTGTCATCATTCAGATCAAGCCCCAGGATCTGCATGACAGCCTCAATATGGCCTGCCACCTTGTCAATCTTCTCCATGGGGCTTAAAGGGCAGCTGATGACGGGGCTTTCCAGCCCTCTTTCAAGCAGGGCTCTTTTGACCATCATGGCATGGGGACTGAGCCCCTCTTCGTCAGGCTCCATCATGCCGCTCCTCGGATTCGTACCAGTCGATGCTCTTTTCCACGTCAAATTGCAGATGATAGTGTTCAAGCCCGTGTTTCAATGACAAATATTCGCCCAGGCAGCGCACGCCGTCTTGTTCTGAGGCATGATGGCCCACGCAAAAGACCACCACGCCGCTTTCATGGGCCAAATGATATGTCTGCTCCTTGATCTCCCCTGTGATCAGGGCCTCAAAGGGCGGATGGGGATCCTCGTCGAGCAGGAACGAGCCTGCCCCCGAGCAGACTGCGACCTTGTTGATCAAAAGATTATCCGCAGGAGCGCCGATGATCTGCACGCGCGTATCCAAAACCTCGCACAAAATCGAGCAGATCTCCTTGACGCTGTAAGGCTCGCTCAAAGAGCCCACCATGGCCGTCGACTGCTTGACCCCGGGCTCGATGTAGTCAAACTCGTCGCAATCTAAGATCTCCAAAAGATAGCGGTTGTTGCCAAGCTGCAAATTGGCATCCAAGGGCAGATGGTAGGCATAAAGATTGATGTCGTTTTCAAGCAGCGCGGCCAGACGCTCTTTTAAAGGGCCTGCCACTTTGGGATTGGCGCCCTTCCAAAACAGGCCGTGATGGACCAAGAGGGCATCGGCCTGCATGTTGACGGCCGCATCGATGGCGGCCAAAGATGCATCGGCCGAGGTTACGATGCGCCTGACCTCGCTTTTTCCTTCTACCTGCAAACCGTTATAGGAGACATCTTTAAAATCCTTGGCCTCCAAAAAGTCGTCTAGGATCTTTTGCAGCTGAAAATTGATCATGTTGCCCTCCTATTTGACGCTGACAATCTTGCCTTGCACCTTGGCCGTGCTTTGCACGAGAGCCAAAGCCTCGTTCAAATCGTTGCGATTGGCAGCACCGCCTGCGTACACGCGAATTAAATTCTTGCCGTTGACCTGCACGTTCTCTTCGATGGCATTGAGACCTGCTTTTTTAAGAGCGGCCACCAGCTTGTCGGCATTGCTCTTTTGCGAGAAGACCCCCACCTGCACGGTATAGGCCGAAGTCTTGGGATTGCCGGTCAAAGCCTGCTTGGAAGCTGCCGAAGAGGAAGGAGCATTGGCAACGAGGATCTCCTCGCGCGGCGCGCTCTTGGGGGCAGCAGATGGCGCAGGAGCAGCAGGCCTTGGTGCTGCCACCAATTGCTCGGGGGCGCCTGTTGCAGGAGATTGAGTCGCGCTTTTTGCAGGAGCTTGAGTTTGAGATTGCGCCGAAGCCCGGGCAGGGGCCGGGGCCGGGATTGCATCGGGCAGCGCTGTTCCCTGATGGGGCCCGGTGGGGGTTTGCAGCAAGGCCGGGTTTTCGCTTATCAGCCCCTCGTTGGTATCGTCTTCGGGGGCCAGCAAGGCTGCATAATCCGAAGCGGCCTGCCCTTGCAACAGACCGTCGTCGGTGGTGACCGCGCCGTGCGAATTGACGGCCACGACGGACCTGCCTGCATCGCTTTTTTTGCCATCATGGCTTAACAGGGCCGGCAGCGAGATTAACAGCACCGAAATAATGATGAGAAAGCCCACGATGCGATTGCGCAGCGTTTTTGCAAGAGCCATAAACTACTCCTAACTACTCCTTTAATACATCCAAGGCCAAAGCTGCCGTCACAAATGATCCCATGACCACAACTTGAGCATGCAGGGCACAGGCCGCAAGTAAAGCCTCTTTTAGCGTATTATATGATTTAATCAAAGCTTTGGGCACCTGACAAGCCTCAAGCCCCATGGCAAGACGTCCTGAGTGCTCCCCGCGCGCCGTCGGCAGCGGGCAGACATAAAAATCGCAAAAGGCCCCTGACAGCACCCTTAACACCCCTTCGATGTCTTTGTCTTTAAGCATGCCGATCACCAGGGCAGGTTTGCTTGCGCCAAATTCGTCTGCAACCTGCTCTTTTAAATTCAAGGCGGCAGGCACGTTGTGCGCCACATCGACGATGACGGTCGAACCATGAAAAGAGAACTTGGCAAAGCGCCCCGGTAGCGCCGCTTTCAACAAGGCCTCCTGCAAAAGATCGTCGCTCAAAGAGAGCTTGAGATCGCGTTCAAGCAAGCTCAGGCAGGCTAGGCTTGCCCCGACGCAGGGCTTGGGGATCTTATAAAAAAGATGATAAAGAGTGCGATCTTCAAACTTGAAGTTTAAGGCAGGTGACATCCCGTGTTCTGTGCAATCTGCGACGCCCTCTTGGCTGCTGCCTGCGTGGCAGTCTTCATCCGTCCATATTTCAAAGCCCTGCTCTCTGCCTTGGGCATGCAAAGGGACCTTGCAGCGCAGGGCAGCGTCTTTGATCACCGCATAGGCTTCATCATCGAGGGGTCCTGCGATAACCTTGCAGCCTTCTTTGATGATCCCCGCTTTTTCAAAGGCAATCTTTTGTATGGTTTCGCCCAAAAGATGCATGTGATCAAACCCCACCGAGGCGATGACGGCATAATCTGCCTTTAACACATTGACGGCATCAAGCCTGCCCCCCAGTCCCACTTCCATGACCAGACAGCGGCAGCGGTTGGCATGAAACACCAAAAGTGCTGCCAGGGTGGCAAATTCAAAATAAGTAAGGGGAATGTCAAGGCGCTCGGAGTGTTCTTTGACCAAAGCAAAAGCTGCGCACAGCTCATCGTCGGTCGCAAGGCGCGAGCCGACCTTAACCCTTTCGTTAAAAAGATGAAGATGCGGGGAAGTGTAAAGACCTGTGACTGCCCCGGCCCGATTTAAGGCATAGGCAACGGTTGAGGCGCAAGAGCCCTTGCCGTTGGTGCCTGCAATGAGGATCTTGGTGCAACTTTGCAAATACTCATCTAGCTTAAGATCCTCAAGCACGGCCCCGACACGCTCTAGCCCCAGCTGTATCTTATTGATGTCTATGGCCTCAAGCCACTGCTGCCATTGTTGGATCTGCATATTCTTCCTTGAATCTTAAGGCCATGAAAAAAGGCCTTGCGGCCCTTTTTGATTTGCTCCTTGCAAGGAGCTCAAATTCAACCTGCCTCAACTGCGCAAGGCCCTGCCAGCTGCACCATGGCGCAAGAGTGCCGTTTCATGATGCGGCAGTCCGGCAGTTGCCCCTGCAATGTCCTTGCGCAGGATGCTAGAGCGCCGGTGTCCGCCACCGGGCTTTGTCAAAGCTACAGCCTGATCTTGCTTTCGCTCTTTTCTTCTTTTTTGCGTCTGGTTCCTGCTGTGCGGCGGGCTGAAGATGACTCCTTTTTCGCAGCCGCTTCGCTCTTGGCCGGGGCCGTGCTTTCCTTTGTCTCGTTTTTCAAGGCCGCGCTGTCAACCTTGGTCAGCAAAGCGACTAAGGAGGCCAGTTCATCGCGCATGTTGCGGCGGGAAATAATGGTATCCGCCGCGCCCTTTTCCACCAAAAATTCGGCGCGCTGAAAGCCCTTGGGGAGTTTTTCGCGCACGGTCTGCTCGATCACGCGGGGGCCTGCAAAACCGATCAGGGCATTGGGCTCGGCCACATTGATGTCGCCCAGCATGGCCAGCGAGGCCGACACGCCGCCCATGGTGGGATTGCACATCACGCTGATGAAGGGCAAACCCTCTTTAGACAGGCGCGAGAGAGCCGCCGAGGTTTTGGCCATCTGCATCAGGGAGAACAAAGACTCCTGCATGCGCGCTCCGCCGGAGGTTGAAAAACAAATCAGCGAGCGGCGCTCTTTGATGCACTCGTTGACGGCCAGGCAGAAACGAGCCCCTACCACCGAGCCCATCGAGCCGCCCATAAAATCAAACTCGAAGGCGCATGCCACCACCGGCATGCCCTTTAAGTAACCTTTCATCACCACCAGGGCGTCTTTTTCCCCTGTAGTCTTCTGAGCCTGAGCATAACGCTCCCGATAGCGCTTTAAGTCCTTGAACTTGAGCACATCCTTGGGTTCAAGGGAAGCTCCCAGCTCTTGACGGCCATTGGGATCCAAAAACGAGTCTAAGCGGGTGCGCGCTTTGATGCGCATGTGGTGGCCGCACTTGGGGCAGACATTCAAATTGCGCTCAAGCTCGGCCCGGTATAAGACCTGTTCGCACTTTTCGCACTTAGTCCACACTCCTTCGGGGATCTCATGCTTGCTGCTGTCATCACTCTTAGGCAGGATTTTTTCAAGCCATCCCATATAAGCTCCTCTGTTGTTGCGCCGGACTCGGCGTCTGATTGTGCCTATGATAGTAGGTGCAACAGGTCATTGCAAGAATGGACGTCGGAGGAGCTCCCTAAATTAAGGTCTGATGGCTGACTGTCCGTTATCCTCAAGTTTTTTCAAACCGGCAGCATTTTTAAATCCCGTAAGGTTGGCCATTTGCTCATCGGTTAAGGACAGCTCTTCCATGCGCACAATCTCCCTTATCAATGAAGGCGTCCTCTTTTCGTCC
>CAZYXT010000034.1:0-21581 GCA_964651505.1 uncultured Enterobacterales bacterium
TTGTCAAACATTTTTTGCAAAAATTTCTCTTAATTTTGCTAACTTATTGATTTTCCGCAAAATTTTTCCCAAAACAGTTTGGCCTGCTTCACGCTTTTGATGACTTAATCTCAATGACGGCCCCAAG
Source organism: uncultured Enterobacterales bacterium (assembly GCA_964651505.1). Lineage (GTDB taxonomy): Bacteria > Pseudomonadota > Gammaproteobacteria > Enterobacterales > Succinivibrionaceae > Avisuccinivibrio_A. The sequence goes on from CAZYXT010000034.1 coordinate 128, forward strand.
ATCAGCTCAGGTTGCGCCGCCCCTTAAGGCTCGAATCTTTGCAGACTCTCAAAGCCAAAGCGCCTGAAGATCTTCAAAAACCGCTGTTCATCATCAAGCGACCCCGTATAAAAGGCAGTCTGCCCCTCAAGGGAGGCACATGCCCCTTTATGCTCTTCATCATCGGGTTTGACTGTATCATGCAAAGGAACGTTAAAGGCCTGCTCTTTTAACAGTGAGCAAACCCTCCTGCCGATGGCCTCGCCCGAGTCTAAAAGCAGCATGCCGGGCAGGGCTTTTTGCAAATACTGTCGCACCAAAGGAAAGTGGGTGCAGCCTAAGACCGCCACATCGGGAGCGTCGGCAGGATCAAGTTCCCGCCACGGGGCTACAATCTCGTTGATTGTTTGTTGGTTGACAGGAGATCCTGTCAGATAATCTTCTGACAGACGCACCAATTTGTCGGTGCCGATGCAGCAGACCTTGCAGTCAGAGGCAAAATTGTCGATGAGCTCTTGGGTGTAGCTGCGATGCACGGTGCCCGGGGTAGCCAAGATCCCGATGATCTTTTTTAAAGAAGATGAGGCCGCAGGTTTGATGGCAGGCACCACTCCGACAAAGGGCACCGCAAAATCATGCCTTAATTTGGGCAGCACCACGGTGGAGGCAGTGTTGCAGGCAATCACCACCAAGTCAGGTTTGACCTTGGGCAAAATGGCGCTTATGAGGCGCTGTACCCTTTTGACCAGAAACTCTTCGCTTTTGGTGCCGTAAGGAAAACACTCGCGGTCAAACAAATAATGACAGACGACCTCCTTGCAGGTTTTGGATCGCACCGCTTCATACACGGACAGGCCTCCCAAGCCGGAGTCAAAAAACAAGATCTGAGGTTTTGCTTTCATCGCGACCTGTTCTCTATTATCATCTGCCTATTGCCTGTCTATCAATCATAGGACGGAACCGACCATGTTGCCTGCCCTGTTGGGAGAAGTGGCTCCCCAAATGTACGATCAGTATTTGCACCAAAAAATCACGGCTATTTTAGATCGTTTTGAAGAACATAAACTAGAGCACCCAAAGCCTGACGTCTGCAAAACCCCTCCCATCCATTACCGCATGCGCTGCGAGTTTGCCCTGCACACCTATGAGGGCGGCTTTGAATTTGTCATGTTCAAAAAGGACGGCAAACACAAAACCCCCGTGTATTTGCAAAAATATGACCCGGGACACGAGCATGTATCCGTGCTGATGCAAAAGTTAAAGGACATCTTGCCCAAAAAAGAAAAGCTTTTTGACAAGATCTTTCAAATCAACTTTTTGTGCAATCAGGCAGGCGACACGGTCATGAGCTTTCACTACCACAAAAAGCTTGATGCCGACACGCACGCTGAGGCCATGGACTTAAGCTCATATTTAACAGGAGAATTGGGCTTTAAGGTAAGTTTGTGTCTGTATGCTCACAAGCAGTTTTTTGAGTGCGGCAGCAACCATGTGATTGAAACCTATACGCTGCGCGACGGCGGGGTCATCAGATTAAAACAGGTTGAAGGCCTCTTCTCGCAGCCCAATGCCGTCTGCTGCACCGCGATGCTGGATTTTGCCCGCTCTTGCGTGTGCGATTGCAATGGCACCGATCTTTTGGAGCTTTATTGCGGCTCGGGCACCTTTACCGTTGCCTTAGCCCCCTTTTTTGACAAGGTGCTTGCCACCGAGGTGTCGCGCCTGCCCACTCTGACTGCTTTGACCAATTTGCAGTTAAACGGCATTGCCAATGCCAAGCTTGTGCGCCTGAGCGCCGCCGAGGCGGCAGCGGCACTTGACGGTCAAAGAGAATTTTTCCGCCTCAAGCAGGCCGGGGTTTGCCTTGATGACTATAACTTTAAGACGCTGCTTATAGATCCCCCGCGCTCGGGTCTGCAAGATCCAGAGGCTCTGTCTTTTACCGCGCAATTTGACAGGATCATCTACATCTCCTGCGGCCCGGACTCTTTATTGGCTGATCTTGATTATTTGTGTGCAAGTCATAAAATAACCAAGCTTTCATTTTTTGATCAATTTCCTTACACGGAACACCTTGAAAGCGGCGTCCTGCTTGAGAAGAAATAATGAAGAAAAATAATCGGCCCAAAACCAATCTGCAAAATTTCCTTAACGAACCTGACAGCGAACAGCAAAAGCAGCTTTGCGAGGTTTACAAGCAAAGGGCCCTCATCCACTGCTTAAGCCGCGTGATTAACGAAAGCAATGCCTGCGAATATACCCTCTCCCAAATCAGGAGCGCCCGCAGAAAGCTGCAAGACATATCCCATTCGCTGCACGGCAAAGGCATGATCTTGCGCAGAGCCTCCTCCAATCAGGAGGTCTCCTTCATCAGCAACTGTATCTTTGTCAAGGGCGATCACACAGATCCGCTTTGATCTCAAAAGAGTTTTAAAGGATCCAAGGCGACAAAGGCCCCCGCAGCGGGGGCTTTGCCATTGGGCGTTAAAGCCTATTGCATGTAATGATCGGGCATGGGAGCTCCTGCAACGCCGCTGTCGACGGCGGCCTGAGCCACAGCCTTGGCAATGCGGGGCAACAGGCGCGGATCCATGGGCTTGGGAATGACGTAATCGGGGCCGAACTCGAGCTTGTCGACCTGAGCGGCCTTGACCACTTCGGCGGGAACCGGCTCTTGCGCCAGGAGGCGCAAAGCATGCATGGCAGCCTTCTTCATCTCAACATTGATGCAGGAGGCCTTGACATCGAGGGTGCCTCTGAACAAGAAGGGGAAGCACAAAACGTTGTTGATCTGATTGGGGTAATCGGAGCGGCCGGTGCCGATGATGATATCGGGGCGCAGCTTCTTGACTACCGCAGGATCAACCTCGGGATCGGGGTTGGAGCATGCAAAGACTACAGCCTTGGGAGCCAGACCCTTTACTTCATCGTCGGTGATGAGCCCCGGGCCCGATACGCCCAACAGAATGTCGGCATTCTCGCAGGCTTCGGCCAGGGTCTTGGGACCTGCGTCGTTGATGAAGTGAGGCTTCTCGCCGTTGTTGTACTCGGCGCGATCGGATCTGATGACGCCGTGGCGGTCGACCATGAAGAACTTGCTCTTGTCGGCGCCGCAGGCAAGCAGGAGGTTGGAGCAGGCCACGCCCGCAGCACCTGCACCCACGCAGACTACCTTGCACTCCTCAAGCTTCTTGCCTTGCAATTGCAGGGCATTGAGGATGCCTGCGCAAGTTACGATGGCGGTGCCGTGCTGATCGTCGTGGAACACGGGGATCTTGCAGCGCTTGATCAGCTCGCGCTCGATCTCAAAGCACTCGGGAGCCTTGATGTCCTCGAGGTTGATGCCGCCGAAGGTGTCGGCGATGCACTCGACGGTCTTGATAAACTCTTCTACGCTGTCATGCTTGACTTCAATGTCGATGGCATCGATGCCGGCAAAACGGTTAAATAACAGGGCCTTGCCTTCCATGACAGGCTTTGAAGCCAAAGGACCGAGGTCGCCCAAGCCGAGGATGGCGGTGCCGTTGGAGATGATGGCTACGCTGTTGCCCTTGCCCGTGTACTTGAAAGCATTGACAGGATCTTTGGCAATTTCGCGCACAGGCTCGGCTACGCCCGGGCTGTAGGCCAAAGTCAAATCATATGCAGTCTCTGCAGGCTTGGTCAAAGCAATCTTGATCTTGCCAGGAACCGGAAATTCATGATAGGCCAGTGCGGCATCATGCAACTGTTGATGGTCCAAGGTATCCCCCTTTATATACACTAAAACATTTAACGAAGAGGCAGCTGCCTCGAAAAATTTATCAATCGGGCATGTAGTGTAAATCTATTTGCCCGCCGTTTGCGCCATTGAGACAAAAAATCTTGCAGGTTCGCAAGCAACCTCTCAGATTTGCAAAAACAGCCGTGATTTTAAGCACAAATCATGAACGCAACCATTTGCATAAAACGCAAGAAAGAAACAAGGATCTTGTCATGACCGATGCTAACTTGACATTGTAAAGGATACAGCAGGCTTTGGATTATTGGAGATCCTTTTTCATTTTAATTATGCGCAAGCGTTTGCAAATCTGAAAAAACATCTGTTCCATAAAACGGCGCAAAAAAGAGCGGGCAAAAAGGCGGCAATTAAAAGGGCACCCCTTGCAGATACATCTTCGTCACGCGGGCCCCTTTAGCAGAGAATTATCCTTTTATCTCTTCTTGAGTCTTAGGATCGGCATGCGGCCGCAGGAGACCGAACAAGAGCGTGCCTGCGATGATGCCTGCTGCAAGCGAGAGCACGTAATAAAGAGGATTGATGGCAAGAGGGATCAAGAAAATCCCCCCGTGCGGGGCGCAAACCTCGCAATGCAGCCCCATGCTCAGGGCTCCTGCGCAGGCCGAGCCTGCGATGCAGGATAAGCGCATGCGCCCTTGGTACCTGCGCAAAAAAGGGATCACAGCCTCGGTGATGAACAAAAAGCCTTTGATTATGGCTTTTAAGCCCTCTTTTCTTTCCTCGTCGCTAAAGCGGCTGCCAAAAATTTTGGAGGCCAATCCTGCGGAAACGGGCGGGATCATGCCCCCTGCCATCACGGCCGCCATCACCGCGGCCCCGGCTCCGCTTTCGGGCAGGCAGTCTGCCAGCAGCAACACGCCTGTTGCATAGGCAATCTTGTTAAAAGGCCCGCCCATGTCCGCGCTCATCATGCCCGCAAGCACCGCCCCGACTATGGAAAGCTGCCAGGCAGGAGCCTGCGCAAGAAAGCGGTTGATAAAGCCGTCTATCATCACCGAGGGCAGATTGGTGACAAATTGGGCGGCCAAAGTGGTCAAAGTGGCTCCCAACAGAGGATAGACCAACAAGGCAAACATGGCATCGTGACCCTTTAAAAACCGCGCGGCGCCTTTGGCCAGCAAAAAGGCCGCCGCCCCGCCCACAAAGCCGTTTAAGACGGCGCCCACCACGCCTGCCGAAGACAGATCGGCCATGATGCCGCCCGTAAAGCCTGCCACTAAGGCCATGCGTCCTGCCATGGAGAAGGCAATAAAGGCGCTGAGCACAGGGAAGATCAGGGTGCCGATGCTGTAACCTATGCTCTCCAAAAACAAGGCCAGGGACGAAAACTCGGTCATGGTCACCCGCGCCAGGGCCGTCAGGATGCCTGCGGTGGCGGCCAGAGGCAATATATAGGTAAGACCGCTCATCAGATGGCGGTACAGCTTCATGGGCAGATGGGCCGTCTCGCTTACCGAGCCTGCCTCATAGACGGGGCAATTTGGATCCAGGGCTTTTTCTATGAGATCCCCTGGGTGCCGTACGCCTTCGACCACCCCCACCCTGACCATGGGCTTGCCCATGAAACGGTCCAGATCCACGGCCCGGTCGGCCGCCACGATCACAGCCTTGGCCCCGGCAATTTCCTCGGGCAGCAGGCGGTTGCGGTTGCCCGCCGCGCCGTCGGCTTCAACCTTGATGCGGATGCCAAGCTCCTTGGCTTTTTGTTCGAGGGCCTCGGCTGCCATATAGGTATGGGACAATCCTGCAGGACAGGCGGTGACCGCCACCAGCTCACAAGAGGGGCTTTCCTTGTCCTTGCCGTCTTGGGCTTTGGCAATTTGCTGCTGCTCCTCCTCTTTAAGATCGGCGTTTTCGGCCTCGTTGACCAAGGATAAAAATTCGGCGGGGGTATTGGAGCAGATGAGCTTTTGCCTAAATTCCTCGTCGACAAGCAACGTCGAAAGTCTTGCCAGCACGTCAAGGTGTTCGTCGGAGGCATGCAGAGGGGAGGCAATCAAAAAGATGAGTTTGACCTTTTCGCCGTCGATTGCATCAAAGTCCACCCCGTCTTTGACCACCATGGCCGCAAGGCCCGGGGCGCTCACTCCTGCCGATTTGGCATGGGGGATGGCAATCCCTTCCCCAAGGCCCGTCGAGCATTGGCGCTCGCGCTCAAAAACTGCCAGCCTGTAGCGTTCGGCATCGTTTAAGCAGCACGCACAGTCCATGAGCTCCACCAGGCGGCCGATGGCGGCCTCCTTATTGACGGGCGTAAAATCAAGCTCCACAGCCTGAGGCTTGAGCAAGTCACAAATGCGCATAGACTCCCCCTTGCGGTCCGTCTCTTTTTGTTATTATCGGATTATACTGCCCCAACTGTCAGATCTGTTTTGAGCAGATGATCCCGCACCCATCGGTGCAAACAGGAACCTTGTTGTCCAAAGCCTGATCCATGTCCAAAGAAGGCATGGCATCGCGCGGCCTGCCCACCACGCGGGCGGGAATGCCTGCCACCGTGGTATGGGGCATCACCTCGCTTAAGACCACCGAGCCTGCGCCGATCTTGGCGCCCTGTCCGATGCGGATGTTGCCAAGCACTTTGGCGCCTGCGCCGATCATGACGCCGTCTGCAACCTTGGGGTGGCGATCGCCTGTCTCCTTGCCGGTACCTCCCAATGTGACATCCTGCAAAATGGAGACATTGTCTCCCACCACCGCCGTCTCGCCGATGACGATGCCCGTGGCATGGTCAAGCATGATCCCCCTGCCGATGCGGGCTGCAGGGTGAATGTCCACGGCAAACACCTTGGAAATGGTGCTTTGCAGATAACGGGCCAGATCTTGGCGGCCGTGATGCCAGCAGTAATGGCCCACCCGGTAGGCCTGCAGGGCCTGCGTGCCTTTCAAATATAAAAAGGGAATGGTGTACTCCGATGAGGCAGGGTCGCGGCTGACCACCGCCTCAAAATCCATCACTGCGCTATCGAGGATCCCCGGATCGTCTTTATAGGCTGTAAGGCAAATCTGATACAAAGCGCTGCTGCCCACGACTGCCGTGGAGAGCTTGGCGCACAAGAGTTTGCCCAAGCCTTCTGCAAAGCTTTTGCAATTTAACACCGACTCTTGCAAAAAGCTCTTCAACAAAGGCTCTCTTTGCCCTATCACCCGGGCTTCATCCACGATTTTTTGCCACACGGCATCTGCCTTGGGCGAAGCGTTTACCACCACTTGAAACTCCCTTGCTGCCTTTATTGTTTGCAGCAGACGTCATAAAACTCCACATCCCGGTAAGCAGCCTCTTCATCGGGCTCCATGTGCATCGAGACATCGGCATCAGGATACAGCTCCTGAACCCTTCTCTCGGCCGCATCGCAGATGGCATGGGCCTGTTTGAGGGACATGGCCCCGTCCGCCACGATATGCAGCTGAATGTAGCATTGGGGCCCGGCCCTGCGGGTTTTGAGATCGTGCAGCGACAATACACCCTGAACCTTGAGCACGGCGCAAATAATCTCTTCATGTTCGCGCCCCGACAAAGAGCGGTCAAGCAGGGTGGCCGTTGCGCTTAAGGCAATATGCACCGATCCTTTGAGGATGCATACCCCCAGCATAGCCGCAAACAGGCCGTCTGCCCATAAATATCCGTATTTGCTTAAAAAGAGGGCAAGGATGACCCCAAGGTTCAGACACACGTCGGTCATATAATGATAGCGATCGGCGCTGATGGCCAGGGAGCCTGTCTTGCGGCACACGCAGGACTGAAAAGAAGTGAGGGCCAGGGTGATGATGATGGAGCCTATGCTTACGGCAATGCCTTCGTTGACCAAAAAGAGCTCTTTGGGGCTTAAAAATCTTTCGATGCCGTGGAAGATGAGCAAAAAAGCCGAGCCGCCGATGAAGGCAGATTGTGCCAAGGAGGCCAGGGCCTCGGCCTTATAGTGCCCGTAGCGGTGCTCTTTGTCAGGCGGCGTCAGGGCAAAACGCAAGGCCATGAGATTGACCAAGGATGCGCACAGGTCCAAAACCGAATCGGTCAGGGAGGCCAAAATGCTCGATGAGCCGCTGTTAAGCCACACGGCAGCCTTAAGCGCAATCAAAAGCAGCGCCGAGCAGGCCGAAGCCTTGCCTGCCAGCAGCACCCATTTTTTGTAATCGGGAGCTCCATCTGTCTTATCGCTCATGCTGAACCTTTATCACTTTACAAGCGCCACAGGGGCAAAGGCTTGAGCCTGACCCCGGGTCTTTATGTTCTTGAGGATTGAAGATCTTACCTGCCCGCTCCCTGCTTGTTAAGAGGCAAACCCGGGGTTCATGGCCGCAACCCATGGCGGGCCTTGATTGTTGCAGGATTTTTCAATGAAACCGATGAAAACGGTTACAAATTATGATTATAAGAAAGATCTCACCAAAATGCGGCAAAATTCAACAAATTGCTCCAAAAAGGGGCTGATTATCACTAAATCTGAATTTTGGCAATGATATTTAGCTAAAATTTCGTGATTTTCATTAAAAATTTGTGAACCAGATCACGTTTTCTAAAATTTTAAGAAAACACAATGTTGACTGTTTTGTGCTGAATAAGCCTTAAATTCAGGTCATAAAAACTTCGCACTCAAGCTTTGCGCATTTTGGCCGATCAGTATTTAAGACCTGTTTAATGACTGCGGATATCAATTAATCTATCTATTATAGCCGTTATGTTTTTTACATGGCATTTTATAAAGCTTGATCCCGGTTAAACCAAAATTCTCAACAAGGAAGCTTAACTTTTAGATAGTGGTAAACTAGACCCAAATAGAGTGAAAAAGTTTAAGCAAACAAAGAAAAATTAAAATCATAATCCATAAACAGTTGTAGTTGTGGCCGCTGATAGGGGTGAATCAATGGAGAGAGGAGATCGCCGGCAGTGGAGGTTGCCTGCCATAGTGCTTTTATCCATAAGCGCCTCTCTTTGCGTTGTCTCTTGCGGCATAGACAAGGACGCCGTAAGCGACGCCAACTTTGAGCGCGTCGCCCAGCTTAATTTTGACAACGAAAAGAGTAAAAGCGACTCTCACGGAGCTTATAAAATAAGCTTCCGCAATCTGTCCGACTCCAAATTATTCGCCGATCACGAGCAGCCCCGCGGCTTTCCCATCAATGTCACCACCGACGAGCAGGTGCTCGATGAAGTGCGCCGCAGCGATCAAAGCTCCACCCCGCGCATGGTAAGCGCCTTAGACGAGATGGTGCGCTTAGGCTACGTCACCAAGACCACCCATGAGACCATGGTAAAAAACGAAGGCAGCGACGAGGAGCGCACTCAAACCGTGACCACCTATGATCTGACCCAAAGCGGCCGCCAACTGTTCGGCCCCCAGCCCAACTTGGATGTCAGCGTGGGCGAATGGACCTTTGACAAGTATTTGGGCCGCACCATGGTCAAGGACGAAAAGACGGTGACGGGCCTGAGCTATCGGCGCTCGAGGGTCATGTACAGCTACAAGCTGACCCATGTCTCAGACTGGTTTAATGATTCGAAGACCTTGCAGTCCATCTTTGAATTGCCCCAAGGCATCTACAAAGACAGCTTCAACCTGTATAACTTCAACAATGGCACAGGCTGGTCGACGCAGGACAAGTCCCGCGCCTTCATCGGCGGGCAGCGCGAGTCTTTGGCCGACACCCCCGCCTCAGGGCCCGTCATTGACGACGATAATACCCGCTGACGCCCAAGCTTGCGCCGTCTCAAGCTTAAAGCCTTAATTTGTGCTATTCTTAAGCCCAAAAAATTTTCCCGGTGCCCTTGCGGCACATTTCGCACATGAAATCTTTGCCATGAAAAATCATATTGAAGCCTTGCTCAAAGAGAGCTTGTCCAAGCTGTCATCTCCAATCGGCGAACGCACCGTCTCCTCCTTGCGCATTGACCGCACCAAGGATAAGGCTCACGGCGATTTTGCCGCCAACATCGCCATGGTTTTGGCCAAGCAGCTTAAAACCAATCCCCGCGCCTTGGCCCAAGAGATTGTGAACCATCTGCCGCACAGCGACCGCATCTGCAAGGTTGAAATTGCAGGCCCCGGGTTTATCAATTTTTATGTCTCAGACTCTTATTTGGAAGATGCCTTAAAGGCCATGCTGCAAGATGAGCGCCTCAGTACCCCCAAGACGGACGATCCCAAGGTCATCGTTGTCGATTATTCGGCCCCCAATGTTGCCAAGGAAATGGCCGTCCATCACATCCGCTCCACCGTTATCGGCGATGCTGCGGTGAGGATCTTGGAGTTTTTGGGCCATAAGGTCATCAGGGCCAACCATATCGGCGACTGGGGCACGCAATTTGGCATGCTCATCGCCTGCCTTGAGCAAAAGGAAAACGAACGGGGCGCGGGCCTTGATTTGAGCGACTTTGAAGCTTTTTACCGCGAGGCCAAGCAAAAGTACGACGATGATGAAGAGTTTGCAATCAAGGCCCGCGGCTACGTGGTGCGATTGCAGGGGGGCGACGAGTATTGCTGCAAGATGTGGCAGAAGCTTGTGAAAATGACCATGGATCAAAACCAGGCCATTTACGAGAGGCTTGACGTCACCTTAAGGCCAAAAGACGTGATGGGCGAGAGCATGTACAACGACATGCTGCCCTCCATTGTCCAAGATCTCATCGACAAGGGTTTGGCCATCGAAGATGACGGGGCCATGGTGGTCTATTTGGACGAATACAAAAACAAAGAAGGCGATCCTTTGGGGATCATTGTGCGCAAAAAAGACGGCGGCTACCTTTACGCCACCACCGACATCGCCTGCGTCAAATACCGCGTGCAGACCTTGGGCGCCCAAAGGCTGATGTACTTTACCGACTCAAGGCAGCATCAGCACCTTGAGGCGGTGTGGAAGATTGCAAGGCTTGCAGGTTACGCAGGCAAGAACGTGCAAATAGAACATGATGCCTTCGGCATGATGCTGGGCAAAGACGGCAAGCCTTTTAAGACCCGCTCGGGGGGCACCGTCAAATTAAAAGATCTCCTAGACGAAGCCCAAGACCGGGTTGAAAAGATGCTCATCGGGCGCAACTCCGATCTGTCAGGCCCTGAGCGTGAGCAGGTGGTGCACAACATCGCAATCGGCGCCGTCAAGTATGCCGATTTGAGCAAAAACCGCACCACCGATTACGTTTTTGACTGGGATCAGATGCTCTCTTTTGAAGGCAATACGGCACCTTACCTGCAATATGCCTACTCGCGCATCAGGGCCATTTTAAGAAAGGCCCCTGCCCCCGCAGAAGCCCCGTTTAAGCTTGAAAAGGAAGAGGAAAACGCTCTTGCAACCGCCTTGTTGGCCTTCCCCGAGAGCATCAGGCAATCTGCAGACAAAGCCCTGCCTCACCTTTTGTGCACTTATCTTTATGATCTGTCGGGAACTTTCATGCGCTTTTACGAAGCCTGCCCGGTCTTAAAGGAGGGCGTGAGCGATGAGGCAAGACACAGCAGGCTTTTGCTGTGCTCTCTTACCTCGAAGGTCTTAAAGCAGGGACTCAATTTGCTTGGCATCAATGTCATGGAGCACATGTAGGCCCTTTAAAAACCCGGGGGGTGCAATTCCCATGGCGATGTTAAACTTTGTTTTGCAAAAGATTGCGCTAAACTAGAACGCAACAGATATTAAGGCCCTTTTTTACAGGTTTTGAAAAATCATGGCACGAAAACAAACTTCCAAAGGCGCAGAGTTTTTATCCTCCATAAGACAGGACAAACGCAAGCTTCTGATGATAGGCGGCGCAGCCTTGGTTGTGATCATCTTCATCATCTTTTTGTCATCCTTGGGCTCAGATGAGGACAAGGCGGCACCGGCCCCTGCCGGGGCAGCTCAAACAGGGCATGCCGGCAGCTTGAGCAGTCAGATCCCGCAGGTGCCCGCTTCGCAGCGCTATGATTACTCCAACATGCTGGAAGGAGAACTGCCCTCTCCCGCGCAGGCAACATCTGATCTGCAAGGCAGCGTTACGGCAGGACAAGATGATCCCTTTGCAGGCATGAGGCCTCAGACTCCTGAGCAAGAGCAAACAGAGGCCGCAGCTTCGGCCCCTGAATCCTATCAAGCACAAACCGCCCCTGCTCAAGACACAATGTCTCAAGACGCACCCTCAGGGCAGCTTGGCCACTTGAAAGCCTATCTTTATTGCGGATCTTATGGCACCGAGCCTTTGGCACAGGAGCAAAAAGCTCTGCTGGCTTTTCAGGGACTGGGCTCGCAGGTGGTAAGAAGCCCCGAAGGAAATTTTCAGCTTAAGATCGGGCCTTTTGACAATCGCGAGCAGGCCAGGGCCAAATTCAACGAATTGGGCACGCAAGGCTTGGTCGAGCGGTGTGCTCTGGTAGACGAATAAACAAGCGCAGGGCAATGCCCTGCTTTTTACATCTTGACTTTCGGATTAAGAAAATTCGTTCAAACCCGCTTTCAGCAGGGGATTTGATCGGGAATTTAAATCCGCAAATTAAAGTTTCATTATTGACGGATAAGCATTCTTTATGACAACCATAGTTTCGGTCAGACGCAACAACGTGGCAGCCGTAGGCGGCGACGGTCAGGTGACCATGGGGCAGAGCACCATCTTAAAGGGCAATGCCTTAAAAGTGCGCCGCCTGTTCAAAGATCAGGTGATTGCAGGCTTTGCAGGCTCCACCGCCGATGCCTTTACGCTGCTTGATCTTTTTGAGAGCAAACTTGAAGAGCATCAGGGGATCTTGGAGCGCGCTTGTGTGGCTCTGGTCAAATCCTGGCGCACCGATCGCGCTCTGCGCAAGCTTGAGGCTGTTTTAATCGTGGCCGACAAGCGCGCGTCTTTTTTGATAAGCGGCACAGGCGACGTGGTCAAAATGGACGATGACATCCTGGCCACGGGCTCGGGAGGCAACTATGCCCTCGCCGCCGCCCGCGCTTTGTATGCCAATACCGATCTGAGCGCCGAGGAGATCGTCAAAAAGTCCCTGGAAATTGCAGGGGACATCTGCGTTTACACCAATCAAAACCACGTCATTGAAACCATCTCGTATTAATTAAGAGCAAAGAATACATGAGCGAACTTACCCCCCGTGAAATCGTAGGAGAGCTTGACCGCTACATCATAGGCCAAAAGGAAGCCAAAAAAGCCGTCGCCATTGCCCTGCGCAACCGCTGGCGCCGCATGCAAATCGATCCCAAGCTGCGCTCTGAGATCTTCCCCAAAAACATTTTGATGATAGGCCCCACGGGCGTGGGCAAAACCGAAATTGCCCGCCGCCTTGCTTCCCTGGCCAAGGCCCCCTTCATCAAGGTTGAGGCCACCAAATACACTGAAGTGGGCTACGTGGGCAAGGAAGTAGATTCCATCATCAGGGAGCTTACGGCCGTGGCCTTGAAGATGGTCAAGGACAATGCCTTCAAAAAGAACCGCTTTAAAGCTCAAGAGGCTGCCGAAGAGCGGATCCTCGACGCCCTGCTGCCCAAGCCCTCTCACGGCTCTGATCCGCAGGCCGGCGCAGGCACCCGCCAGATCTTTCGCAAGAAGCTGCGCGAGGGAGATCTTGATGACAAGGAGATCACCATCAGCGTGCCCGATCGCGGTCCTGCCTTCAATGTCATAGGGGGCGCGGCCATCGAAGAGGTCAACAATCAGCTCCAATCCCTGTTTGATTCGATGGCGGCAGGCCGCACCGTCGAGCGCAAGATGAAAATCAAGGATGCCATGACCAGGCTTACCGAAGAAGAGGCCGAGAAGCTCACCAAGGCCGACGATCTGATGGCAGAGGCCGTGGAGCTGGTCGAAAACCACGGCATCGTCTTCATCGACGAGATTGACAAGATCTGCTCGACAGGATCGCAGACGACCTCCCGCGGGGAAGTGTCCCGTCAGGGCGTGCAGCGCGATCTTTTGCCCTTGATTGAAGGCTGTCAGATCAATACCCGCTGCGGGATGGTCAGAACCGATCACATCCTCTTTATTGCCTCGGGCGCTTTCTCCATGGCCAAACCCTCTGACCTCATCCCCGAGCTGCAAGGACGCCTGCCCATCAGGGTGGAGCTTTCGGCATTAAGCACCGACGATTTTGAGCGCATCTTAAAAGAGCCTCATGCATCCTTGACCAAGCAATATGAGATGCTGCTTAAAACCGAAGGGGTGAACATCAGCTTTACCGACGGGGCCATCAGGCGCATTGCCGAAGATGCCTTCCGCGTCAACGAGCGCACCGAAAACATCGGCGCGCGCCGCCTGCACACCTTGATGGAGAAGCTGCTTGAGCAGATCTCCTTTGATGCCCCCGACAAGAGCGGCTCAGAGGTTGTCATCGACGAGAACTACGTTGACGAGCATTTGTCAGATCTGGTTCAAAACGAGGATTTGAGCCGCTACATTTTGTAGGAGCCCTTTATGGCAGCGCCGCACGATCTGTTGAAAAAAGCCCGCTCTGCCCAAGAGGGGGTCAGTAAGCTTGGCGCCTTATGCCGCACCCTGATGCGCGAGCGCGACGAGCGCGAAAGCGAATGCCGGATCTTGCGCGCAGAGTGTGCGGCCTTAAAGGCGCAAAACGAGCAATTGCGCCTGCTTTTGGAGCGCGACGCGAAGCTTTCATCCGAGCTTTTGACCAAACTTAAGCCCTGATCCGAGGTTACCATGCTCTTTATCAATGACATCGATCCCGTGGCCTTAACCTTGGGCCCGGTCAGCCTGCGCTGGTACGGTCTTCTGTTCTCGGGAGGCTTTATCACAGGCTACATCATGATGCAGTTTTTCTTCAAGAAAAAAGGCTATGACACGGCAGATCTGGACAAGCTGCTTTTGTTCATCTTCATAGGCACCGTGGCAGGGGCCAGGCTGGGCCACTGTCTTATCTACGAGCCTGCTTACTACCTCTCAAATCCTTTGGAAATCCTGTTCGTCTGGCGCGGGGGCCTGGCAAGTCACGGCGGCACCGCAGGAGTGCTTCTTGCAATCTTTTTGTATGTCAAAAGCCGTCCTTACAATTTTTTGGAGCTGTGCGACATGCTCTCGGTGCCCATTGCCCTGGTGGCCTGTTTTATCCGCATCGGCAATTACTGCAACTCGGAGATCTTGGGCATTCCCACGGGCGGCGATTTTGGCGTGGTCTTTTTGCGCTTAGGCGAGCTCTTCCCGCGCTACCCTGCGCAGCTTATGGAAAGCTTTTGTTACTTTGTCATCTTCGTTTTCTTGTCGGCCTGGTACCTAAAGGCAGGGCGCATAATCAACGGCACAATCATGAGCACTTTGCTGCTTTTGATTTTCACCTCCCGCTTTTTCATCGAGCCCATCAAAGAAGAGCAGGCCGACTACTCTACCAACACCGCGTTAAATGTGGGACAATGGCTGTCGATTCCATTTATCCTGGGCTCTTTAATCTTGCTGGTCTTCTTGATTTGGCGCGACAAGAAAAGAGGGAGCGGGTCTTAAAATAGCAGCCATCATCAGGCGGCTTTGCATCTGCCTTAGAGCATCAACCATGAAAGCAAACAAAGAGACGGCGTTATGAATTTAGAAGTTGTGATTTTGGCGGCAGGCAAGGGCAAGCGCATGTATTCAAAACTGCCCAAGATCCTGCACCCCTTGGGCGGACAGCCCCTGCTTTTTCATGTCATCAAAACGGCTTTAAGCCTTGATGCCAAGGCAGTGCACGTGGTGATAGGTCACGGCTGCGATTTGGTCAAAGAGCGCTGTCAAAATGATCTGCCCCCAAAAATTTTTGCCAAGCTTAACTTTCACCTTCAAGAGAAGCAATTGGGCACGGCCCATGCCGCAGGCTGCGCCATGGAGGGCATTGCAGATGACAGCACCGTCCTGGTGCTCTACGGGGATACGCCCCTTATCACCCCTCAATTGCTGCTGCCTGTCACCAAGGTGCCGGAGGGCGGATTGCATCTTTTAACCGTCAAAATGGGCGATCCTGCAGGCTACGGGCGCATCATCCGAAACTCTCAAGACGGCAGGATAGTCAGGATCGTCGAGCAAAAAGATGCAACGGAAGATGAGCTTAAGATCACGGAAGTCAACAGCGGCATTTTGGCCGTTGAGGCTGCCACTTTGAAAGAGTGCCTGCCGCTTATTGCCAATCAAAATGCCCAAGGCGAGTATTACCTGACCGATCTTACAGGGATCTTGGCCTCCCGCGGCCGCACCATTGCAGGCACCATCACCGATGATGAGGTGCACACCGCAGGCATCAACAACAAAGTGCAGCTTGCCGCTTTGGAGAGCGTCTATCAATACGATAAGGCACAAGAGCTGCTCATGGCAGGCATTACTCTTGCAGATCCGAGGCGCTTTACCATAAGAGGCACCCTTGAGCACGGCATGGACGATTTTATCGACATCAATGTGGTCATCGAAGGGGAGGTCAAGCTTGGCGACAACGTCTCAATTGGCCCCGGGTGCGTGCTTAAAGACTGCACCATCGGCGATGACTCGGTCATCTCCCCTTATACCGTCATCGAGGGGAGCGTGCTTCACAAACACAATACCATAGGTCCCTTTGCCAGGCTGCGCCCTGGCAGCGAGCTTGACGATGAAGTGCATGTGGGCAACTTTGTGGAAGTCAAAAAGTCTCATTTGGGATACGCCACCAAGGCAGGACACCTCTCTTATCTTGGGGACAGCCAAATCGGCCGGGATGTCAACATCGGCGCAGGCACCATCACCTGCAATTACGACGGGGCCTGTAAACACCAAACCATCATCGGCGATGATGTTTTTGTGGGATCTGACACGCAGCTTATAGCCCCCGTGGAGGTGGAAGCCCATGCCACCATCGGCGCAGGCACCACCGTCACCCGCAAGGTGCCGCAAGGGGCGCTCATCATCACCCGCGCAAGGCCCGCCATTATCGAAAACTACCCTCGCCCGCGCAAAAACAAATAACCCTAAGGCCCGGGGGGCCGGGCTTTTTTAATCTTGTTCTTTGCTCTATGCTTAAGGCATCGGCACGAAGTTAAGGAAGATATTTTTATGTGTGGAATTGTAGGGGCTAATGCCAAACGCGACATTTTAGACATCCTGTTGACGGGACTTCACAGCCTTGAGTACCGCGGTTACGATTCGGCGGGGCTCAGCATCTTCCATCAGGGGAAGATCAACACCGTCAAAGCCCGGGGCAAAGTTACGAACCTTGAAGATGAAATAGAAAAGACAGGCTTTGACAAGCGCGGCGGCCTGGGCATTGCCCACACCCGCTGGGCCACTCACGGGGTGCCCGGCGCCATCAATGCCCACCCCCATCGGGCAGGAACCTTAAGCCTGGTGCACAACGGCATCATCGAAAACTTCAAAGACATAAAAGAAAGGCTCTTGGCGCAAGGGGAAACCTTTGTCTCACAAACCGACACAGAAGTTTTGGCCAAGCTTATCTACTCTTACAAAAAACAAGGCACGGGCGTGTTTGATGCCGCCCTCAAAGCCTTGCAAGAGGCGGGCGGCTCTTATGCCATAGCCCTGATTGACGAGGAGCAAAGCGATTGCCTGATCTGCGCGCGCTGCCACAGCCCCTTGGTCATCGGCCTTGGCATAGGCGAAAACTTTGTGGCCTCGGATCTGCGCGCCCTTATGCCCGTCACCTCGCGCTTTATCTTCCTTGACGATGACGAGGTTGCCAAGGTTTACCAAGACCGCGTCGAGGTCTATACCCTCCAAGGCCAAAAGGTCAACAAGCAGCCTGCCCTGATCACAATCGATGCCGACACGATCTCCAAGGGCTCTTACCGCCATTTCATGCAAAAAGAAATTCACGAGCAGCCTCAGGCCCTGCTCAATACCTGCATGACCCGTCTTGGCAAAGACAACATCGAAGATGACGCCATCTTGGGCTTTGCCCCGGGGGACTTTAAAGACATTCAATGCGTGCAGATTGCAGCCTGCGGCACCTCCTATCATGCAGCCTTGGTGGGCAAGTATTACCTTGAAGAACTGGCCGGCATCCACACAAGCGTCGATATTGCCTCAGAATACCGCTACCGCAAAACCGTGGTGCTGCCAAACACCTTATTTGTCTGCATTTCCCAGTCAGGCGAGACGGCCGATACTCTGGCCGCGCTCAAGCTTGCCAAAACCCAAGGCTACGTCAAAACCCTCTCCATTTGCAATGTGGCGACCTCTTCTTTGGTCCATGAAAGCGATCTGGTGCTGCTCACCCGCGCAGGCTCTGAGGTAAGCGTGGCCTCCACCAAGGCCTTTACCACGCAGCTTGTATCCTTGCTGATGCTGGCCATCAAGATGGGACGTCAAAGAGGAACCTTAAGCGCGACAGAAGGCTCCTTGCTCATCGAGAGCATCAAAAAGCTTCCTTCTTTGACCGACGAGGCCTTGCGCCACGAAAACGAAATAGAACAAATCGCAGGGGATTTTGCCGGCAAGGAGCACACTTTGTTCCTAGGGCGCGGGGCCATGTACCCCATTGCCATGGAAGGGGCCTTGAAGCTTAAGGAGATAAGCTACATTCATGCCGAAGGCTATGCCTCAGGGGAGCTCAAGCACGGGCCGATTGCCCTCATCGACGCTAATATGCCCGTGGTGGTGGTAGCCCCCGACAATGCCCTGCTCTCAAAGCTCATCTCCAATGTCGAGGAAGTCAAAGCCCGCGGCGGCAAGATCTATATTCTGGCCTCCTCGGGGGCAGAGCTCAAAGACTGCCCGGGCACCAAGGTCATCACCATCAATTGCCGCGAAGAACTGCTCGACCCCATCGTGTTTACGGTGTTGTTGCAGCTTTTGGCCTATCATGTGGCGGTCATCAACGGCACCGATGTCGATCAGCCGCGCAATCTGGCCAAATCCGTGACGGTCGAATAATTGCATGCAGATGAATGATGCAAGGTTTTATTAAGGATGGGCAGTGAGTTCCAATCAAACCGTAAGTTTTAAAAACAAAGCAGCCTATACCCTCGGCGGCTTGGGCAAAGATCTTTGCTACTATCTGCTCACGGGGCATTTCATCATCTTTGCCCTCAATGTTCAGAAGCTGAGCCCATGGTTTATCCTGATCCTCTTTGCCGCAAGCCGCGGCGGCTCTTGTCTGTTTGATTTATGGTGGGGCGCCTATCTTGACAGCAAAACAAAGCGGGCATTGGCGTACCGGCGCGCCATCACAGCGGGGGCAGGCGGCAGCGCTTTTTGTGCCGTGCTGCTCTTTGCAACCCCGCATCTTGGGGCTTTTGACTATGTCTATTATGCCTGCGTCTATATCCTCTTTAGCCTGTGTTACTGCCTGATGGACGTGCCCTATTGGTCCTTGATCCCAAGCTTCGGGTCGGGGGCCTCCTTGCGCGACTCGATGAGTGCGCTGCCTCGCATCGGAACCTTCCTGGGGTGGCTTGCAGCCATGTGCCCTGTCGTAATTTACGGTTCAAACCCTGATTGCGACTTTTTTGACAGCGGGATCTTGCCTGCCGTAAGCTGCTCGGCGCTAATGCTTTTGGCCATAGGCTTCATGCAAAAATGTTTATCTTTGAACATTGCCCCTTGCCTGAATCATGCAGGCCCCAAAGTTTCTGTCCTGTTTGCCTTAAGGCACAATGACGCCTTGCGCCTGACAAGCCTGATTGCGCTTTTGCAGTGCCTTGGGACCATGTTTATGTCGGTATCCGTCACCGTTCTTGCATCAGAGGAGCCCGGGTTTGCCAAGATCTTGTTTGCATGCGGCAGCCTGACCATGCTCTCAGGCTTCATCCTCTATCCGCCTGCGGCCAAGCTTATCTCAAGGCGCACCCTGTTTATCCTCTCATCTGCCTTGATGGCCTCAAGCATCTTCTTTTTGCTGTGGTGCTCGCCTTTCAATGCGCTTGATAAAAGCCTTATGTGCGGCTTTTACTCCTGCTATTGCCTGGGACTGGGGCTTAATGCGGTGCTTTTGACCGTGATGTTGTGCGACTGCATCGATTACGGGGAGTTTAAATTGGGCAGGCGCGACACGGCTTTAAGCTTTGCCGTGCAAAGCGCGACCTTGCAGCTTGGGTGCGCGGCGGCCGTGCTCTTGTGGTGCATCAGCGCAGACTTGCCTGCGGTCATGCCCGATCCGTGGGACCGGGAATTGAATTTCAGGGCGCAAGCTGCGATCTCCTGCGTGCTGTTCGTGCTGATGGGGATTATCTGCTTTAAGTACTACAAATTGCACGGATCCTTTTTCAAAAACACCTTGACGGCCTTGGAAAGCTTGCGCGGCACCCGGAGCGCCGATGACAGTCCCGTGGTGGTGCGCTATGCGCTGCAAAAAGATCTGATCTTATTTAAGCTTGATCAAAAAGAGCCTGTAAAAGATTCCTCAGATGTCGTGAGGGCCATGTGCAAGGCTTTGGCCTCAAGCGGCTTTGTAAGCTCGGCAGATGAGTATGCCCTGCAAATCATGCGCAAGAGCGAGGAATTCCCCTGCGGCATAGCCATGGGCGTTGCCATTCCCCATGCCAAGAGCTCTCTTGTGATCCGCCCTGCCATCGCCGCGGCCACCCTGGTCAAACCCATCTATTGCGGAGCGCCCGATTTGCGCCCCTGCGATCTCTTCTTTTTGATAGCATCCCCGCCTGACGGCTACACCCATTTGAGTTTGCTTGGAAGATTATCCTTGATGCTCAATGAGCCGGGGTTCGGGGACAAATTGAGAAACTCCTCATCTTGCGAGGAGATTTATGAGCGGCTCATCCAAACCTCCATGAGCATCTGCAAACATCGCAGCTGAGAAGACAACGCATGAAATTAATGTTTTTAACCGCCCTCTTTTATCTGATGTCGTTTAGTGCCTTTGCCGCCCCTGCTGATGCGCCCTTGCAGGTTTGTGCCGTGCCGCAGCTTTATCACCCCCTCCTCAAGGCCCAAAAGATCTCCAATGTCGCATATGAGCCTGTCTTTGCCGCCCCGCTCGAGCTTTATGCGAAGATCTCCAATCGCGAAATCAAGTGCGATGTGCTGTTAAGCTTTGATGAGAGAATGCCCGTGCAGCTTATTCGCGCATCTTTGGTCGACCCTGTAAGCCTCATGCCTTTTACCCGCGCAGTCTTAATCTTGTGGTCTTCCGATCCTGCCTTGTTTGCCCGCGGCGTCGACCCTGTGGTAAAACGCAAACTAAAAAGCCTCGCTGCCCCAAAGCGCGCCCTCACTCCTGCAGGCTTTGCCGCCTCCGAGGTGCTCTCTGCCAAGGCTTTCCCCACCGCTTATCTTAAAGACAAGATCTATCGGGGATCGCACGAGTATCAGGTCATGGCCATGGCCGAAGGGGGGCATGTGCAGGCAGGCTTTATCACCCTGCCTCTATTGTACGACGAGCTTGGCAACCTGCGCCCGGGCTCATATTGGCAGGTGCCGCGCGGCTATCATGCCGATTTGCTCTATTACGCCTGCATTTTCAAAGGCAGCGCCAGGATCGATGAAGCCAAACAATTTATAGGCTTCTTAAAAGACGATGAGAAAGCACAGGAGATCTTAAACTCATACGGCTTTGCGCCGCTTAACATCGATAACGAGCCTTATCGGCAGCTTTTGCCAGGCTACGATTATAAAAAGTGACGGCCCTCGCAGGATCCATTGGGTCTTTGATGCATCAACTTATTTGCAAAATTTCGTTTCAATCAAAGGCGCAATGCCATGACAAATTATCTGCCCTCATCAAAAGAGTTTGCAGGTTATCAAAAAACCCGGATCCGTCCTTTGTCAGGCTTGAAAATGCCGCCGATTATACGTGCTGCAAGAACCCCTCCTAAGGGCTT
>CAZYXT010000035.1:0-20732 GCA_964651505.1 uncultured Enterobacterales bacterium
TTTCAAATGGTCAGGTGCCATGCAATGTCAAGTGTTAAATCATGCAATCACCCTGCTTCAAACCGCTTCTCTTGGCGGTTTTGCGTATCCTTAGAACACTAAAGACAGGTAATACCCCTGTCTTCCCAAGCTTGGGCTTCAACGGCAGTCTTTTCTTCCCGGGCAGGGCAGGCAGGTTTTTAATCACCCTCACATCATCGGCCGTCCCTGTCTTGGCCAGATTTCTAAATTTAAAATAAACGGTCTTCTCGTTCGCCTCAGGCAGGTACTTGCGGCTGTACCCGCAGATGCTTCTGATTTGCCCTTGCTCTTTTAGGCGGCAATAGCTTTGGTAGTGCTCGGCCCATTCTTGATTGGTCATACTCAAAACCTCGTCAATTAACAACTGCATTCATTATCCTCAAGCCCTCTGCGGCCTGACAATCAGGGGTTTTGGGAGCAAAAAGGCGGGCTTTTTGAGGGGGCAGATCACGGCAGATCAAGGCCTGCGATAATTAAGGATGGGAAAAATAGGATCAGATCATCAAAAAATGGGGAACAAGATCGAGGCCTGCTCGCCTCAGATCAGGGGTGGATGGGTTTTAGGGCACTCATGCACCAAAAAAGACTGCATTGAATTGCTTGCATCAAACTCAAGAACTGATGCACAAAGGTTTTAAAGAGGGTTGGTTTTGTTCAAACGATGGCGACTTGCTGGACTTTGCAGAGCACACCGCGGAGTTATGGGACGCGGTGTGTGAAATAGAAGATGATAAATGAACTTGATGTGTGAGATAATCTTACTTAGCTCGACTTTCGGGATTTTAAATCCCGAAAGTCGAGTTGAAATGATCATGAAATAAACAGGTCAAACACAATGTCTGACACGAAGGACGCCCCCAAAGATATTCACCTTTTAGTTGGCTGAAGATTAGACCGGATACGTAAATTAAGACATAGAACAAGGAGTAGTTTTTAATGCCTACATTAAGCGATGTTCATATTTTTGACCTTATCGCCAGCGGTAAGTTGAAAATTTCTCCCCTCATTGAAGATAATATTCAACCTGCAAGCATTGACCTGACTCTTGGGAAAATCATACAAGTTTTCAGATGGGACAGCTCAAAAGGCCAGGTAGACGTAACCAAAAAGAATATCGAATTTGACCCGTATATGGAGGATGTCGATATTACAAATGGGTATGATCTTCAGCCCGGGGAAATTGTTACCGGACACTCGGCAGAGGAAATAGTGTTGCCGTCAAATCTAAACGGCATAATAGTAAATAGAAACAGCTATACATTACTAGGTCTAAATGCCGGTATCAGTCAATACATAAATCCTGGATTTCATGGCAACAAAATCATCGTAATAAAAAATGAAAGCCGCAATGTTATCAAAATCACAGCCGGCATCAGAATATGCCAACTTGTGCTATTTAAGTTAATTTTGGAACCTAGAAGAACTTTTGACACACGACATTCAACTGAACTGCTCGACCAAACTGCAGGAAAAAATTATAAGACAGAACATGCAGATAGTTCAATCGCTTCCTATATGGACAAACTGATTGAAAAAATTGCTTTGGGAAAAAATCAGATATGAGCAGGGCAACTTTAAAGAAAAATTTAAAAAGTGCATTGGATCACCTAGCAGGTCATCAAATAATGTTGGCCTTAGTCTATATTCGGCTAGAAAAATTTGCAAAACTGTTTCCGAAAAGAGGGCCGGTTACTGACAATCAAGTCCTAGAAGAACTGAACAGCCACTATGACTCATACGCCAAGAGCAAAGATGAATTTTTAGATAAGCTGATAGATGAAAAAATCATCCCTGAGACAAAATGGCAGATTGTCTTTAAACAATTTGGCATTTTGTCTGCTTTGCTAATACCCAGCCTAACCGCTCAAATAATGATACTGTTTAAGGCGGCGTGCGAGGGGGTATTTGATGATCCTATTATTTATACCGCAGGCATTGGAGCTGCGTTAAATTTAGCTTTGCTGGTGGCAGGCGTTTATTATGAATTTAAAGGGCGTGAATAGATAAACTTTAGTAACCACTCAGAATTATCCCACTGACTTGCCTTAAATGATCTCGGACAATACCTCCAAGCCAGGGCTCTTTTGCTGTAAGCCGTTGCCGCTTTGATGAGGATGACAAAAAGCAAAATCTGATCTTCACGCCCAAGGGGTGAACGTCAAATGGTTCTTTGACGAAAAGCTTTGGACGCAACTGCGCCGAACAACTATTGTCCCAGCAGGAAAATGGAGAGGAAGCGAGAGTGGTAGCTATGACTGGAATCGAACCAGTGACCTCAGCATTATGAGTGCCGCGCTCTGACCAACTGAGCTACATAGCCACAAAAGTTTGGCTGGGGTACAAGGATTCGAACCTTGGAAATGGCGGAATCAGAATCCGCTGCCTTACCGCTTGGCTATACCCCAATTTGGTCGTCAGTGGCAGGGGTACCTGGACTCGAACCAGGGCAATGACGGGATCAAAACCCGTTGCCTTACCACTTGGCTATACCCCTTCCTTTGATGGTTGTCATCGACAACGCACAGGCATTATAAGGATATTTATGACCCTGTCAACTTATTTTTTGCAGTTTTTTCAACCCTGCTCAAAAAAGCCTGACGGTCCTGCAAGCCCACATCATGCCCCTTTGGAGGAAGGACCCGGTTAATATATCAAATTATCGGCAAGAATGTAAGAGCTCACCTGCTGCTGCCACCCTCCCGGGGCAGCCAAATGAGCCGCGCACTTTAAGCTGCCGCCAAGCTCTCTCAGGCTTAAACTCAGGCGCCAATCTGCCGCCCCGGCACAGAAAACGGCATGCGCGTTTAAATTGTCAAAAGAATCTTTCTGCCATACAATTCTAAGTATCTCCTAAGAGATGCAGACATAAAATTAAAAAGCAAATCCAAAACCGGAGCAGAAGCAGATGCTTACAGTCTGCTCCGCAATTTGGTTGTTGGAGGAAAGGACTATGTCAAAATTTCTTACTATCGTAACATTCGCGGCAAGCACCTTGTTGCTGACTGCCTGCGTGATCCCGCCCGATAACCGCGGATACTCAGCCGCACCTGCGCCGGCGCCCAAGGCGCAGCCTGCCCCTAAGGCGACCCCGGCTCCCAAGCCCCAGCCTGCTCCCAAGGCGGCTCCTGCCCCCAAGGCTCAGCCCAAGAATCAGCCTGCGGCCCAACACAAAAATCAGCCCTCTCCCAAGGGTGCAGATCAAGGCAATAAGCAGCAACAAAAAGGAGCGTCTGCAAACAAGAATAAACCCGAGGGGAATGAAGACATAAACCGCGGTCAGCCTGCAGGACGCAGATAAACGCCATGACGGCATGATGTAAAGACAGGAGGAACCATCCATGTTGAAGAAAACTTTAGCCGTGCTGTGCATCGCAGCATTTTGCATCAGCCTGCAAGGCTGCATGGCCCCTCACCACCACGGCGGCGGTGGCGGTGGCGGCAATCCGCCTCCTCCGCAGCACCGTTTTGTGCATTAACCTTCAAGCATCTCATCTTGCCAAAAGATGAGATGCTCCCCGTCCCCTCCCAAGGGAACCTTGAAAGTTCAAACCGGTCTAAGTTATGAGGGCCTTTAACCATCGCACAGGAGAGGGAGATCATGAACAGCAAACTTTTGATGACCGCGCTATGCCTTGTTGCGGCCGTGGTTTTGTCTGCGTGCACCCATTCCCGGTATGAAGGCAGGAAGGCCGTCTCGGAGCCTTCCTTGGTCATTGACGATAAGATCATGCGCCCTGCCCCCGATCCTGACGCCCCTGAAGATGAGAGGCCTGCCACGGCCGACGAGCTCTTGGCCTATTCCCAAAACATGCAGTTTAAGCCTGCCACAGTGCCGCAACGCGTCATTGATGGCGATCAAAAGCAAAAAATCGCAGATCCGCGTCCCGTGTATTTGTACCCCGGGTACCGCAATCCTTTTTACAACCACCCCCGCTGGGGCATCAGACCGCACTACCACAATCTGCATAACCACAATAACATCGGGATCGGCACCTACTTTAGGTTTTAAACCTGACGCCATCATCTTGCGCGAGCATTGCCAAGCTTTAAGGCTTGGCTTGATTTTGGGCAAAAAATGATCTGCTCCTGCTTTGAGGCTCGGGCAAAGATAAAAAACATAAAGCAAAATGGAGGGCTTTTGCAGGATGGGTTTGATGAGCCTTACTTGGAACCTGCCGATTGATTTTCATCTTCTGCAACAGGGCGGGCTCTTTTGACTTCAATTTTGATCTTGAACAGATCGCGATCTACCTTGCCGAAAATGTCGATGAGCTGATCTTTTCGGATGTGGGACCAATCCTTATCGTCATCAAGCTCAACTTCAATGGTGTTGCCGAATAAATCGGTAAACTCGTAATCTTCGTCGCCAAAATAGCGGGTCAGCCTGCCTCGCATGTAAATCTTTTCGTCATCCGAGCAGCGCCTGTGCACCTCATCGACGCTCAACAAATGCTCGGCAGAAAAACCGCGGGGCGCAAACGATTTATGGGAGGCAGCCGCACTGCCCGTCAGCACCAAAGCTGCGATAAGGGCAACTTTTGACATGAAATGGCAGCAGCTCACCTCTTCCTCCTCTCAACAGGGCATCTTAGCAATCTTTATTTTAGGGCCTTTCAATTAGGAAAAACTTAGCTGCATCCCATCACTCAAGCAAACCGCTTGCGCTTTGGTTCAAAAAAGCCCCTCTTGAAGCTAACTGTATGATTTTACGCGCAAAAATCTTGGTTTTTGAGCCAAATCACAACTTCAAACAAATCGCGGAATTTGCTATAATTAAAGGGTGAAACTTGGTGAGGAGCATTATGCTTATCGATGAAATCAAAGCCAGCCTGGCCATGGAAAATTTGTTCTTGGAGGCTGACGAAGAGCGCCTGCTTGCAGACTATATTGCAGGCCGCTTGAGTTTAGAAGAAGTAAAAAACAGTTTGGCTTCCTTGATTGCGTTGCAAAAGAAGGCTGCCTGAATTTTGACTCACGATCCTGTCTACTGCTACGACGGCACCGATACCCTGATTAATCTTTACGGCCTCAGAGACGATCAAGAGCTTAAAAAGCTCGAGCGCGTTCTTACGGCCGTGCGGCTGTCTGATCTCCTAAAACAGCCCCTGCCCGGAGCCTTTGATTTGGATCATTTAAAACGCATTCATTACTATCTGTTCCAAGATCTGTACTCTTGGGCAGGCAAATTGCGCAAAGTCGATATCAGCAAGGGTCTGATGTTTTGCCACGCCCCCTATATCAAAAAAGAGCTGGTCAAGCTGTTTGCATCCTTAAGGCGGGAAGGCTTCCTGCTGCACGTCAAATATGAAGAACTGCCCCTCAAGGCAGCTTTCTTCATGAGCGAAATCAACGCCATCCACCCTTTTCGCGACGGCAACGGGCGCACACAGCGCGAGTTTATCCGCGAGCTGCTCTTGCACCGCAAGGTCCATGTGGATTATTCCAAAGTGCCCACCCGCTCCATGGTTGACGCCTCCATCGCCTCCTTCAACGGAGATCTCGAACCCTTGACCGCCCTGTACGCCCAATGCTTAAGCCCTATCTCTTAATATCATGAATACACAACTTAAACTGCAGCAAGGCACCTTCTTTTTGATGGTGTGGGGCTGTCAGATGAATGTATACGATGCCCAAAGGATTGCCGATCTCATGGCCTCCTGCGGCTATGTCAAAGTCTTGTCCCCGCAGGAGGCCGATGTCGTCATCCTCATTACTTGCGCGGTGCGGGCCAAAGCCGAGGATAAGGTGTTCAATCAGATTGCCTCCTGGCAGCATCAAAAGCTGTTAAAGGACGATGCGGTTTTGTGCCTCGGAGGCTGCGTAGGCGCGGAGCTTAAAGATCAATTGCTCGCCTTCAACCCCCGCCTCAACGTCATCTTCGGACCGCGCACGGCCCACCGCCTGCCTGCCCTCATCAGGCAATATCTGACAGACGGCCGCCCTGTGGCACTGGTCGATGCAGATGCCCTGGAAAAGTTTGATGCCCTGCCCTCTGCAATGCAAGAGAGCGGACCTTCGGCTTTTGTCACCATCATGGAAGGGTGCTCCAACAAATGCTCTTACTGCATAGTCCCCTACACCCGCGGCAGCGAGCTTTCAAGGCCAATCAAAGACGTGCTTGAGGAAGCGGCAATGCACCTTGCAAACGGGGCAAAGGAGATCCATCTGCTCGGGCAAAACGTCAACTCCTACCGGGGGCTTAACGAAGACGGCTCGGTTGCCACATTCTCCGAGCTCTTGTACGAGACGGCTGCTCTGCCCGGAATCAAAAGATTGCGCTTTACCACCTCAAACCCCATGGAATTTACCGACGACATCGTGGAGGCCGTAGGCGTTCTTGACGTGATTGCCGATGCGGTCCATGTGCCCGTGCAGTCGGGATCCGACAGGATCTTGCAGCTGATGCGCCGCCATTATACGCGAGATGATTATTTGACCATCGTCTCCAAACTGCGAAAAGTGCGCCCCAAGATCCAAATTTCATCGGACTTTATCGTAGGCTTCCCGGGGGAGAGCGAGCAGGACTTTAACGACACCTTGGACATAGTCGACAAGGTGCAGTTTGATTTGAGCTTCAGCTTCATTTACAGCAAGCGCCCGGGCACTCCTGCAGCCTTGATGGATGATGACACGCCTGCTGAGGTCAAAAAAGAGCGCCTCTACAAGCTTCAAGAAAAACTTGAAAGCTATGCTGCGCTGCATACGCAGGAGTATCTTGGCACCGAGCAGGAAGTTTTGATCGAGGGTGTGTCGCGCAAAGATCAAAACGAGCTCAAAGGCCGCGCCTCCAACGGACGCATCGTGGTCTTCAAAGGCACGCCCGATTTAATCGGTTCGATGGCCAAAGTAAAAGTGATGAGCTTGTCTGCCCATACCCTCAAAGGAGAATTGACTTAATGAGCAGCGTCAGCCGCGATTTTTTATTGGAGCCTGAGGATAAAAACCGTCTTGCCTATCTCATCGGCCCTCAGGATCAAAACCTGGTTTTGTTGCAAAAAAGGCTCAACGTCAAAATCGCTTATCTGGGCGGCCATTTTCATGTCGAAGGAGAAGAGCATTTGTGCAGGGTGTGCGAGAAGATCTTAAAAGATCTTTACGTGCAAACCCTGGCCACCTCCAAAAACAAGATCTCAAACATCACCCCCGACATGGTGCATCTTGCGTTGGTGGAAGCCCATGTGCTTGAGCAGGAACATGCCGGCAAAGAGCCCCCTTCAAGGGGGCACGGGCGGGCCGACAAGGGCCGCGACAA
Source organism: uncultured Enterobacterales bacterium (assembly GCA_964651505.1). Lineage (GTDB taxonomy): Bacteria > Pseudomonadota > Gammaproteobacteria > Enterobacterales > Succinivibrionaceae > Avisuccinivibrio_A. The sequence continues at coordinate 7,274 of CAZYXT010000035.1, forward strand.
AGGCAAAGAACACTCTTGCGGCGATATTGAAGAGCTGTACGAAAAAGCCCACAGCTTTAAGACCAAGCGCGGCAGGGTAAGGGCGCGCACTCCCAATCAGTCGGACTATATGGCGGCCATCAATACCCACGACGTATGCTTTGGCGTGGGACCTGCCGGCACCGGCAAAACCTATCTTGCCGTAGCCGCCGCCGTCGATGCCCTCGAGCGCAATGAGATAAGGCGCATCATCCTCACCCGCCCTGCCATCGAAGCAGGCGAAAAACTGGGCTTTTTGCCGGGAGATCTGACCCAAAAGGTCGATCCCTATTTGCGCCCCCTGTACGATGCCCTCTACGAGATGCTGGGCTTTGACAAGGTGCAAAAGCTTATCGAAAGGCAGGTCATCGAAATTGCCCCTCTTGCCTACATGCGCGGACGCACCTTAAACGACTCGTTCATCATTCTCGACGAATCCCAAAACACCACCATCGAGCAGATGAAGATGTTTTTAACCCGCATCGGCTTTAACTCCAAGGCCGTGATCACGGGAGATCCCAGCCAAATCGATCTGCCAAGGCACGTCCGCTCCGGCCTCAAGCAGGCCGTCGAGGTCCTGTGCGATCTTGAGGAGATTGCCATCATCAACTTTAAATCAGAAGACGTGGTGCGCCACCCCGTGGTCGCCGCCATCGTCACGGCCTACGAGCGCTTTGAGGCAATCGAGCAGCAAAAACAAGAAGAACAAAACAAGCGCCGCTTGGCCTTAAAACTTCAAAAAATAGAAGAAAAGCCATCTGAGCCTTCCTATCACTCCTTAAAAAGAGCAGAGGATGAACAAGAGGCCGCCATAAAAAGCACAAGATTGCAGGATACGGGCGCAATAAAAAATGAGCCCAAAGACGGGCAGTGACATTGCTTTTTTAAAGGATACCAAAGCATGGATGCAACAGTTGATCTGCAAATAGCCTGCAAGGGCATCGACGTGAGTCTTGTAAGCCAAGAGAGGCTTGAGCATTATGTTAAAGAGGCGCTAAAGGGGGCAGGCCATGAGGAGCCTTGCGAGCTTACCATCCGCTTTGCCGAAGCTTCCGAGGTGCAACAGCTTAATAACGATTACCGCGGCATCAACAAGAGCACCAACATCCTCTCCTTTCCTTTTGAGTGTCCCCCCGAGGTCAAACTGCCGCTGCTAGGAGATCTTGTGATCTGCCATGAGGTTTTGGAGCGCGAGGCCAAAGAGCAGCACAAAACCGTGCAGGAGCATCTGGCCCATCTCATTGTGCACGGGGTTTTGCATCTTTTGGGTTATGATCATATTAAAGATGATGAGGCACAAATAATGGAAAGCCTTGAGCGCAAGATAGTGACGGGCATGGGCTTTGCCGATCCATACGAGGACAGAGAATAGAAAGTTTAAAGCCTAAGACAAGGCCCAAAAGAGGACGCCCAAGCCCGGGGCATCAGGCTTTGCTTAAACTTAAGATCCTCTCCTGCGCAATTTATAAGAGATCTTAAGGCACACTGATATTGCTGATTGCCAAAAAGACAGACTTAAAGGAGTCACACACAGATGTCAGATGAAGACAAAGATCCGCAGCATAAAGAAGGATTGTTAAAACGCATGCTGCGCGGCATCCGCCCTGCCACCCGCACCGAATTGGCCGAAGTCATAGCCGAGGCAGGACAAAGGGATGTCATCGACGAAGACACCGAAGACATGTTAAAAGGCGTCTTCAGCATCGCCAGCCTGCGCGTCAGCGACATCATGATCCCACGCTCGGAAATGGTCACCATCGACGCAGGGTTGAGCCTTGAGGAGATTGCCAAGCTTATTGCCGATTCGGGCCACTCGCGCTACCCTGTCATTCAAGATGACAAAGATCATCTCATCGGCATCTTAAATGCAAAAGATCTGATCCCTTACGCCTGCGGCCTCAAACCGCCCTTTAACAACATAACCGAAATCTTGCGCCCCTGCACCATGGTGCCTGAAACCTTAAAAGTGGATTCCCTGTTAAAGCAGTTTCAGGACAATCATCTGCATTTGGCCGCGGTGATCGACGAATTTGGCGGCATTTGCGGGCTCATCACCATCGAAGACATCCTCGAGGTGATCGTAGGCGACATTGCCGACGAATACGACGACAATGAAGATCAAAGCCTGCAAATCGTCAAAACGGCAGAGAATACCTACGAAGTGGACGGTCTGACCGCCATCGAGGACTTTAATGTCTTCTTTAACTGCTCTTTGCCCTCCCCTGATGTCGATACCATCGCAGGATTGGTCATCCACAGCTTCGGGCACATCCCCCATGCAGGCGAAGAGCTTAAGCTTGAAAACTTTGACATCAAGATCTTAACTGCCAGTCTGCATCAGGTCACCAAGATCCAAGTCAAGGTGCTGCCCGGGCAAGAAGATCTCAAGGAGGCCTGATTTGACAGGCCTTAAGGCATAAAAGCTTAATGCAGGGGGCCCCGGTAGGCCTTGCTATCAACATGAACATTACCTTACCCTATCTTAATGCCCAAACTTTCAGGCGCTGTTTGAATATGCGCTTAAGCTTGGTGCTCTTGCCCCTGTTGTTGGGGCTCTTGGCAAGCTTAGGCTTTGCCCCTTATTTGAACTGGCCTGCTGCCCTGGCCGCTTTGAGCCTGCTCTTTTTTTTGATAAGTTTTTATGACAGCCTCAAAGCCGTTTTGGTTTTGACCCTTATCTTCGGCATCGCCTTTGAGGCCTCATCCTTGTGGTGGCTTAATTTTGTGATGATGGATTTTGGGCAGATGCCAAGACTCTTGTCCTATGGCGTAACCCTCTTTTTTGCCCTCTATCTTGCCTTGCCCTATGCCCTTTTGAGCGTTTTGTGCAAAAAACTGGTCAAAAACGGCGTGATCTTCAATCTGTGCGCCCTGCCTTTGTCCTGGCTGATTGCCGATCTCATAGTCGGGGTGCTGTTCACGGGCTTTCCCTGGACTTATGTAGGCTACAGCTGCATTACGGGGCCTTTCAGCGCCTTTGCCCCCCTCATTGGCGTCAAAGGCATCAATCTTCTTTTGTACATCGCAGCAGGGGCAATCACCCTCACCTTATATCGCAATTTTATTTATCTGCCCGCAGCAGGCATCATCGTTGCAGGCGGCATCCTTCTGATGGGGCTGAGTTTTACCGTCCCCGATGCGCAAAGCCATAAGGTTACCCTGGTGCAGGGCAATATCCGACAGGCGGTCAAATGGCACCCCGATATGGTGATGCCCACTCTTTCGACCTATTGGGAACTAAGCTCAAAGGCCCTCAAAGAGGGGCGGGTGGTCATTTACCCCGAGTCTGCCATTCCTCTGATGGCACAGCGGGCTTTGCCCTTTTTAAACGATCTCAATGAGATTGCCAAAGCGCACGGGGCCTATCTTGTCACGGGCATTCAGCACAGCACGTCCGGCAGATCCTACAATTCCATCACGGTGCTTGGCGATGTGCAAAAGAGGGAAGGGCAAAGCACCATTGCGCTTTCCGATCTTTACTTTTACGACAAACGTCACCTGGTGCCCTTTGGCGAATTTGTGCCGTTTGAAGATCTATTGCGCCCTTTGGGCTCCATCTTCGTTTTCCCCATGTCATCTTTCAGCAAGGGCGAGGCTGTGCAGGAAGTCATAAAGGCAGGCTCTCTTAAGCTCATCCCTGCCATTTGCTATGAATCGATATTCCCCGAGCTCATCAAAAGCCAGGACAGGCCCGATATTCAGGGCATTTTGATGCTCTCAAACGACTCGTGGTTCGGCCCCACCCGCGGCCCCCTTGAGCACCTGGCCATTGCCAAGATGCGCACCTTGGAGCTGCAAAAGCCCATGCTGCGCGTCACCAACTCGGGCATCAGCGCCTATTTGAGCCATAAGGGCGAAGAGCTTGCCGTCATAGAAGTCAACAAGGCTGAGGCTCTTGATGTGACCTTCACGGGTTACACGGGGCAGACTCCCTATTCAAAGTACGGGGATTACATTTTGGCCGCGCTGATGGCACTGCTGCTTGTCTTATCGATAAGAGGCCGCAATGCTGCGCCCATTCCTGCCATGGAAGCCATGTTGCGTCTTTTGCGCCCTTAAAAGGGCAAAAAAGAAGAGTCCCGGGCGCGGACATCCCCATGTCAGTCGCGGATGCGGTGCTGATTGCGCTGAAAAGAGAAGTATAAATATGTCCCTGCAATGATGAGCAAGAGCCCCAGGGCACTTAACACATAACGCCAAGGATGCATCTCATCTCCTGCACAAACCTCGCCGTTGCGCACAAAGGCGCCGATGCGGCAGCCGCGGCCCGTGCACCTGAACTCGCGGCCAAACCCTCCGCCGCTGTCCCACACGTGATCGGGGAAGGCTGCGGTCATGCCGTGGGGCACCAGGATCTCATTCATGTTGCGCACAAAGTCCGACACAAAAGAGAGCATGAGCAAAGGCGAGCTTTGCAGGCGCCTCAGATCGTCATACTTAAGCCCCGGCTCCACCTTTATTTGATGAAAGCGCGAGCGCAAATCTCCCTTGATGATGATCCTATCTAAGATCTTGCCCGTCAAATCGGTATCGACCTTGACGCAGGCATTCTCGCCTGCGGCCATGCCCAGGCCGACCATGACCAGATCGCTTTTGCCGTTGACAAGATCCAACACCCCGTTTTTGCCCAAGAGCAGCCTGCTCAAATGATGGGTGTTCTCCTTGGCAAAGCGCAGCACCGCGTTTTCAATCATAAGCGTCCTCGCGCGCACCTGCCCTGTGATCTCTATCTTGCCGCCCATGGCCTCCACGAAAAGATTGGAACCCAAAATATTGCCGTCAATTAAGATATTGGCCGCAGGATCTCCTGCTATTTTTTGAGTTCCTGCGCTTTGCACATCCTTGCGCACGGGACCAAGCCTCAGCCTGGTGCCCAAATGCTCGGCGATAAAATCAAGCCCGCGATGCCGATCTTCGGCCACCGATGCCGGGGGCAGCTGAATGGCAGGATCGCGCATGGTGCGCGTCACGTCGGTCCTGATGACAAAGCCATCCCCCTGCTCGGCAAGAATGGGGGTAAACAAACTTATGATGTCGCCTTGTATCACCGCCCGGCCTGTCACGTTGATCTCCTCGACCATGGCCGACGGGGAGATCAATATGGCCGCCTTTTGCCCCTGCAGCGTGCCTGAGATATTGATCTTGGAGAGCAAGGGGCCTTCCAAATCGGGCAAGAGGGGCAGATCGCGCCCGAGCACCGTCGAGTTGCGCTGATATGAGCCGCGGTACTCTTTTAAATTGGAATAAAGATTGGAGCCAAAATCGCACAAAAGCCCGACCGAATCATCCCCTGAGGAGCTTACGCTGCCATCAAGACTCAAGGCATTGAACCTGCCGTAGGTAAAGGCGATGCCCGAGCTCCCCGGGCCTGTCATTCTCACCACAGTCTGCTCGGGGATCGTCAGGGTGTTAAAAGAGCCGTCCATTCTGATCCCAACCGAGCCTGAGCCTTCGCTTAAGATATCGGCATCCTGCCTTAAGTCTGCGTGCGAGGTCATGGCCAAAAAACCCGTGCCCAAAGGCACCTGCGAGGGGCGCTTTAAGTTGATGCGCCCATCTTCGTAAAGGCCGTAACCTTGGGAATTGACATAGGAGAGGCGCTCTTGCCTGCTGCCGCTGCGGGTCAGGGCATTGCCGTAAAACTCCCGCATATCAAGCTTGTACCCGAGATCGCACAATAAGGAAAGCTCCTGAGGCACCAATGTCGGGTAATTAACGTACCCGGTATCTGAGAGTAAAGTGTGGTCCAAGTTGACATAAACTTTGCCGTAAGGCTCAAGCAGGATCTCAAGGCCTTTTTCGGCCGCGCCGCGGGTTTCGGGCAGTTTTGAGTACTGCGCCCAAGACCAGTCGTCAGGAAAGGCCGTTCCCGGCACCTGCTCATCCTCGCCCAAGAAAGTCTCGAAAGCCCGGTTGATGGCGCCCGGGTTTTTGTCATTCAAATTTAAGGCAATGACCTCGTCATCTTCAATCAAGGGGACATCGGAGGGGTTATTGAGGCGAACTTCGACCTGATCGTGCCGCCTTGGCAGTCTCTTTGGCAAGCCTTGAGATCTTTGATGCAGCCCCGCCTGCGCATCATCATTATCCAAGATCTGCTCTTCTTCGTTTTCAAAGACTAAGGTTAAACTGCCTGTTGCAGCATCCAAAGCCTCAGGCTCATCGTGCGTTGTATTAAGCCCCTCTTCATCTGCCTTGTAAGAGACGCTTGAGACTGTCCCCTCAAGGTCTGTCTTGTTAAGAGCAGAGCTTGCGCTCAGGCCGGCATTATCCTTTTGCCAAGAAGCTCTTGCAGGCTGTTTGAGCGCAAAATCAAGGCCGCGCTCCCGGTTAAGCTCGTCAAGAGCAGCAAGATCCTGCTCTTGCAGCGTCACCGCATAAGGGCCTTGCGCGTACAATCCGCAGGGGCCTTGCACAAAATCGCAGCGCTGCACCAAAGATTTAAGAGTGTCCCCCGCTTTTAGGTTGCGCCCCAAGGCCCGCACATACAAGAGCTTGTCAAACAAGCTTAGAGGAGATGACAGCTCTGTCCTGCCTGTCTGCGAGCTTATCCCCAAGAGTCTTGCCATCACCGCCATTTGCAAAGCCCCATAATCGATGGTGCCGTGATTGCGCGGCACTGCCGATTTGAAGCCCCGGAAGGCTCCCTGCTTTTGCACCTGCGCATTAGGCAGGCTGTAGTGCACCAAGGCATACCCCTGTTCAGGCGCCCCAAGATCCTTGTTGTGCCCATTATCCTTTTGCAAGGCCAAAATGTCCAAAAGAGAGGAGGGTGCGGCAGACTCTTGCTTTTCATCTTTATCGCCTGCAAAATCCGGATCTCCTTTCATATTTTGCAGGGCAGATTGCACGCGGCTTACCCCCGACAGGGGTCCTGATTTAATGACATCAGAGAAGATCTTAAAGTTATAATCCTCCCCTGAAGCAAAGACTGCCGGGATCATCAGCAAATCGAAGGGCAGATCTTCAAAGCGCAGCATATAGCCCAAATAATCGTTATAAAAATTGCTCTGCATCCAAAAAAAGGCGGGAACAGTGGCAATTTGAGATTGAGAAGGGGCTCTTTGCCCATGGGCGCCGTAAAGATCTTGAAGATCACAATCAGTGCTGCAGGCTTTGAACCTGAACAGGCTGCGCCCGCTCAAATTTAAGGTTGAAACTCTGTAAGAACCTGCCTCCCTTGATTTGAGCTCTTCTTCAAGCTGCAGCTTTTTTAAGCGATCGTTGTCCAAAAAGGCAGTTTTGAGGGCGGCCTGCTCCTGCGCGCTCAGCTCATCCCCGTCATACTCGTAAGAGCCCGCGGCAGTTCCGCGGTAGGCTACCTTGGAAAGGGCGGCCGAGGGGGTAAAATCCTGCGCAAATTCTTCGGCGGCGGCATCGGCTTCCTGCTGCCCGGGGAGGCCCCGGGAGTCTGACTCTGCCGCCCAGGGCGCAGCGGGCACCAAGACCGACAAACACAGCGTTAGCAGCAAAGGGGGGCACTTCATCAAAAGGCGACGGGATTGAGCCAAACCACCCGACCCGAGCGCTCGGTCAGAGCCTGCTTTAAGATATCTTGGTCAATGCGCGGATCGGCCATAAATTCCAAGTCTTCCTTGGTAAATTCAAAAGGCAGGTTTTCCATGGTCTCAAATTCGTCTTCTGATTTGGACAAAGGCTGATGCACCTCGATGTATAAATTGCCGAATTGATCTTCGCCATATTTGACGGGGCGATTGATAAACTGCACCCGCGTGCCGATGGGCACATTGTTGAACAGATACTCGATGTCTTCATTGCGCAGGCGCACGCAGCCGTGGCTTACTCTCAAGCCGATGCCAAAATCGGCATTGGTGCCGTGTATGGCATACAGGCGGCCGATATAGATGGCAAACAGGCCCATGGGGTTGTCAGGTCCTGCAGGCCACACCGCAGGCAGCGTCTCGCCGCGGGCACGGTATTCCTCATGCATCTTGGCCGTGGGGGTCCAGGTGGGATTGGCCCTCTTGCGCTCGACCTTGGTGGTCCAATCCAAGGGAGTGTCGGTGCCAAGCTGTCCGATGCCGATGGGCAGCACGTCGACCAGATCGTCGTGGTAATAATAAAGGCGCATCTCAGGGGAATTGACGATGATCCCCTCGCGTTTGGCATCAGGCAAAATGGCCCGGTTGGGAATGATAAGATTGGTGCCGTTCAAAGGCACAATGGGATCGGCCTTGGGATTGGCCTCAATCATGTTGGACAGACCCAACTGGTATTGAGCGGCCACATACTCAAGCGTGGTGGTGCCTTCTTTGTCCACAAGATAGGTGTCTTCTGCCCCCACCACCGCAGTGTTTTCATCAATCTGATAGGTAATGCCAAAGGCACACAGGGACAAAGCCCACAGCATTCCGCCTGCAAAAGCGCTTTTTAACATGACAGACCCCATACCTGGTGATTTGTGACCATTATAACAAAATTACCCTGCAAGGTTGTGGGCTTGGCAGGATGAACGCCTACAAGCGGGTGGCTCAAGAGTCAGCTGCCCGGGGCGACCCGGGGTTGAAAGCACTTTTCGGCAAAGCTTTCCTTTGCTGTTTAACCTTTTGATAAAAGGGTATACTGCAAAGCGTTTTGCATCACGGAGCGCTCCTTTGCATCATGTTTGAGCTCAGACAATCTTTATTGCTGTTTATCACCGCCTCCATCTGGGGCTCGGGCTTTATAGGACAGAGCGTCGGCATGGATCATGTCGATCCCTTCACCTTTACCTTTTTTAGAACCCTGATCGGGGGATTGGTGCTGCTGCCTGTCATCTATCTGATGGGCAAAAGACAAAGCGCCATCGCGGGCATAAAGAGCAAAACCGGCCGCAAAGCCTTGCTGATGGGATCTTTGTGCTGCGGGGCCTGTTTGATTGCCGCCGAGTCTTTTCAGCAATTTGGGCTCAAATTTAACACCGACGCGGGCAAAGCAGGCTTTATTACTTCGATGTACATCATCTTTGTGCCCCTTATCAGCGTTTTGTCAGGCAAAAAACTGCGCCGCGCGGTGATCGTCGCCCTCATCTTGTCGGTCACGGGTTTGTATCTTTTGTGCATCAAAGACGAGCTTAAGTTTGAGCTTGGCGACACGATGGTTTTGATCTGCGCGCTGCTCTTTGCCGTGCACATTCTGGTCATCTCCCGCTTCGTCGATAAAGTTGACGGGGTGCAGCTCTCCTGCGGACAGTTCTTCATAGCCTCCGCCATAGGGCTGGTGCTCATGCTTGTGCACGATGATCTGAGCCTTGAGGGGTTAAAAGGGGCGGCTCCTGCCATTTTGTATGTGGGCATCATGTCAAACGGCGTGGCCTATACGCTGCAGATCGTGGGCCAAAGGGGCATGAACCCTACCGTGGCCACCATCATTTTGTCCTTGGAGTCTGTCATGGCCGTGATCTTTGGCAGCCTGTGCTTAGACGAGCAGATGAGCTTAAGAGAGCTTATCGGCTGCGCCATCATGCTGTGTGCGGTGATCATTGCCCAATTGCCGCAAGCGCGCAAAGCCCCGAAGATGCCTCAATAGCAACAAAAGTTCTTAAAGACTTAAAGAAAAGATGGCGATAAGGGGAATTTAAAGAGGCAGGAAGCGATGGTGCTGACTGGGAGGCTCGAACTCCCGACCTATTGATTACGAATCAATTGCTCTACCAACTGAGCCAAGTCAGCAACCGGCCAGAATTATATTATATAAATCAACCCTTGGCAAATCTCTGATCGCATTAACCAAAATTCTCGGCATTTGACTGCTGCAATCTTAAAAGAGGTCTTTTGCCTGCCCCAAACGCAAGATCCCGAAGGCAGTCCTTTCGGGATCTCAAAGTTCAAAGACTATGAACTTAAGCGTTCATTAGAAGGTGTAACGAGCGCCGATGGAGAAGATGTTCTCGTCATAGCTGTAAACGCCGTTTGAGAAGAGCTCAAAGTTATCTCTATCGCCATCATCTGTGCCTGCGTCAAAGCGGGCTTCCAACCACAGCAGGAAGTTGGGGTTGACCTGATAGGTGACGTAAACGGGGATGACATAGGCATTGGAGTCATCGGAGGGGTTGAGGGTACTCTTGATGAAGGAGGTGAACTCATAATCGATGTTCATCCACTCATAGCCGATGCTGGCGGTAACGCCGTTGGCAAAGCCGTAGGAGACGACAAACTCGACGCCGGTGACATCGTACTCAGAGGCTAAAAAATTCTCATACAGATCGAAGTGGCGGGCATTGGCGGTCAGGCCTAAGTACAGGCCGTCATTTAACTTGCCCCAGCTGACGGAGGCAGCCCACTGATAGTAGGAGTCGTAAAAGTTGCCTAAATAAGCATCTTCGCCGCCAATCTTGTAAGCGCCGTCATTGCGGCCCTGGAATTCGGCTCCGCCGAAACCTGCGCGAATGGAGATCGGTCCGAACAGCACATCAGGGGTGGTATAGCCTACGGAAGCAGCGTACGAGTACTTGATATCGGCAGACTCGGAGTCAAAATCGACTAAAAGGCCATTTTCGTCATAGATGGCTTCGGCCAAGAAGGCGCCGTCAACCTGCTGGCCGTCCTTGGCGGTGCCGAAGGTCACATTGACATCGAGGCCGTAGCCTGACCAATAGTAGCCGATCATGCCGTTGCGGCGATCGTCGTTACCCAGCTGGCCTACGCAGCCCCAGTCGTCGAAAATATCGGTGACTTCAACTACGTACTTGACGGCATCCTCAAACTTGCCGGCCTTCACCATGCCGTAAGGTCCGAAATCGACGCCTACCCACAGATAACGGGAATCAAAAGTATCGTAACCGTCGCTGTCGGCCATGTTCCACTCGGCATGGGCAAAACCTGCAATGCCGTCGGTCAGCTGAGTGCGCAAATCCAAGCCCAGACGGCCGGAGCCTACAACATTGCCGTCATTGGCATCATTATTATTGGCGCCGCTGTTGTGAGAATAGTAGACAGCCTGAATACGGCCGTAGATGTCCATGGAGGTGCCGTCTTTGTCATAAACGTTGGCGGCCATGACAGATGAGGAGGCAAATGCTGCCACTGCAAGAGCTAATAAAGACTTCTTCATGATAACAAATCCCATTTAATAAATTCATGAAATGAAAGAAACTTGAGCAGCCAAAAGCTGCAAAGTTCCCTATATGTGAACTATATCACAAATCAAGAGTCTGTATAGAGACTGATCCAAAATATTCTTTACATGTAAAAAGGAAGACAGGACGGTGCGCGGTTCAATCAGGGATGAATCTTTTGTGCACCAAAAGCGGAATTTAAGTTTTGTTTTGTGAAGCAGGATCATGCCGCAAAAACAGAAAACCCCGGACTGGCCGGGGTCATATCGGTTATGCCGATACAAGATTAGAACATGTAGCGAGCGCCAATGGAGAAGATGTTCTCGCAGTTGTTCCAGTAAACGCCTTTGCTGACATCGTCGAAGTCCTTGTTGGAATTGTCATCCTCGTCGGTGCCGACATCGAAGCGAGCTTCAGCCCAAATGCGGAAGTTGGGGTTGATCTGGTACTTGACGTAAACAGGAATGGTGTAGGCATCAACGTCAGCAGAGGCCCTGCCGTCGGTAACGCCATCACGGTCGATGTTCATCCACTCATAGCCGATGCTGGTGGTAACGCCGTTGGCAAAGCCGTAGGACACTACAAACTCGACGCCGGTTACGGTGTAATCACCGTAGTCGCTGCCGCTGAGCATGTCAAAATCACGCTGATTGCCCATCAAGGCAATGTACAGACCGTTGTCCAGACGGCCCCAAGACAATGAAGCGGCCCATTGAGTGTAGGAGTCATAATCGTTGCCCCTGTAATCGTCTGCATCACCTTCGTCTTGGAACTGGGCGCCGCCGAAGCCTACCTTAAAGGAGATCGGCCCGAACAATACGTCAGGCGAGGTGTAGCCTGCAGATAATGCATAGGAATACTTGATGTCAACCGCTTCGGCACCATCCTCGCCGTAGAAAGCACCATCAACCTGCTGATCATCCTTGGCGGTGCCGAAGGTGGCATTAACGTCAACGCCATAGCCCTTCCAGTAGTAGCCGATCATGCCGGCGCGACGGTCGTCGTTGCCCATCTGGCCGCGGCAACCCCAGTCATCAAAGATATCGGTAGGGGCAGTTACATACTGAACGGCATCTCTGAACCTGCCGGCCTTCAATACGCCAAATTGACCAAAGTCGGCACCTACCCACAAATCACGAACATCAAAGCTTTCCTTTTTATCGCCGTCGGCTACGTTCCACTCGACGAAAGCTATGCCTGCGATGCCGTCGGTCAGCTGAGTGCGCAGATCAATGTTCAAACGGCCGGTAGCGGTAATGTTGCCGTCATTGGAATCGGTGCTCTTGTTCTCGCCGGAGTTGTGAGAATAGTAAACAGCCTGCATACGGCCGCCGATGGCCATGGTGGTGCCATCTTTGTCATATACCGTAAAAGCAGAAGCAGATGAAATAGAAGCTGCTGCAAAGGCAGCAACAGATAAAGCTAACAGAGACTTCTTCATTTTTGCTAAATCCCGAAAATATAATAGTTTGTGCTATTAGGAGGCATTCCCAACAAATTGAAAGTCAACAATTGCCTCAAGCTGTTTCATTTTAGCATTAATCGTTTTGTCAGAGAAATAAAATTTGGTCAAAAAATAAGCAAAAATTGAGCAAAATGACAACATATGTGAATATTTGCAAACTGCATCACAATAATTGTTAAAGCCCGCGGGAACTTTTATAAACTCTTTTTATCGGGTCAGGCTTATAGCTTCTATCAGCAGATTTTCATGACAAACAAGCCTGTTTAGGCAACTGTCTTTGCAAGAAAAAAAAACCTCTCGTATTGCCAACTTCAGATAACATATCATTATCTAATCCATGCAGCCCGCAAAGCCTTGTCCTGTCCTCGTTCTTAGGCACTTAACCCACCTGATCAGAGGCGTTCCCGGCCACATCAAAATCAAACTTGCATTGTCAAAGCCAGATCCATTTGTTAAAGTAACATTAATCCCTGGGGTGTTTGCCAGTCGTTGGTGCCCTGAGCCGATACTACTAGATTGGGATGGCTTCTTTGCGCTAGTGAGCAGGCCGCAGATGTTCTGCGGAAGCCTAAAGTTCAATAGTTGTCCCCTTTGGACTTCCTGGTTCATGGAGTCCCTCACACGGCAGCGGCATTGCCGGGGAGTAGAGCTCGAACGGTTCTTTTCAAGTCGCACCCCTTTAATCTTCCCTTGGCTTGTCCCAATCCTGTATTTTGCCTCGTCCGTCAAGTTCTTAACCTTGAAGGCTGCTAGTTGAAACGCATATAGTCTAAGAGATCACATTTTAGCGCCTGCCTCCGAGTGGGCCAAGTTAGCAAAATATATACTAGTAGTTACGCATGAACCTCCGCCATTTTGAGACTGCCCCGGGAGGTCCTGCCTCTTTTTGTATTGGAGTGCCAATTAATACCGGCCAGTTT
>CAZYXT010000036.1:0-20664 GCA_964651505.1 uncultured Enterobacterales bacterium
ACCGCTTTGCCGCACCGCATCGCGCGTTACCGCCTCGTTGAGAATGTCCCTGGCACAAATCAAAATGAGATCTTTTTTGGCCCTGGTAATGGCCGTATAGATAAGCTCTTGGGATAAGGTGAGGCTTAACTTTTCGGTGACTGCCACCAGCACCCTTTCATACTCGGAGCCTTGGGACTTGTGAATGGTCATCGCATAACCGCTTTCATGATTATGGATAAAAAGCGGCGAGAGCTTGATGATCTCATTTTGCGCCTCGTTCTTTAAAAACACCCGCAAAGGCCCGCTCTGCCCCGATGGAAGCTTTTCGTAGGCTGCAAAGCCCACGTCGCCGTTGTGGATCTTCAAGGCATAATCATTCTTGGTCACCAAGATCACGCGCCCGGGGAACCACTCGGCCCCCGCCAACACCGTGGTCTTTAAGCGATAGAGGTTTTTGACCTTCTTTTCGATGGCATGGTTAAGATTGATGTCGCCCATCAGTCCGTGACGGTTGGAGCACAGCACCCTGAAACGGTCAAGATGCTCGAAGGCCTTTGCCGCCTCATGGTCATCCAAGGTAAAGTTGCGAGTTTGCAAATACTCCAAAAAGCGATGGTAATTGGCAGAGCCGTCCTCCCTCTTGCCCACTGCAAATTGGGCTATGTCAAAAGCCGCGCTTTGAAGATCGAGCCTGTCCTTGCCAAACAGCCTGTCCGTGCTCTCTTTGCGCAAATAAAAGACCTCGTCAAACAAGGGCAGGCCGCTTAAGGGCTTGCCGTCAAAGAAGTCATCCTGCATCTTGCGCTCGGCATCAAGCTCTCTTTGCCTTTCTTTATCCGTCCCCGCCGTGCCTTTGCCTATGGGAACAAGCTCGATGTCTTTGTAATCTTCAAAGGCCGCATCGCACAACCCGCCTTTGGCCTTCTTGTAAAGCTCGGCATCGTTCAACCCTTCATCAGAGCAGGCCGTGTATTCCATAAGACGCCTGCTTAACACTCCCGATGGCAGTTTTTGCAGATCGATTGCGCCAAACAAGGCCTTAAAATTGCGGGCATTGATGATTTTGGATAACACGCCTATCCCCGAGTTTTCATTGAAGCGGTAACTGCGCGTCAAAAGACAGGCCTCGTCGCTTAACATCTGCCCTTTTAAAAGCTCCAAAGGATAACCCGTAAGCGATAAGAGCTTAAGCAGGGTCAGATCGCTTGCGCTGCCCAATCTTGAGCAGATGTCGCCCAACACCGATCCTGCCTCCACCGAGTTTAGCTGATCTTTATCCCCGAGCATGATGACCTGCGTGCGCTGCGGCAAGGCGGAAATGAGCTTGTTGAACAAAGACAGATCCAGCATCGAGACTTCATCTGCCACCAGCACATCCAAATCCAAAGGATTTTGCTCGTTATAAACGGCCTTCACCTTGTGGGGAATGACCTTGATGAGACTGTGCACGGTTTGGGCCTCAATTGAGATCTGAGAGAAGATCTCGTCTGCATCCTTCCTTTCAAACAAGATTGCAAGAAGCTGCGTGAGCCTGATCATTTTGGGATCTGACAATTGAGCTGCCACCGATTGGGACAGACGGGCGGCCGCCTTGCCCGTGGGCGCGCACAAACCTATGTTCAAAGGTCGCGATGACAAAGCGCACAGCAACAAGAGCACCTTGGTGACGGTGGTGGTTTTGCCGGTGCCGGGGCCTCCTGAAATAATGCACAAATGCTTTAAGGCGGCAAAAGCAGCGGCGACCTTTTGCAAATTGATCCCCTGCAAGGCGCGCGATCCCATAAGCTTATAGGGGCCGTGTATGGCAAGGGCCGTCTCCTCAGCCCCCGTGAACTTGCGCAATTGCTCAAGACTGTCCTTGCCTTGAGTTAGAGCTGCAAATTCCTCTTTGAACGCTGAGAATGCCGCATCATCGTTGAGATCTAAGTCTTGCAGCTGCGGCAGCTCCCCAAAGAGAAGATCCAAGGCAATCTTGATTTTCTCGATTTGCTCGTCATCGTAAATTTTAAAGCTGTTGGTCAGCACAAAATCGGCAGCGCGGGTTTCGTAGTTATGGCAGCGCTTAAAATAAAGGCGCCCGTGCTCGATGCCCAAAAAAGGCTTGAAACTGCAAATGGCCCCCTGCCCCTGCACCAAAGGCTCCCCGCCCGATGCAGGTTCTTTTGCAACTCCCCTGTCGCAATAAAAAATGAGGGGACCGAAATTTAAGAGGGTCTCTTCGATGCTTGGGTATTGCTTTAACAAAGCCCTGGAGAGGCGGCAAAAACGCGCGCCGTTTTCCATTTGAGCCAAGTCCGTCGAGGCATTGCAGCGCTCTTCAAAAGCATCGATGATGTCGCAAAAGACCTTTGCATCAAGGCGCAGACACACATCGCCGCGGCTCATGGAGTGTTGCAGCAAGATGATGCACAAACACAAAAACTCCAAAAGATCGCGGTCATATTGCGGGGCAAGCTCCTCAAAGAGCCTGTCCTCATCGACATTTTGGGCGTTGTCAATCTTGCATAGCCCCCGACGCCTTTTATCTTCCAACAGGCACCGCAAACAAAAGGCGGCCTCGTACACGCAGATCTTGTCGATAAACTCGCAGCGCAAGGCTGCCTTTAACAAGGAAAGTTTCTTGCCTCTGCTCATAACCGCTCCTCCGTGCCAAAGAGTTCGTCCATTCTTAAGACAATGTCTTCATCGACCTGATGGGAAAACACGCCGTAATGCCCGCTCCCCGCCGCGCTCATGCCGCGCAAAAACAGATAATGCACACAGCCCATGTCGCGTTTGTAGTCAAAATCTTTCATTCTGACCTGCAAATAGCGCTTCAAAGCCAGGGTGTAAAAGAGCAGCTGCACATCGTAGCGATGCTCGAAAATGGAGGCGGCCATGGCCTTAAGATTGTAGTCGGACTTGCCAAAACCCAAGTGATTGGACTTGTAATCGATGACGCTGTAACGCTTGTGCCCGTCCTGATCACAGAAGGCGCACACCAGATCCAAAGATCCCGTCACAAAGCCTGCCACCGTATCGGCAGGCAGAGATACCAAATCGGAAAGCTTAAAGCCCGACGGGGCCTGCCCCAGATCTTCAAGCTTGCGCCACAGCCTTTGATTGTGCTCGACCACAACCTCATTTAATTTGGTCAGATCAAGGTTGTGCGCAGGCAGCAAATAACGCATCTCGGGGACAAAGTCCCCCTTTTGCACCTCAGACAATGATCGGTCTGCCAATTTGGCATAGACCATGTCGCACAGCCACGAAGCAAGCGAGCGGCTCAAAGCGCCTTCGCCATGCGAAAGAGATCCCGACTCGATCCACTCCTGCAAAATCGAGCCGTCGGCCCTTTTCAAAGCTTCGTGGCTCACGCGCAAAAGCTTGATGACCATGCCGTCAACCAGCCTTTCATCCTCAACACTAAGCTCATTTCCCAGGGCACAAAGGCCGCCTGTCCCCAATTTGGCCGCCACCGCCCCTGCAAGATCCCAAGGCAGCTTAAATTCGTCAAAGGGCGTGTGCTCCAAGAGCGCATGGAGGAATAACCCGGGGCGGCTTCCGCGGGGAAAGGTGAAGCGGCAGTCCAAGATTTTGCGCTCTTTGCCCTGCAAGGAGAGCATTTGCTCATTCTCATCATCGTTTTTGTCTGCATCAAAGACGGGAAAATAGCCATCGCCGGACTCATCGCCCGCGGAGGATCCATGCAGATTGCGCCCTATCCCGCGCACCACATCGGTGTAAGAGGTGATGACAAAACTAGAGTCGACGGCCCCCTCGGGCAATACAGAGGGCTTGAGCTTTTGAGGACTCTCTTGTGCATCAGGCTCATAGGGGGCAATCTCAAGCTCCCCCGAGATGATGGCGGGGTCAATCTTTTCAACGGCAAAGCCCATGCGTTCAGCCTGCGCGATGACATCCTCATAGCCGCCTTCGGTGCTCAAAAGCCTGACCAGGCTGTCGGGGGCATCAACCCCCCCGGGATCTGAGATGAACAGAAAATTGGCTGCACAGGCGCGGGTCAAGGCCACGTAGGTTAAGCGCACGGATTCTGCGGCAGCGTCCTTTTGCGCGATCTGACTGCTCTCATCGTGGTCGATGTTGAGATCCAGCATGCGCATTTTTTCTTGAGCATCATAATAGAGCACGCCCTCGAACTTCTTTTCAGAGTTCTTGGGTTTTGACTGCGACGCCCACATGAAAGGCATCATCACGATGGGAAACTCCAAGCCTTTGGAATTGTGGATGGTGCGCACCTGAATTTGCGAGCGCTCAGATTCCAACCTTTTGACCACGGCTTTGCTGTTCAATTCCGCCTCGCCGCGGCTTTCATCCATGAGCTCGCGGTAGTAGCGCACCTGAGCCTCCGGGCCGCCTTTGCTGCCGTGAGCCTCCTGCATGATCTCGGCGATGTGATAGCAATCGGTCAAAAGGCGCTCCCCGCCCATGATGCTAAGCTGCCTTTGTATGCCTTGATGCAAGGGATGGGAGATCCACCAGGAAAAGGCGCTTAGAAAACCGCCTTCTCTCCAGCGGCGCGAGGCTTCATACAGGATCATCACCTCCTGCTCAAAGCTGTGCTCCTGCAAGGAAGCTTCAAACTCCTCTCCGCTTTTTGACAGCAGGGCCGAGCCCAACAGGCGCTTTAATTTTTCCCGATGGTAGGGCCTGGCCATGGCCTCGATTAAAGCGAGCATGGCCAACGCCGCCTCGCTTGGGCGTTCAGGCTCGCCGTAGCTTGATTTGTCCGAAGTTTTGAACACGCTTTGCTTATCGGAAAAATAAACAGAGCTTAAATTTAAGGCGCGCAGCGCATTGTTTATCAGGTTGTTTTCCCGGACGCCTCGCACCAAGATAGCAATATCCGACGGCCTGACCTTGCGCGAGCCGTTTTTATCTTCAATCACCCCATGCTTTAAGATCTGCAAGATCTTAAAGGCACAGGCCCGCGCATATTTATTTTTTAAGACATCCTTATTTCTATCGGAACCGGGCGGCAGACAACACAGGTAAGTTCCGCCAATGTCCTCTCCTTCAAAATGAAAATGCAGCTTGCCGCTTTGGGCATTGACCCTCTCAAAGCCTATGCTCTCGTTTTCAAAAGGATTGTCATTTCTGCCAAACAGCTCGTTGACCCCCGCCACCACCTTGGGATCGGAGCGGTAATTGGTATCAAGTGTATAGACCGCATCATCGTAGAGCTTTTGGATCCCGATACGGGCCTTCAGATAAGAATTGATGTCCGAGCCGCGGAAAGCATAGATGGATTGTTTGGGATCGCCTATCAGATAGCAGCGCGCCCGCCCTTTGGCCTCCTCTCTTAAATACAGGCGCTCAAAAATGGCAAACTGAGTGGGATCGGTATCCTGAAACTCATCGATCATGGCCACCCTGTAGCGCTCGCGGATGAGAGCTGAAAGCTCGTCGCTGTGACCGCGGCGGTGATTTAAGGCATAGTCAAGAGCGCGCAAGACCTCATCGTTGCTCATAAGCTTGTGCTCATCCAAAATTTGCTCAAGCACGCTTTGCATATAGATGCCCAAGGCGGCCGTAAACTCGTTGGTCAGGGCAGCGGTTTGTTTCAAAAGCTCAGAATAATCATCGGTCAGGGCGGCTATCCTGCTCTCAATGGCATTTAGTTCGGCGCCATTTTCAAAATCTTTGAGGTATTTGTCGGGGCTTGATCTCGAAACAAAGGATGCGCGGACATTAAGAGAACCTTTCTTGTCAACGGCGTTCGTAATGGCCCGGATCACAGCCTGCAAAGCCTTCTCGTTGGAGGATCCGCCTTGAGAGTAAAAATCGATGAGCGCTTCAATGAAAGTTGCAGGCCCTATTTTGATCGGATTTTTGCGCTTGGCCGAGACTGCCTTGTAATACTCTCCTGCGCGCCATTTGCCTTCATCATCGCGCTTTAGCATCCTTTTTAAAGTATCAGGGGGCACGTCCTTGGCAAAGTCGTCAAACAGGGCTTTGATGGCGGCAATTTCGCCGCTTTTGGCCTTGGCAAGCTTGAAGAACAGCTCTTTTGCCATGGCAGCTGTCTTGCATTTGGGCGACAAATACTTGTAATTGCACAAGGCATAACCCTGCACCTGCGCGCGGGGATTTGACAGGCGGCACTGTTGCAGGATCTGTGCAACGCTCTTTAAGTCTTGGGGCTCTTTTAGCTTTAAGGCAGAGAGCACCAGGCGGCTTTCCTCTGAGGTTTGGTAAAAAAGCTCGCGCCACACCTGCCTGCAGGCAAGATCCTCGTAATAGGAAATATCGTCGATTAAGGTCTTTTCAAAAGCCTGCCCTGCTTCAAAGGCATAGATCTGATTTAAGGCGCGGTTGCAAAAAGAGTGGATGGTGCAGATGGCCGCATCGTCGATTGAGCGCTCGGCCCTGAGCAATATGCGCGCCCCGTCTTTGAAAGGCAGCTTTTTGCGCTCAAACTCCTCGATGAGATCGAGCATTTGTCTCTCGCCGATCTCAACGGCCTCTCCTTTAGCGCAGGCCTCAAACACAAGGCGGGCCTGCCTGATTTTCTCGCGCACCCGCGCGCGCAAGTCTGAGGTGGCGGCATTGGTGAAAGTTACGATTAAGATGTTTTCAAGGGGCAGCGGGCCTTCGGGCAGGGCGGTTTCGTCGGTGCCCGATCCCAAAAGCAACCTCAACACCAGATAGGTGATGGTATAGGTTTTGCCGGTGCCTGCTGAAGCTTCAATCAGCGAGGATTTGTTAAGACAAAAGCTTTTGATGTCTAAGGTCTTGCTCACAGCTCGTTCTCCTTGCACACATTGCCGCTTAAGCACCTGTAAAAATCAAGTCCTGACGACAATAAGGCCTCAAGCTTGGGAAAGGCTAGGATCTGCTTGGGATTTAAAAACAAATAAGAAGCAGACAGATCGCGTTCAAAGGCCTTTTCAACATCTTTTTCTTTGACCTGCTCGCTCTCAAGCGCTTCCAAAAGCTTCCCGTTAAAGGGCAAAGGCCGCTGACACAAGGTCAAATAAAGATCCAAAGCCCTGCCTATCAAATTTTCCATGTCATCAAAGGCCTTAAGATACAGGCATTTGCCGCTTGACATCACGATGGGCACATTGATGAGGGCGCGATCGCAACAGTAGCGCTCCGTCATCTTGATGAAGGCTGCAATGAGGTTTTTGTAGCCCGGGGTACTTTTATCGGGCGAGCGAAAAGCATCGATGATGACAGGATGGGGCACGCTCTGCCCGCTTAAAGTTGCGGTTACGGTTTTATCGGCTTTCTTGCATGAAAAGAGGTGCTTGAAGGCAGTCCCCTGCTCCTGCTCCCACAGTTTGAGCGCAGGATTGACCGCCCGCACGCCCTCGCGCAACAGCGCATAACGATCCTTGACGTCATTGACCGCCACCGCAGTCAGCTGCCCGTATGGCAGACGCCCAAGCCGCGCCTGCCTTGACAGATACTCGTCTGCCTTCCCGTCTTCTTGGTACAAAAGATCCAAGGCGGCGGCATTGACCTCAAAACGGCCTGCGACAAAAGGCTCCACATCGGCAATCTCATCGTCTGCGTAAAACTCGGCACTCATACCCAGGCGCTCTCTTAAAAAGAAGCGGCAGGGATTTTTTAAGGCAGCCTCCAAACGGGAGGTGTTTAAAACCAAATTGTCCTCAAGGACAAAACCCCAGTCATCCTGCTCCCCGGGCATCGGGCGTCCTTGCGGCGCCAAGGATGGCTTCACGCAATTTTTGGCATCAAACGAGGGGATCTTATGGGCGCTTTGCCGGTAATTGTCCTCATGGTAGGCGCTCAAATGCTCATAGGATATGAGCCTGTCCATCAGCGAGGCGCTGTCTTGGTCGCCCTCTAACACAAAATGATCTTTGATGTAGTCGATGAGTTCTGAAAGCACGCAGCTTGGGGATGTTATCAATTGGGAGGTCGGGGATTGGCCCAAATAAGAAAAGTAAATGCTCTCTTGGGCGCTGATGAGCGCTTCCAAGAACAAGTAGCGATCATCAAGACTTACCGAGCGATCGCCTTTTTGGTAAGAGCGCGGCAGACTCATCAGATTAAACCCGGGGCTGCGCTCGCTGCGGGGAAAATCAAGATCGTTCAATCCCAAAATGAACACATGCTTGAAAGGCACGGCGCGCATGGGCACCAACGAGCAAAAGT
This sequence comes from uncultured Enterobacterales bacterium, assembly GCA_964651505.1. GTDB lineage: Bacteria > Pseudomonadota > Gammaproteobacteria > Enterobacterales > Succinivibrionaceae > Avisuccinivibrio_A. The sequence goes on from CAZYXT010000036.1 coordinate 8,110, forward strand.
TGACCTTGTCTTTTAAATAAGGGCTGTAATCGCGCTGCGAGCGCAAGGCATGCTCGAGCATGGCCCGAAAGACGGGCAGGGTCACCATGGGCTCCTGCTTTAGACTCAAACTTACGGCAATCAGATCGTCGATGACCGTTTCGATGGCGGCAATCTGGCAATGGCTGTCGTCATCTTGCTCAAAAAAGCGCAGCAGGAGCTCTTCGTTGATCTTCTCCTTCCAGTTGCGAGGATTAAGCTTAAGCTGCGGGGTAAAGGTCTCCCGCAATTGCCGCAAAGCCTCCCAAAAGTCATAAAACTTGCCCAGGGTCAGGGCATCCTGCCCCTCAAGCTCGCTGTAAACCAAAGCCTCGTCGTCAGGACCGAGCATGGTGCCCAGCATCATCTTGGTGATGCCCTCTTCAAAGGAGCAGGGCAGAGAGATTTGCGACTCTTTTTTGATGTCCTTGTCATCAAGACCCCAGAACACCGGGCACTCCTGCAAGGCGGAGGCTATGATGTCCACCTCATCCTGCGCAAGCTTGAAGCGCCTTGCAATCACGTCCACGCACAACAGATCGATGAGGGCCGAGGCTTTGAGCGGATGGGTGCCGATATCAAGCAAAGTAAGCAGAGCCCGCGCGGCAGGAGAGGCCTCCAAGGTTGTCCTGTCGCTGATGGCATAGGGCACCGCCTTGTCATCCTCGCTATCGCTGCCAAACACCGCATTGATGTAAGGGGCATAATCGTTGATGGCAGGGACCATCACCACCACGTCGCGCGGCAAAAGCTTCTCCCCCCGATCGGAGGCCTCCTTAAAGCGCCTTAAGATGGCATCTTTTAACACCTCGACCTCGCGCCGTTTGGTGTGGCACACCTTGATCTCCAAGGATCTGTCATCATCAGGCACCTTAATGCGCTCCCCCTCCTCCAAGGTCAAAAGCAATCTTTGAATCTTGCCAAGCAGGGTGGGGCGGTCAAAGTCGACAAAACAATCTGCCAGTTGGGGATTGGGGTTGAGATCAAAGAGCATGGACAAAAGATCTTGGCCGACCCTGCCCAAGGAGAGCAGCAAGGAATTGCCCTCCACCCGCAATCCCTCGTCAAAATCGCTCTGTTCAAAATTTTTTTCCTTGTCAAAGCTCAAGGCCTTGCGCCGAAGCTTAAAATCGGTCCCCACGCGGCTTTGCAGAACCTTCTTTTTGAAGGCGGCAAAATCCTCTTTAAAGGAGGGGCTCAGATCTCCCCAATAGGCCGAGCAAGGATTTAAGAGCATCAGATAGACCTGCGAGACCCGGCCAAGGGCGCTTAAAAGCCTGACCACCTGCAAGGGCAAAGAGGAGACGCCGAAGATGAAGATGCGCTCGGGCAGTGCGGCCTTTTGAGCCTCGGTAAGAGGCCCCTGCAGAGTCTTTAAAAGCTTCTGCACCACCTGCGCCCTGTCCAAAGAGGCAAGGGCCGACACCTCATCCTGCACGGACGGCTGCCCCCCGTTGTCAAAAGCGCTGTCGCCCGGGATAAGCCCCTCCGGGAAGGCCTCTTCCAAAAGCTTGTCTTTGACATCGAAGATCTTCAAGTTTTGACGCATCAGGTGCCAAAGCTTTACCTGCCAGACATTGTTCTCCAAGATCTTGCGCTTGCCGACATCCCCTGCGCTTGCCTCTTCGATAAAATCGCGGATCTTGCCTTTTAAAGAGGGATCTTTTTCATACAGTTCAAAATCGGCATCTTCAAGGGCATCCCACTTTAAGATCCACTCGGGGCGGTACATCTGGTATTGATCGTAGGCGTCGGCAAGCTTGGCGGCCAGCTCGTAGCGGCGCAGGCCTTTGACGTCGTCTTTGACGTAATCTTGCAGCCTTTTGAAAGTTTGTCTTTGCTCTTTGCAGTTCCACACCTTGTAAAGGCTGACTATGTTCCAGGCAAGATTGAGCCTGGCGTAAAGATTCTGCCCGGGGGCCGATGGGTAGAGGCTTCGGTAGAGATCCCAGATAAGCTGCCAGACCTGGGAAAAATGCAGTCCTGCGGCAATCCCGTTGTCGAGGGCAATCTCCTGGCGCAAATAGGTGCGCATGCCCAGACTCATCACCACGATGTTTTCGTTTTGCAAAGGATTGGACAGCGGGGTTTTGGTGATGATTTGGGCACAAATGCCGGCCAAAGTGCACAGATCATTGGAATTGACTACCAAGAATCCTGGGGTCATGGATCACCTCAAGGCAACAAAACAAAGGAAGGCAGCTGCGCACAAAAGAGGCGCGCGAGAATATTATTCCAGAAAATCAGGGGATGGAGGTCACAAAGATGAAAATAAATTTTAAATGATTTGCAACCTGTAAGATCGGCGCGGGCCCGCATCTGCAGGCCCGCACTCTTAACCAAAACCGGTCAGAAATTACTTCTTGTAGCGGCGGGCTAAGTTGTCCAGACGCTCGTTGGCGCGTGCAGCATCGGACTTAACGAAGGCAACGTCGTTAGCCAGCTTGGATTGCTGAGCCTTCAGGGCGTCAACGTCGGCGGCAATGGCGTCAACCTTGGCATTGAGCTCGTCTAAGTTGGCGGTGCAGCCGGTCAGTACGGTAGCGCCTAAGGCAACTGCGCCTAAGATTACTTGATACTTATTCATTGTTTTCTCCAATACTGTTTAAACAGAAAAAGACGCCCGGGCAGGGCGGCCCTGCAAGCTATTTTAATACACTTTTGTCAGTGCTTCATAGCCTTTTTGCTAATTTTGATACAGCTTGTGAATGTAGGTTGCAATCAGCGGTTTAATCACGCCTTTGGCATCATCGTACAACAGCGCCGCGCTCTCGGCGGTGGCCACCAGGCGCACCGAATTCATGAGGGTCAGGGACGAAACATCGTACATGTTAAGCAGGATCGATACCAAAGGATAATTGCGCGAATTGGTCTGCCAGTTTAAAAGCTGCGTGGCGGCGATGATGTTGCAGCCGCGGTCGCGCGCCGTCTCCTGCAGATAGGACACATCTGTGCCGCTTAAGAGCACCACCCCGGTGCCGTGCTGATCCAAATTATCCCCGATGCTGCGCTGCACATAGGTGCCGCTGTTGCGCACCACGATCTGCCCGTTGCTAAAATCCCCGCTGTTAAGCACGCACACCTTATCCTGCGGCGTCATCAGATGGGTAAGCTTCAGATACTGCAAATCAGAGCCTGTGGGTATGGCCGAAAAAGGCGAGCTGATGCGCTGATAATCGTTGATCTTGGTGGTCTGATAGTAGCTTTCCGAGCCCGGGTAGTAACGATCGTTTTGAGGGCGGTTATTATCGTAGCCTGACGTGCAAGCTGCCATCATCAAAGCGGCCGCCCCGAGGGTCGTGCCTTTCATCAGTGTTGTCAATTTCATGGTCAATCCTCATTAATGCTCTTGTTCTTGCACGAGCCTTGCAAAAAATAATCGGCACATTCTTTTAAAGATGGAAAGTAAAGATATGCAAGATCATGAAGTTTCTCCCTCTCCTCTTTTTCGTGCTCGCCGCACAAAATCAGGTTGCCTGCCCCTGCCCTGCTTCCTGCCTCAAGATCCGAGGCATGATCGCCAATCATGATTGAGGCGGACAAATCTATGTCATGCTTGAGGGCCGCCTTTAATATCATTCCGGGCAGGGGTTTGCGGCAGTCGCACTGCACATCGTACTCTTTGACAGGAGCACCCTTCAAATGCGGGCACATCATGATGTCGTCAAACTGCGCCGCGCTTTTTTGCAATAGCGTTTGCAGGTGCCCTGTAAAAAGGTCGTACTGTTCTTTCGTAAAATACCCGCGGGCAATGCCCGACTGATTGGTGACCAAAATAAGCCTGTAGCCCAAAGAGCGGAAGATCTTGAGGCCCTCGGCCACGCCTGCGATGAGTTTAAGATCTTCAATCTTATAGACATAGCCAAAATCTTGGTTGATGACGCCGTCGCGATCCATGAAGACTGCTTTGCAGGTCATGAAAGCTCCTAGTACAGGTTGCAGCGCGTAAGCTGGGCCTTGTAGCGCTCCGAGCGCGCGGCCACATCGGAGGCGATGTTTTTGAGCCAGTCTTTGTTTTGGTAAGAGCCGCGTCCGTAGCCGGTCCAGCCTTCATGGTAGTTGAGGTAGTGATTGTAGGCATCGGTAAAAGGCACGCCGTTGACCTTTCTGCTCTTGGTCATGTACCAGGCGATGAAGTCCAAGGCATCGTCAAAATCATCGCGCGAGGAGAAAAACGATCCTGCCTCGTCCACATACTGTTCCCACACGTCATCTTGGGCCTGGGCATAACCGTAAGCGCTGCTGCCGCGCCCGTAAGGGATGAACAAAAACCAGCGCATGGGCGGCTTGGCGTCGTCGATGAAGGCCGACTCCTGGTACATGATGGCCATGGCCACGTTGATGGGCACGCCGTATTTGTCATGCACGCGGTGGGCAGCTGCATACCAGCCGTCTTTTTCTTGGAAGATGGAACAAAGATTATCGGGCTCCGAAGGCGGGGGCGAAGAGCAGCCGGACAAGAAGGCGGCCGCCCCTAAGGATAAAAATAAAAAGGTGAAGTTTTTTACAGACATATCCGACACAATCGACAGGGATAATCCCCTTGTTGCTAAATTGCGTCTTCGCCTTCCTCACCGGTACGAATTCTGATAACCCGCTCAATGTCGGAGACGAAGATCTTACCATCGCCTATCTTACCAGTATGTGCACCCTTTGTGATTGCTTCGATGCACAAATCTACGTCTTCATCCTTGACCACCAGCTCAACCTTGGCCTTGGGCAGGAAGTCGACGACGTACTCGGCACCGCGATACAGCTCGGTGTGACCTTTCTGACGGCCAAAACCCTTAACCTCAGAAACAGTCATGCCCGAGATGCCGTTGGCGCTTAAGGCCTCACGAACTTCATCAAGCTTAAAAGGCTTAATAATGGCTACGATTTTCTTCATGGAACTTTGCTGCAGCTTTCACTGCATCCTCATTTTCTCTGTTTAATTAACAATGCCGGGCGTACGAGGGTCGCCGTCGAAAGTATTATAAACGTTTTGGGCATCGCAGCACATTTTGCACGGCGTCAGCCTTTTGACAATGCAAAACCATATTTTTGGACGCACCGCCCCAAATCATATGAGAATGGCTTATGAATGCCGTTTGCGACAACTTGGCACGCAACATGCAGTAAGACATTGCACCAAGATAACCTGCTTTGTTTAACCTAAATGGGGCATAAAAATGAATATCAGCGCATTAAAGTTAATCAACATTGTTATGGTAAACCTCACCACTCTGACCCTCATGCTGTTGTTTTTGCCTTTGGATCAGATTGCGCCGCTGTTGTACGAAAAAGTGCAAAGCGCCAGATTCTATCTTTATATGGCTCTTCTGGCCGAAGCTGCCCACTTTTTGAGCTTTGCCGTGCTTTCGGTCATCTCAAGACTCTTGCAAAGGCGCGCCGAGAAACAGGCCGATTTGAGAATACGCCAATGCGTTCAGACCATGGATTTTGCAGAAAAAGCCTTATTGCGCGAATTTGTCCTGCAGCGCAAGAGCCTGCTGACCCTGCCCGTTGAAGAGCCCTCCGTCAGCTCCCTGTACGAACAGGGGATCTTAAGTTTGTCAGCCTTTGCCGATCCCGAGGGAAAAACCGGCGAGTTTTATATTTCCAAGGCCGCCCGCCCCTACATCACCTATAAAGCCATCGGCCTGTCGCGGGTGAAGATGACCGAAGAACAGCTGCATCAGATCAAATTACTGCGTCCCGTCTTTGCCAAAAGCTCCGGCATAGGCAGGGTCTACCGCACCTCCGAGGCCATGGCCAAGGCCGCCTGAGTTTTTAAAAAAACCGCGCCGTGCAATCTTGGGCACGGCTTTGTTGTCTTTAAGGCAGCACTAAAAGCAATGCAAGATCTTCTTTGAGGGTGCTCAGGCCGCCCTTTGCTCCTTTATAATCCGTGTTTTAGTTTGCAATATTAGGAGGCGCCATGACCGATTTGCCTGATGCCCAAGAGCGCGAGCGCTTCAAAGGCTCTTTGCTGCTGTTTGGAGAGGAGGGGTACTTAAAGCTCAAAAGCGCCCATGTCATGGTGCTCGGCGCAGGAGGCGTGGGCTCGCCTTGCGCCGAGGCCTTATGCCGCTGCGGGGTAGGCGAGATCTCCTTGTACGATTGCGACGAGATTGAGCTTTCAAACTCCAACCGCCAGCTGCACACCTTAAGCTCCACCCTCGGGCAAAAGAAAGCCGAAGCCTTAAAAAGCCGTCTTTTGGACATCAACCCCAATCTCATCTGCCACGCCCGGCCCGTCTTTGTCACCAAAGACAATATAGAAGAGGTGCTCAGGGACAGTCCTTTGTATTGCGCAGAATGCATAGACGACATTCAGGCCAAAGCCGCGGCTGCCGCCTATCTTAAAGCTCACGATAAGATCTTTGTGGTTTCAGGCGGCGCAGGAGGCAGGGTCGATCCAAGCCGCCTTAAGCTTGGAGATCTCGGACAAGCTTGCGGGGACGGGCTCATATCTCATCTTAGGACCATCTTGCGGCGCGACTACGGCTTTGGAGCAGGCTGCAGCAAATTTGCTATCATGTGTTCATATTCGGATGAAAAACCCCGTTATCATGAAGACGACTTGGGGAGAAAAAGCTTCGGGGCCCTGATGGCGGTTACGGCAAGCGCCGGGCTTCTTATCTCTTCGTATCTCATAAGAAAAATCACCGGCAGTTAATTGAAGGGGACAGGGCCATGTACGATCAGGATTTTGAGCGCACCAAGGAATTTTTGAAGACCAAGATGTCTGATTATCTGATCTCAAGGGGGATCAAGCCTCAAACCCATTTTCGCTGTTTAAATCCTTCTCACCGCGACTCCAATCCCTCGATGGTCTACAACCCCAAAACCCATCTGGTGCATTGCTTCGGGTGCAACGCAACTTACGACATTTTCAGCCTGGTCGGCATCGAATTTAACCTGACCTCCTTTAAGGATCAGTACCAAAAAGTCTGCCAGATGTATTTGGGTACAGGGCCCAATCTTCAAGACAAGGCCTACTCCTACCAGTACTCCGAGGGCGTGGCCACCGCCACCTTCGGGGCAGGACGCAACTTAGGGCGCATCAGCATCTCAAAGCAGCCCTCAAACCGGGAGGGGACTTCTGCCGCCGCGCGCGGCGAGGGCCCGGGCTTTACCGTGTTAAATCCAAAGGGGGAGACTTCCTTAAGACCTGTAAATGCGGCCGCCTCAGGCAGGCTTTCAGATCAAAACGAGCCGCGCATTGCCCGGGGCGGCGCGGTGTTTGGCAGCAATTTAAGGCGGGTGACCATCCAGCCTTTTGCCCAGAGCCAGGCAGGCTCCGAGCTTCCCGCCCCTGCGCCCGTCAATTATTCTGAGTACCTTCAACAATGCCACGAGCAGGTGGCAAATACCGATTACTTTACCCGCCGCGGCATCAGCGATGAGGTGATCGAGCGCTTCAAATTGGGCTTTGACCCCGAGTTTCAGGCAGGCACCGATCCGCGCACCTTTGAACGGGTGGTGTGGCCCGGGGCCGTCATTCCCTACAGCGAATTTTCCTACATGGTGCGCAACACCGACGGCAAAAGCTCCGATAGAATTCAAAAACGAGGCTCAACCAGCATCTTAAACGAGCAGGCCCTCGCCCGCGGCGGCACCATCTTCATCGTCGAAGGCGAGTTTGATGCCTTAAGCTTGGAGACTTTGGGCTATCACGCCATTTCCTTGGGAGGGGCGGGCAATGTGCCCAAGCTTTTGAACAAGTTAAAAGATCTGCCCAATGAAGATCTGTTTTTTTACCTGAACCTTGATAACGATCAGGCAGGACTCAATGCCCAGCAGGCTCTTCAAAGCGCCCTTGACAGCCTTAGCATCCCCTATCGCAGCGTCAACCTCTCTTATCCTTACAAAGATCCCAACGAGATCTTGGTCAAGGCCCCTGAGCTTTTGCAAGACAGGCTCATGCACCTTGAGGAGTATTTGCAGGCAGACTTGCGACCTTTAAATCCCAATCCGCTGCCTTTTAACTTCATCTGCGATGCCCAAAGCCTGCTTGAGCTTAAGCTCTCCTCCCATCTTTATGCCTTAAGCTTGGATCAGAGCTTTAAGATCTTGCTGCTGCAGGCCATGATCAAAAAGTGCCCCTCCTCTTTGCTCTTGGGCGCCGACAACGCGGTGATGGAAAAATTAAGTCTGGCCTTGTGCCACAGAGGGGACGGGCAGGAGTGCTTGAACAAGGTCAAATTCACCACCCCCGATCTTAAAAGCGACAATCTTGAGCAAAATCTCATGTTTGCATTAAATGCCTGCTTTGTGCAAAACGCCATGCCCGGGGCTTTAATCTTGGATCTGACCTTGGAAGACAAAGACTCGCTTAGGCAAGTGCTCAACAGGCTGTCAGCCCTGTGCACGCAAGAGCAGATCTCCATTTTGGCCTTAACTTCCTTGGAGTGCGCGTCGCTTGCCGAAGCTTTGAGCGCTCAGCACTTTAAGGCTGCAGGCTTGCAAGAGCGCAGCCTGCTTCTCTCCACGGCCGATTTGAAGGGGCGCGCCCATACTTTGAGTGCGGAGATCTTGGATGAGGCTTAACGAGGCTCAAAATGAGGCGGTGCACTATGTGCACGGCCCCTGCCTGGTCTTGGCAGGCGCAGGCTCGGGCAAAACCAGGGTTATCACGGAGAAGATCGTCAACCTTTATAAAAACCACCGCCTGCCGCCCCAGTCCATTTGCGCGGTGACCTTTACCAACAAGGCCGCCCAAGAGATGCGCGAGCGCGTGGCAGGAGAGCTTGGCGCCGAGGTTGCCAAAAAGGTGTGGATCTCAACCTTCCACTCCTTAGGGCTTGAATTTGTGCACCTTGAGCACAAGACCTTGGGCATTGCGCGCAACTTTACCCTGTTTGACGAGCGAGATCAGTTTAAGGTCGTGCGCGATCTTATCCGCAGCGAACACGCAGGCCTTTTAAGCGGGGATAAAAGCGAAAAGGATGTGATTTACGGGGCCATCAGCGACATTTCCCGCTACAAAAGCGAGCTTAAGACCCCCGACATGGTCGAAAAAACGACCATAGGCTCCATCATCTATCAAGAATACCGGGACTATTTGAAAGCCTGTGCAGCCTTGGACTTTGACGATCTCATCTTTTTGATGGCCCGCAGCCTGTGCGATGATCCGCAATTGCGCCTGCGCTGGTCCAAGGTCTTCAACTATGTGCTGGTCGACGAATACCAAGACACCAACGAGACGCAGTACAAGCTTTTGCGCGCCCTCACCTCAAGGCTCAATTGTTTTACCGTGGTGGGCGACGATGATCAGTCAATCTATTCCTGGCGCGGGGCGCGGCCTGAAAACATCAGGGTCTTGGTCGACGATTACCCTGATTTGAAGGTCATCAAGCTTGAGCAAAATTACCGCTCGTCGTCGCGCATTTTGCGCTGCGCCAATGCCCTGATTGCCAACAATCCCCACTTGTTTTCCAAGACTTTGCGCTCAGCCCTCCCCGAAGGTCCCCAAATCAAGGTATTAAGCTGTCCCAACGCCGAAGACGAGGCACTGGCCATCAGCTCTGACATCAAGGCCTTGCAGTATGAAAATAAGTTGCGCTACAGCGACTTTGCGGTGCTGTATCGCTCCAACTTTCAGTCGCGCGCCATATCAGATGCCTTAAACTATGCGGGGATCCCCTGCGTGGTGCTCGGCGGCACGGGCTTGTTTGATCTTTTGGAAGTAAAGGACATGCTGGCCTATTGCAGGCTCATCTGCAATTTGCGCGACAACACCTCCTTGGTGCGCATTATCAATGTGCCTCGCCGCGGCATCGGCGCCCAGACTTTAAAGGTCATTGCCCAAAAGGCCCAAGATCTCAACTGCTCGCTGTTTGAAGCCTGCATGGCCCCCGATTTGGAGCTTGCGGGGACGCAATTGAGCGGGGTCAAAGAATTTGTGGCATTGATGACCAAATTGAGAACCATGCTGCTTAAAAAAGAAGATCTGGCCTTGGCGCGCAATCTTTTGGCCATGACAGGCTACGAAACCTACGTGAAGGTGATCTCAGGCAACAAGTCATCCGCCGACAACAAGATACGCGATTTAAGAAAGCTCATGACCATCATCGAGCAGTACATCACGGGCAGCCCGGGGCAGAGCAGCTCAAGCTTTGCCAAGGCCGTCGACCGCATCGGTCTTCGGGAGATGCAGGAGAAAAAGCGCGATGACGATACGGCCGATGCCGTGCAGCTGATGACCCTGCACTCGTCAAAGGGGCTGGAGTTTCCCTATGTCTACATAGCAGGCATGGAGGAAGATATTTTGCCGCACAAAAACTCGCTTGAGGAGGGCAACGTTCAAGAAGAGCGGCGCTTGGCCTATGTGGGGATCACCAGGGCCCAAAAGGTGTTGTCGCTAAGCTACTGCCGCCAAAGGCGCACCCGCAACGAAATAAAATTGTGCACGCCATCGCGTTTCATCGAAGAACTGCCGCAAGCTGATCTTCTATCTTTGCGCCATGAAGATCAAAAGCGCATCGAAGATGACAAACAGCGGCAGATGGCAAACCTTGCGCAGGCCTCGGAGGCACTGCGCAGTCTGCTCAAATAAGCAAGATCACAAGGTGATGCCGTCGCGCGCCTGCGTGGCGGGATCGCCAAGCTTGGCCTTAAAGAAGGAGACAATCTGATCTATCACCGCCTCCTGATACCAAGGGAGATCGCCGTGCAAGGCATTTTCCAAGAGCACATATTGCACATCCGAGCCTTGAGCCTTTAAAGCCTCATACATCTTTTTGCTCTGCAAGGGGCTGACCAAGGGATCTTTGGCTCCATGCATGAGCATCATGGGAGGCTCGTCCCCGTTGACGTGATAGAGGGGACTTGCCTCTTTGGCTTTATCTTCGGTCTCAAACACCGAGGCTCCGGGGTAAGTATTGAAGGCCGGGCCGTTGACGAGCAGGGCCTCGGTGACGGCAGGACTGTGATGGACCTTTTCAATGTCTTCGGGCAAGCCCTCGCCGATGGATAACAGATCGCTGATGCCGTACAAAGAGACCACCGCCTGCACGGCCGAGCTTTCCTGCAAATTGTCGCCGACATCAAACTGAACTTCGCCATTGGCAGCCCCGAGCATCTGCACCACGTAGCCGCCTGCGCTGTCGCCCATGACCCCTATTTTATTCTTATCCACGCCCCATTCTTCGGCATGGGCTCTGATGTAACGCACCGCCGCCTTGGCATCTTCCACGAGGGCAGGAAACTTGTCGGGCACCGCGCGATACTCGCAGGCTGCAACCACAAAGCCCTCCTCTGCAAGCTTCATTCTTTGCTGGGAGTATTTGTCCCATTGGGCAGTGGTAAAGCCGCCGCCCGGAAAATACAAAATGGCAGGCTTGAGGTTGTCCGTTTGCGGGTAAAGCAGGGTCATGTGCAAAGGCCGCACCCCGTTTTTGGATATGACTTGTTTGTAGATAAGATCCGAGATGGAATTGATTTGCGCTCTGACGGGGTTGACGCCGTAAACCTGAGCGCCTTCTGCGTAACCAAGCAGATCTTGCGGCGCAGGATTTGTTTGGGCTTGAACGCCTGATAAGCCAAAAGCCAAGGCTTGGGCGCACAAACAGGCCAATAACAATTTTTTCATGTATGCTCCTTAGATTGAATGTTTGTTTTGTTTTCAAGTTTACTGCAAACGCCGCGGCCCGTAACAGGGATTTTACATCAAAGCGGAACCCGGTTTAAATGCAGTTTTTGCGATTTGCCGCCCTTCGATCTTGCTTCTTTTTAATTAAGCCCTGCCCCAAGATGAGGGGGCTTGCACCCGCGGCGCAATTTGTTATCTTAGCTACAAACGATGAGGAGCGCTTATGCTGTACATGAACGAGAAAGTCGAGATCCCCCGCAAAAGCACCTTTACACAAGTCATAGGCAAATATACCTATCTGTATATGACCGTGGAATCCTTCTATAACGACAAGCATCAGCAACGGCACAGGAAAAAAAGCTTGGGCCGGGTAGTCAGGGATGAAGACGGCAAAGAGCGGCTCATTCCCAACGACAATTACTACGAACTGTGCAATTTGCCCAAACCGGCCGCAGGAGAGGTCAAAAAATCGGGGCCGCAGCGAAAAAGCCGTCCCCCTAAGTTCAATGATCGCCCTGCCTTGCATGCCACAGGCTATGCCCTGGCCATCAAGAGGGTGGCAGAAGATCTCAAGCTTTATGAAATCTTGGAAGACTTGTTGGGACCTGAGAGGGCAAAGCGGGCATTGGCAATCGCAGCTTTTTATGCCTGCTGTGACGGCAGCCCCGATCTTGGCGACTTTTCTTACTTTATGGAAGATTGCATGGCCCCGCTCTTCAAGCCTTTTGACGGACGGGGAGTGCTTTATGAGTTCAAAAACGGCCCCTGTCATTTTCTTGAAGATCTTATAAAGCGGTGGAATGCCCTGCAAGGCAGGAGCGATTGCACCCCCGTTTTGCATGAGGCGATCTCTTTTTCAACCACAAGCCAAATGACAAGAGGAGACATGCTAGGCTATGGGACGCCCGAGTTTGACAGCGTCATGATTTAACAAACAATAAAAAACCGCATAAGAATGC
>CAZYXT010000037.1:0-20434 GCA_964651505.1 uncultured Enterobacterales bacterium
GTGCTCAGCGGCGGTTCGTCTGAGAGCAGTCTTGACGATGGCAAGCTTTTTGTTGAGGGCGATTTGACTGCTTCGGTTGCAAGTTTGTTGTCGGTAACCGGTAAGTGCTTTCACCCTGCTCACATATTTTACCCCTCCATATAATGGCCTCAGGCAAGGGGAAAACCCTTGCTCGTCTGCGGTTTTGCTGCATGCGCTTGGCGCTTTTTTTGAGAAGACAGCTTGCACCCCGGCTTGGGTTTTGCCCTGTGTACGTTCAGACTCATGATCGCCACCCGTCAGAGTGCGTACAAGGCGCGCACGCAAAGACCCGGCAGGATGTGCCGGGCTTTTATTGGAGAGAATTCTTTATTGCAAGATGGGCTCGAGATCGGGCACGTTGCAAACCTTGGTCAAAAGGTTTTTGACGATATAAGGATTGCCGCACAATACGTTGCCGGTCTTTTTATAGCGGTCGGTGCCCATAAAGTCGGTGACCAGGCCTCCTGCTTCGCGCACGATGAGCTCGCCTGCTGCAAAATCCCAAGGCTTCAAGCCCTGCTCGAGGTAGCCGTCGTGACGGCCGCAAGCCACGTAGCACAAATCAAGCGAAGCGGCGCCTGCCCTGCGGATGTCGGCCGTATTGAGCACCAGGCGGGGGAGAAACTTGAAGTATGCTTCCAATCTTTCAGGATAACGCACCGGCAAGGCGGTGGCGACGATGGCCGCATCAAGGCTGCTTTGATTGCCAACACGGATGCGCCTGCCGTTTAAGGAAGCACCTTCGCCGCGGGCGGCGGTAAACATCTCGTTTAAACTCGGATCAAACACCACACCAAGCTCCGGCTTGCCCTTGTGCATCAGGGCGATGGAAACGCCCACGTGAGGCAGGCCCATCACAAAGTTGGTGGTGCCGTCAATGGGATCGATAACCCACTGATACTCAGCCTCAGGATCTCCTTTGAGCCCGCCCTCTTCTCCCAAGATGGCGTGTTCGCGGTAAGCTTTGCTCAAAATGGAGACGATGGTGCTCTCGCACTCGCGATCAATGTCGGTGACCAAATCGTTCTTGTGTTTTTCGGAGACGGAAAACTGATCGGCATGACCAAGATTACGGGCAATGACATTGCCGGCAGCACGGGCCGCACGCACTGCTATGTTAAGCATAGGATGCATGTTAAGGAGCTCTGGTAACGTTGAAATTAAAAGATGCACAATTATAATATAATTTCCACGATCTGCCATCACCGGAGCCGATTTTTATGAGTGAAGATGCCCGCCTCAAGCGCTACAACGATCTTTTGGCCTCTCAAGAAAGCGACGATACCGTCAACACCTATGAGGGCCTGATCTTAGGTCTGACCGCCGCAGGCTTCAGGCTTGAAGACAACAGTCTGAAAAACAAGCTCCAAGAGATTTTAAACGCAGGCCAAAGCTTCCCGGGATCCATTATTGCCATGGTGACTGATCTTGCAATCGACGCCAAGCTCATGCTCAAAGAGCACAAGATAGAGTTTATGATCCCAAGCAGCCGCCAAGAGCAGCTGCCGGCCTTATCCGAGCTTTGCTACGGCATTGCCTTGGGACTGGCCATGAGCGGCGACACCCGCGATCCCAAGCTGATGGAATACGTAACCGCCATCAACGATGTCTCGCGCGTCGATTATGAGGACAATGATTTTGACGACGAGGATTTGAAGGTGGTGACAGGCTATTTGGCCGAGGCTTTGCTTTACGCTTTTGGCAAAAACCGCAGCGACCTCATCAAAACCTCTGCCGTGCAATAAAACCGAGGCACAGTCTCTGCCCCCTTACTGCTCCCACATCAAAAGTTCTTCATTCAACGCTTTGATCTTGTCGCGCACCCTGGCTGCCTCCTCAAACTTAAGCTCGGAGGCCAGTTTGCGCATTTGTTTGTCAAGCTCGTCTATCTTGAGGGTAAGCTCCTTGGGGGTAAGCTTGATTTGTTTTTTCTTCTCCACCCCGTATGCGCGGCTTAAGGTGTCCTTAGGGGCTTTGAAAGATTCGGTCTGCTCTATGGCAGTCTGCATGACATCGACCACCTTCTTTGTGATCTGCTTTGGGGTGATGCCGTGCTCTTGGTTGAATTTTTCTTGTTTTTGCCTGCGACGCGCCGTCTCGTCCAAGGTGATCCGCATCGAGTCGGTGATGACGTCTGCATAGAAGATGGCCTTGCCGTTGATGTTGCGCGCCGCCCTGCCGACGGTTTGGATCAAAGAGCGCGCCGAGCGCAAAAAACCTTCTTTGTCCGCATCGAGCACCGCCACCAAGGAGACCTCGGGGATATCCAGGCCCTCGCGCAAAAGGTTGATGCCGATTAAGGCATCAAACTGCCCCAGCCTCAAATCGCGGATGATCTCCATGCGCTCCACCGCATCGATGTCAGAGTGCAGATAACGCACCCTGATTTGATGCTCGGTCAGGTAGGCTGTCAGCTCTTCGGCCATTTTCTTGGTCAGCGTGGTCACGAGGATGCGCTCGCCCCTTTGGGCTCTCTGCCTGATCTCGCTCATCAGATCGTCAACCTGATTGGCCACCGGGCGCACCTCGATGATGGGATCGAGCAATCCCGTGGGCCTTATCACCTGCTCTGCCACCTGAGAGGAGCGCTCAAGCTCGTACTCGGCAGGAGTGGCCGACACATAGATGGTCTGCGGCTGCAATTTGACGAATTCGTCAAACTTCAAGGGGCGATTGTCAAAGGCCGAAGGCAGCCTGAAACCGAAATTTACCAAATTCTCCTTGCGCGAATGATCTCCTTTGTACATGGCGCCAATCTGAGGCACCGTCACGTGCGACTCGTCGATGATGAGCAGCCCGTCTTTGGGCAGATAGTCAAACAAACAAGGAGGAGGCTCGCCTTCCTTGCGGCCCGTAAGGTACCTCGAGTAATTTTCGATGCCCGAGCAGTAGCCAAGCTCGTTTATCATCTCGATATCGTAAGTGGTGCGCTCGCGCAATCTTTGCTCTTCAAGAAGCTTATTTTGCTGCAAGAAAAAGTCGCAGCGATCTTTGAGCTCGACCTTGATCTCCTCGACGGCATTGAGCAGGATGTCGCGCGGGGTGACGTAATGGGTCTTGGGGAAAATGGTGACGCGCGGCAGTTCGCGGTCGGTGACGCCTGTGAGCGGATCAAAACGGGTGATGCGCTCGATTTCATCGTCAAAAAGCTCCACCCTGACGGCATAGCCTTCCGATTCGGCAGGATAGATGTCGATGACGTCGCCGCGCACCCTGAAAGTCGATCGCTCAAAGCCAAGATCATTGCGGGTGTACTGAAGCTGAGCCAGCCTTTCTATAATCTCCCTTTGCGAGATGAATTCGCCTTTGGAGATGTGCAGCATCATCTTCAAATAGGTTTCAGGCTCGCCCAAGCCGTAGATTGCAGACACCGAGCAGACGATGATGACATCGCGTCTTTCCATCAGGGCCTTGGTGGCGCTCAGGCGCATCTGATCGATGTGATCGTTGACCTGGGCATCCTTTTCGATAAAGGTGTCTGTGGCCGCCACATAGGCCTCGGGCTGATAGTAATCGTAATAGGAGACGAAGTACTCCACGGCATTGCGGGGAAAGAACTCGCGCATCTCCCCGTACAGCTGGGCCGCCAGGGTCTTGTTGTGCGACAAGATCATGGTGGGACGGTTGCAGCGCGCAATCACATTGGCCATGGTAAAGGTTTTGCCCGAGCCTGTGACTCCCAACAGAGTCTGTGCCCGATCGCCTCGCTCTATGCCTTGGCACAAACTCTCGATGGCTTCTATCTGATCGCCTGCAGGCTTGAATTTGCTGACAAGCTCAAAACCTTGTCTTATGGCCATATTATCCTCGCGCTCTTAAGCGCCAAGCTGCTTTAATTTATCGCCCGTCAGCCTGAAAGCGGTCCAGTCATCAAGGGTGGTTGCGCCCCAGGCTTGATAAAAATCGATGGCGTTCTGATTCCAGTCAAGGCAGGACCACTCCAGGCGGCCGCAGCCGCGCTGCACGGTCAGCTTGGCAAGATACGAGAGCAATGCCTTCCCAAGGCCCCGGCGGCGAAATTCGGGTTTGACAAAGAGATCTTCAAGATAGATGCCGCCTTTGCCCAAAAAGGTGGAGAAGCTGTGGAAAAAGACCGCAAACCCGGCCTCGGTGCCATCGGGCATGCAGGCAAAGATCACCTCGGCCTTTTGTTTTTCAAACAGCCACTCCTCAAGAAGTTGAGGGGTGGCGGTCACCTCTTTTTCAAGGTGCTCGTAGACAGCAAGCTCGCGGATAAAATCTAAAATGATCGGTATGTCATCGCGCGTGGCAAAGCGGATAGTAATGGTGGTGCTCATCGGATATTCTCCCCGGGTTATTGATGTTTTGGTTATTGTACCAATCTGAGGCAATGCTTATCAAAAATATGAAGTCGTAAAGCCAAGAGAAAATCGCACCTTTTTGAACTTATGTCAAAAACAAAACCTCCATGCCATAAAAAATAATGCCAAGCGTGTTGACAGAGGTGCCCTGCATCTTTACAATTTGCATCGCTTTGATGACAAAGCACTTTATTTTGAGGCGTTCCTCCTTAGTTCAGTCGGTAGAACGGCGGACTGTTAATCCGTATGTCGCTGGTTCGAGCCCAGTAGGAGGAGCCACAAAATCCCCATGCAGGCTTAGGCCTGTTTTTTTGTTTTAAGCCCCCCTGTATTGTTTCATCAGCTGCAATTTTTTGCCGATCCTCAAAGCCTATGAGGCCTTGAGCCGCTGCCTGTCAAAGTCTTGAAAACTTCTTTTAAATCCCCCCGGCAAAAAAAGACCGCCTCGCAGCGGCCTTTTGGCAGATTTTTGGAGTATCACCAAGGAGGTGATATTTTGGTTATAAGTTGTAACCGCGCTCGCCATGAGCCACGATATCCAAGCCTTCGCGCTCGTTCTCGGGAGTAACTCTCAGACCGCCGCACAGCAAGGATGCAATCTTGAAGGCGATCAAGGTGGCGATGGCCGACCAGATGATGGAGATCACGCAGGATGCAATCTGACCGTACAGCTGACCGAAGATGGAGGTGTAGTCGCCGTTGAAGCCTACGCCGCCCAAGCGGGGGTCGCAGAAGATGCCGGTCATGATGGCACCGACGATGGCGCCCAAGCCGTGAATGCCGAATACGTCCAAAGAGTCGTCAATCTTTGTCATGCGCTTAAAGCCTCTTACGCCCCACAAGCAGACAGCAGAAGCAATCACGCCTGTGACGATGGCGCCGATCGGGCCGATGAAGGCGCAAGCAGGGGTGATGGCTACCAGGCCTGCGAGGATGCCCGAGCACATGCCCAAGGTCGAGCACTTCCCTGAGAGCTTGTACTCAAACAGAGCCCAGGCAACGGCGGCAGCGGCAGGGCAGATCACGGTGTTGAACAGGGCCATGGAGCTGGTGCCGTCGGCAACCAATTCGGAGCCGGCGTTGAAACCGAACCAGCCCAAGTACAGCATGCCGCAACCAATATAGGTTAAGGTTAAGTTGTGAGGAGCCAGGTTAGCTCTGCCCAGATCACGTCTCTTGCCAAGCATGAAGGCGGCCACAATGCCTGCAACCGCAGCATTTACGTGTACTACGTCGCCGCCTGCAAAGTCATAAGGAGCAAAAACGGCATCGATGAAACCGCCGCCCCAGACCATGTGAGCCAAAGGCACATAGGACAAAATGCCCCACAACAGAATGCCGATGATCATGGCGGAGAACTTGATCCTTTCAACCGTGGCACCGACAATCAGGCAGGAGGAAATGGCACAGAAGGCACCCTGGAAGGTGATGAATGCATACTCTGAGAGATCATCGCTCAAAGAATCAGGGGTGACATTCATCAAAAAAGCCTTATCAAACGGGCCGATAAAAGCACCTAAGGGGCCGTCGGTTCCTGCAAAGGCCATGGTGTAACCGCAAACGGTCCACATCAGGTAGGCTGCGCAGAAGACCATCAGGCATTGGGCCAAAACAGACATGGAGTTTTTGACTCTGACCAAACCTGCATAGAACAGACCGATGCCGGGAACAGACATCAAGATCACCAGTACGGCACAGATGATTACGAAGCCATTAGAAGCGGTGTTCAGAACAACCTCAGCTTCCGCATCGGCTTCCTCTGCATGAGCACTCATCATCATGCCCAGTAATGAGGCAAACACTAACTTTTTAGACATCATTGTTTTGCTCCTGAATATTAAATTTCGATGATCCAACGATGCGCCATGCTGTGATCTGAGTCAATTATTTAGGGCCTTTTACACCTTTATGGGGCATAAAAGCGCCATTTTCGCCATTTTGGAGCTTAAATCCCGGCATTTTGCACAATAGCGACACTTTAATACGCCCCTGAATGCCTCTTTTAGGCCCATATGCAACAAAAAAAGCAAGACGAGCACAAAAATGCATTCGGTTAAACATAATCTTAAGTAATTTCAATAAGTTAGATTGGGATATTTTACAGGGCGGAGAGGCTTGGGCGTGTGCGCCTTGGGGCAAATCTGCCCTCAAAATGGCAGCGCCCCCAAGAATCGGGCGGATTTTATCCCTCTCTTTTTTGGTGCATCAAGGTTTTTTTGCATCCCAAAACAGGGCAGACGCTTTTTAAGGCGCGCAAGATCTGCATTTTTAAGCGGGCATTAAAAAAGGGCCGCAGGCCCTCTTTTTGCAATTTCATAATGCTTTTTTAAGCATCCCTGCCCTCATCATCAGGGATTTGCTCTTCGCCTTTGCCCAGGCCCGAGGCTATCAGGGCATCAAGCTTGATGCTGCGCTTTAAAAGCTCGTCAAAGACAAACTCCACAGCAGGCATGTACCGAAGCTTGAGGCTTGAGGCCAAGGATGAGCGCACAAAGCCTGTTGCCTTGGCCAATCCTTCCATGCCCGCTTTGATCTTCTGTTCATCGTCGTTTAAAAACGAGACATAGATGCGGGCCTTGCGCAGATCGGCGCTGACGTTCACCTCGGTCACCGTGGCTTGGGCCCCGACCACCCTGGGATCTTTTATCTCATGTTGAATAAGCCTGGCAGCCTCTTTTCTGACCAGGGCTGCCACCCTTTCGAATCTACCGTAACTTTTAGGCATGGATCTTCCTATAAGGTTCGCTTGACTTCGATGTACTCGAAGACTTCGATTTGATCGCCTACGCGCACATCCTGGTAGTTCTTGACGCCGATGCCGCATTCGGTGCCGGACTTGACCTCGGTGACGTCGTCCTTGAAGCGGCGCAGCGAATCAAGCTCGCCCTCGAAGATCACCACATTCTCGCGCAAGACGCGGATGGGGGCCGAGCGCTTGACCACGCCCTCGGTGACCATGCAGCCTGCAATCGATCCGAACTTGGGATGACGGAAGACGTTGCGCACTTCGGCCATGCCGATGATCTCCTGGCGCACCTCGGCCTTGAGCATGCCGCTCATGGCTTTCTTGACTTCATCGATGAGATCGTAGATCACGCTGTAGTAGTGCAGATCTACGCCCTCGGCGTCAATGACGCGGCGGGCAGGCCCGTCGGCCCTGACATTAAAGCCCAAGATCACGGCCGAGGAAGCGGCGGCCAAAGTAGAATCGGTTTCGGTGATGCCGCCTACGCCCGAGCCTACGATATTGACCTTGACCTCGTCGGTGGCAAGCTTGTTCAAGGCATCTGAGATGGCCTCCACCGAGCCCTGAGTATCGGCCTTGAGGACCACGTTGAGCTCTGAGATCTGATTGTCCTTGAACATGTTCTCAAGCTTGGCCTTCTGCTGCTTGGCAATCTTAAGTTCGCGGTACTTGCCCTGGCGGAACAAGGCCACTTCGCGAGCCTTCTTCTCATCGCGCACCACGGTCACTTCATCGCCGGCATCGGGCACGCCCGACAAACCGTAGATCTCGACAGGATAGGAAGGTCCTGCGCTGTCGAGGTTTTGCCCCTTCTCGTTGCGCAAGGCTCTGACGCGGCCGTACTCGAGGCCGCACAAGACGATGTCGCCCTTGTGCAAGGTGCCCTCGCGCACCAGCACGGAGGCTACGGGGCCGCGGCCCTTGTCAAGGCGCGACTCGATGACCACGCCTGTGGCCATGCCCTCGGCCACGGCGGTAAGCTCGAGCACCTCCGCTTGCAGCAAGATTGCCTCAAGCAGGGCGTCTACGCCCATGCCTGTTTTGGCCGACACCTGCACAAACTGCGTTTCACCGCCCATGGACTCGGGGATGACCGAGTGCTGAATGAGCTCGTTGGTGACGCGGGTCGGATCAGATCCTGGCTTGTCAATCTTGTTGATGGCCACGATCAGAGGAACCTTGGCGGCCTGGGCGTGCTGAATGGCCTCGATGGTCTGGGGCATGACGCCGTCATCGGCAGCCACCACCAAAACCACGATGTCGGTGACCTGGGCGCCGCGGGCGCGCATGGCGGTAAAGGCAGCGTGACCCGGGGTATCGAGGAAGGTGATGCCGGTGCCGCGGGTTTCGACGTGGTATGCGCCGATCCTCTGGGTAATGCCGCCTGCCTCGCCTGCGGCCACCTTGGACTTGCGGATGTAGTCAAGAAGCGAGGTCTTGCCGTGGTCGACGTGACCCATGATGGTGACGACCGGAGCGCGCGCAATGGCAGATGCGGCTTTGTCGCGATCGGCCAACAGCGACTCTTCAAGCTCGTTTTCCTTGCGCAAGATGACCTTATGGCCCATCTCTTCTGCCACCAGCTGGGCAGTTTCCTGATCGATGACCTGGTTGATGTTGACCATCTCGCCCATCTTCATCAAAGTCTTGATGACTTCTGCGCCCTTGACGGCCATCTTTTGGGCAAGCTCTGCCACCGTGATGGTCTCGCCGATGATGACGTCGCGGGTTACGGGAGCGGCAGGACGGTTAAAGCCGTGCTGCTGATTGAGCCTGGCCGCCCCCTTGCCTGCCTTGCCGCCCTTGACCTTTTGGTTGCGGCGGCTGCCCGCCTTTTCGGAATCGGCCTCTTCGCGCTTCTTGCCGCCCTGGCGGCGATCGTTGCCGCCGCGGTGACGGCCGCGGTTTTCGGCCTCGCGCTCTTCGCGGGCCTCGGCCTCGCGCACGTACAAGGAGGCAGAGGAAGTCAATTCGTCAAATGAGGCCTCGCGCTCGGCTTCTTCGGCTTCCCAGCGGGCGGCATTCTCCTCGACAAACTTCAAGTTTTCCTCTTGCTGCTTCAAGTTCTCCTCTTCAAGCTTGCGAAGCTGCTGCTCTTCTTGAGCCTTGCGCAGATCTTCTGAGGCCTTGTCCTCTTTTCTCTTGGCGCCCTTGTCCTTGGGTTTGTTGTCCCCTGATTGGGCGGGAGCTTCAGCCTGAGCCTTGGCTTTGGTCTTGGCTTCTGCCTGGCGGCGCTCCTTTTCCTCGCGCTCTTTGCGCTCGGCCTCGGCCCTGGCAGCTTCTTCTTGGGCCTTGCGCTCTTGCTCAAGCTTCAAAGCTTCGGCTTTGGCGGCCTCTTCTTGGGCCTTGCGTTTTTCAATCTCCTTGGTGTCGATGATCTTGCGCTTGCGCACCTCGACCTGCACTACCTTGGAGCGGCCGGCGGTGCCTTGGACCGTCAAAGTGCTGTGGGTCTTTTTGTTCAAGGACATGCGCCTGGGGGCGCTGTCGGTGGGTTTGTTGTTCTGATCGCTCATTTCATGCACCTCCGCTGCACTACTGTCCTTGCTGCTCACTGCCCTGATTATTTTCTTCAGAGCCGCCGAACCAGCATTTATTGCGGGCCGCCATAATGAGTTTGCCTGCTGTTTCTTCATCTAAGCCCTCAATCTTCTCAGTAAGCTCATCGGTCGCCATATCGGCTAAATCTTCACACGAGCAGATGTCCGCTGCCGTCAGGGCGCCTGCGATCAGCTCGTCCATGCCATCAAGGCTCATCAATTCGTCAAAGGCCTCGGTCACCTTGGCGCTTTCGGCGGCGGCTATGGCATCCTTGGCGTTTTGCTGCAATGTCTTGGCCGTCTCTTCATCCATGCCCTCGACAATCATGAACTCGTCGATGGGCACGTAGGCAATTTCCTCAAGCTGCGAAAAGCCCATGTCGGCCAGAACCGTGGCAAATTCTTCGTCGATGTTCAGATTGTCCACGAACAGCTTGATGACCTTGGAGGCCTCCTCTTGCAATTCCTCAAGCATCGAAGACTCGGTGGTAACCTGCAGCTGCCAGCCCAAAAGCTGGGAAGCCAGACGCACATTCTGCCCGTTGCGCCCGATGGCCAGGGCCAGATTATCGTCGGCCACCGCCACGTTGATGGAGCGGGTGTCCTCATTGATGATGATGCGCGATACCTCGGCAGGCTCCATGGCATTGGTGACGTATTGGGCCAAATTCTCATCCCACAGCACCACGTCGATCTTCTCGCCTGACAATTCGTTGGAGACGGCCATGACGCGCGCCCCGCGCATGCCGATGCAGGCCCCGCGCGGATCGATGCGCTTATCCTTGGAGCGCACGGCAATCTTGGCCCTGGACCCGGGATCTCTTGCCACGCCCATGATCTCGATGACATCCTCGCCGATTTCGGGCACCTCGATGCTGAACAGCTCCTTCAAAAATTCAGGAGAGGTGCGCGAACAAATAAGCTGCGGGCCCTTGTTGTCGGTCTTGATCTCAGAGAGCAGCACCTTGATGCGGTCGCCGCGGCCGAAAGTCTCGTGCGGAATTATCTGATCGCGCTTTAACACCGCCTCGGCGTTGTTGCCAAGATCCAAAATCATGTAATCGCGGCCCTGCTTTTTCACCGTGGCGTTGATGACATGGCCCAAAAGATTCTTGTGATCGGCGATGATTTGCTCGCGCTCGGCATCTTTGACTTTTTGCGAAAGCACCTGCTTGGCAGTCTGGATGGTGATGCGGTCAAACTGCACCGATTCGATTTCATCTTCAAGAATGTCCCCGGGCATAATGGAGGGATATTCCAAGCGGGCCGCCGCCAAAGTGGTCTGCTGCGCAGGGTTCTCAAGCTCCTCATCGGTTTCCACCACGGTCCAGCGGCGGAAGGTGCGGTAAGAGCCGTCCTTGCGATCAATGGCCACCCTGACCGAAATGTCGGCGGGGTATTTTTTCTTGGTGGCAGTAGCCAAGGCCGACTCAAGAGCTTCAAAGATCTTATCTCTTGGAATGGCACGCTCATTGGAGAGGGCTTCGGCAATGGCAATGATTTCCTTTCCCATAATTTTTGTGACCTCTTAATCTGACCTTAGATCTGTTGCTTGGTCTTGGTGATGTTCGAAAAATCAGGCACCACCCTCACCCCTTCGGCATTGGTGTAGGCGATCCTGACGCTGCCTGCGGTCTTATCTTCCAAGGTGAACGTGCCGTCCTCGCCAACCTCGGCCAGGCGGCCCTCAAAGCGGCGCTGTCCTGCCATGGGGATGCGCAAAGATACCTTGACTGTGCTTCCCACGGTGCTTTTGAGCTGTTCCAAATTAAAGATAATCCTGTCCAAACCGGGCGATGAAACTTCCAGGATATAGGCAGGGGCAATGATGTCGGCAGCATCCAAGGCCGGGGACAGCATATTGGTGACATCGCCGCAATCGTCGGCGGTGACCCCGTCAATCGAGTCGATATAGATTTGCAGATGAGCCCGGTGCGCCCCGCTGCGGTAACGCACTCCCCACAGGCTCAGGCCCATGCCCTCAATCAAAGGACGGACCAGTTGTCCGATGCGATCTTCAATCGTACCTGCCATTTAATCCTCGTTCAAACCATAAAAAAAGCCCGCAATTTCTTGGGGCCTCTTCTTTTTTAAAGTTCCACCTGATTTTAAGATCCGAAGATCTTATCCTGATGCTGCAAGCTCCTGCGTTTAAATCTCGCATATGGCGCTTAGAGTTTCCTGAAGCGATCAAGACTGATGAATTCTAGCACAAGCAAGCTCTCTTTTTGCAAGATTAGGCGCGATTTTTCACAAAAATAAAAAATTGCGGTTAAAAGGCCCAGGACAAGGGCTTTGCCTGAATTTGCACCAAAAAAACAGCCATTGCAGCCTCTTAAAGAAGAGAGAACGGCAAATTTGCCCGACGAGGGCAATGAAGCTTTGTATCCTGCAATCGCGCCAATGACAAAGAAAGCGCCAAGGGCCTGACACACGGCTTTGTGTTTGGGCGCCTACTTGGCCTTTTTGGCCGTGCTCGTAAGCCTGATTGCATCGATGGAGGTTTGATCGGCCTTTAAAATTTCAATTTCCCATTTGGCAAAGGTGATCTTCTCCCCCTGCCCGGGCACCCTTTGCAAATAATCGAGGATAAAGCCTGCCACGGTATGGTAACGCTCGCTGATGGGCACGTTAAAGCCCGTAAGGCGCGACACATCCTTTAAGATGGCATCGCCCTCGATGCGGTAGACCCCGCTGCCAAGGCGCACCAGCTCGGGGATCTCGGCCTGCTCGGGCAGCTCTCCTGCAATCTCTTCCATGATGTCATGCAAAGAGATGATCCCCTCAAAATTGCCAAACTCGTCAAAGACAAAGCCTATGTTCTTTTTGGTCTTGCGAAATTCTTCCAAGGCCTTAAGCACGCTTACCGTCTCGGGCAGATACAGCGGCTCCCGCACCAAGGCGGCAGCATCAAATTTGCCCTTGTCCAAGGAGGACTGCCTTAATATATCCACCCGCCTGATGTAGCCTATGGGCTTGTCTTTTTCAGCGTTTTTGTAGGCCACAAGGCGCGAGCGCGACAGGGTGCAGGCCTCATCGATGATGTCCTTTGTCTCTTGGGAGACATCGAGCATCTGCGCATCGAGCCTTGCCGTCATGATCGCCTTGATGGGCAGGGACGATAATTGCAAGACGCGCGAGACCATTTCCTTTTCTTCAAAATCAAACACGGCAGAGCCTGTTTTGGAGACGATGGCCTCTTTTAAGGTCTGCACCTGATTTTGATTGGAACCTAAGAGCCTTAACACCAAATTGGCCGCCACCTCGCGGCTTTGCATGGAATTGGCCTGCGGCCCGAGCTTTAAGGTATTTTTGCGCGCCACCTGATTGAAGATCTCAATGAGAATGGAAAAGCCGATGGCCGCATACAGATAGCCCTTGGGCACATGAAAATGCAAAGCCTCCACGATGAGGCTGAAACCTATGAGCAGCAAGAACCCAAGGCACAAAATCACCAAGGTGGGATGGCAGCTTACAAACTCGGTGATGACCTTGCTGGCCAATATCATCACGCTCATGGCGATGATGACGGCAAACATCATGATGAAGACATGATCGATCATGCCCACGGCGGTGATGATGGCGTCCAAGGAGAAGACGGCATCAAGCACCATGATCTGCAAGACGGTAAGGGCAAATGACTGGCCTGCCGCCTTGGAGACCGACAGCTCCTCATCAAAGCCTTCAAGCTTGGAGTGCAGCTCATGGGTGGCTTTGTACAGCAAAAACAAGCCCCCTGCCATCATGACCATGTCGCGCCCCGAGACCCCAAAAGAGAAGATCTCAAACAAGGGTCTGGTCATGGTCACTATATAGGAGATAAAGGTCAAAAGCGCCAGCCTGATGATAAGAGCGCCGCCCAAGCCTGCATAACGGGCTTTGTCGCGCTTTTTGGGCGGCAGCTTGGCCGACAAAATGGCAATGAAAACCAGATTGTCGATGCCCAAGACAATTTCGATGACGACTAAGGTCAAAAGGCCCAGCCAAGCGGTGGGATCGCTCACCCAGGCCATGTCAAACATGACATGGGAAACGGTTACGGGATCCACTTTAAGTTCTCAGGCAAAGCGCGGCTGAATGAGGCAGGGACTGATGAAAGGGTATGATGATTATTGTTATTTAATTTTAACAGGGTTGATAGGCACGCCCGACTGTCTTCTCTCACTTTATATCATTCTCAAAAAACGCCTTGCGGCACTTGCTCAATAATACACATTAAAGGCAGGTCAATGCAACGGCACCGCACATATGAGGCTCTTTGGCAAGGGGCCTGAGCCTCTTTGCAGCCTTTTGCCAATCTGTGGCAAAATTAAAATCGGCAAAAGAGGCACTCTTGCCCCAAGCCGTCCTTTGGCCCTTGCACAAAGGAGGCATTTTTGAAGATAAAAGACAGCCCCCCTTGGAGTTTTTGGTGAGCATCAAAGAAAAACTTAAAGATCTCAATTTGAAGCTGTCAAAATCAGACCAAGCCTTGCTTGACTACTTTAGGCGCGAGGGGCTTAAGGCCTGCCGGGCCCCCATCAGTCAGATAGCCCAAAGCTGCGGCATCAGCCACGCCACGGTCACAAGGCTTGCGCGCAAATTGGGCTATGACAACTTAAGAAGCTTTAAAATTGCCCTGGCCTCCGAATTGAGCCGCGAAGATGATCCCTTAAACAAGGAAATTGAAGCCTTGCGGCTTGACGAAAGCTTTGAGGAGAGCGCGCGCAAGCTCAACTTTTTAAGCTTGAATTTAATCAGGGAGCAAAAGGACAAGCTTAACTTTGAGGCGCTCAAGGCCCTGGTGCAGGCCATGCTGACGGCCAATCAGGTGTGCGTGGTGGGCCTCAACCTCAGATCTCCCCTGGCCTTGTGGTGCGAGCAGCGCTTCTTAAAGTGCCAAATCAACGCCACCTCCATCACCCAAAGCAGCACCCTGCTGTTAAAAGGCCCGCTGTTTTGCTCCAAAGATCTGCTCTTGATCATCGATCCTGCCTCGGCGCAAGAAGAGCTTTTGATCAAAAATGCCCTGCGCGTCTCAGAGCCCAAGGTTGCAGTCATCACCTCGGTGCAAGGCTGTCGCTTAAGCCCCATCTCCTTTGCCATCCTGCAAATGGCAGACGGCACCCTGAGGGTGGGCAGCGGAGCTTTTGACATGCATTTGCAGCTTGTCTTCCTCATCGATCTGATTGCAGCGCAGCTTTTAAAGGCCCACAGCCAAAAAACCAATTTTGTGCCCATCTGATCGCGCCATGCCAAAACCAAAAGACAAATTGCTGTTTTTGCGGTGCGCTCTCCTTTTTTGACATTTTTTTGCAAAGTCTCAAAATTTGATATAGCTCTATCTTATTCTTTAACTGGCTTGATAAACTCATATCATTATCAACGATGAGGAGACAGACCATGCAAAACGACATCGCCTTAATCGGACTTGGCGTCATGGGCAGCAATCTTAGCCTTAACATTGCCGATCACGGCTACAAGATTGCAGTTTACAACTATACTCCGGACCTTGTGGAAAAGTTTGTCAAAGAGACTCCCCATCCCAATGCCGAGCCCTTTACCGATCTTAAGCAAATGGTGCAAAGCTTAAAGCGCCCGCGCAGCATCATTATCATGGTCACCGCAGGCGCGGCCGTCGATGCGGTCATCGACTCCTTAAAGCCGCTTTTAGAGCCCGGGGACATCGTGCTGGATCTTGGCAACTCGTTTTTTGAAGACACCATGCGCCGCTTTGAGGATTTAAAGAAGCTTAGCCTCATCTTTGCAGGCGTCGGCGTCTCAGGCGGCGCCGAGGGAGCGCGGCGCGGTCCTGCCATCATGGCAGGGGGCACGGCAGAAGGCTACCAAAGCTTCGGCCCTATCTTGGAGGCCATATCGGCCAAAGCCTCGGACTCTGCGCCCTGCTGCGGCTTTATGGGCAAAGGCGGTGCCGGGCACTATGTAAAAATGGTCCACAACGGCATCGAATATGCGGACATGCAGCTTATTGCCGAAAGCTATCTGCTCTTAAAAAAGCTCGGAGGCTTTGACAATCTTGAGCTTTCAGACATCTACAGGCGCTACAATCAAGGCCCCCTGCAAAGCTATTTAATCAAGATCACCTCAAATGTGCTCTCAGAGGCCGATCCAAAAGGAGCAGGCCGGCTTATCGACAAGATTAAGGATGTCGCAGGGCAAAAGGGAACGGGCAAGTGGACCTGCATGTCAGGCTTTGAAGTCGGTGTCGGACTTTCCATGATTGACGAGGCATGCAATGCCCGCTTCTTGTCAGGCAAATACGATGAGCGCCAAAAAAGGGCTGCTTTGTCAGATAAAGAAAATACGGCCCTCCCCTGCCTTGATAAAGAGGCTTTGATCGCCATGGTCGAGCACTATATCTATGTGGGGAAAATTGCCGCCTATGCCCAGGGTTTTGAGCTTTACAAGAAAGCATCCGATCTTTACGGCTTTGATTTGGACTTGGGCAAAATTGCCAAGATCTTCAGGGCAGGGTGCATCATTCAGGCTCAATTTTTAAACGACATCGCCAAGGCCTACGAGGACAATCCTTCTCTGCCCAATCTCATCGATGCGCCTTTTTTCAAGGAAAAACTTGACCTGTGCCTGCCTGATGCGCGCAAGTGCGCCATGATGGCCATTGAGCACAAGATCCCCAATGCCGTCATGTTAAGCGCCATCTCCTATCTTGATGCGATGCAAAGCAGCTGCGTCGGCGCCAACCTTATACAGGGTCTGCGCGACTACTTTGGGGCCCATACATTTGAGCGCAACGACGATAATCTAGGCTTCAGGCATCATAAGTGGCATCAGGCCCTGTAAACCTTATTTTTTGCGCAATGCAATATCCTCCTTCTTGATCCCCGCCTTGCGGGGATTTTTTGAGAAAGGGGTTTTGCTTTTTGCTATGATTTAAGAAGTACTACAAATTGCGGAGCTAAATATGCCATCTGGCACCTTCAAAAACGGACTGTCGGAAAAAGCCCGGGAGCTGCCCTTGTTCTCAAGCTCGGCGCCCTCGCTCACTCCTTCTGACGCAAAGATCGCCAATTACATCGCCGATCATCTGAGCGACTTTATGCAAATGACTATTTCGGAGCTTTCAAGCGGCATTTCGGTATCTGAAATAACCATTTCGCGTTTTTGCAAAAAATTCGATCTGGCCGGGTTGCAGGCTTTAAAGATAGCCTTGAGCAAGGAGCTCAATACCAATCCCATGCGCGACATCAGCAGCAACGACAACTGCCGCGAAATCACCTCCACCATCTTCTCCAATCTCCAAGAAGGCCTGAGCAATTCTTTGAATCTTTTGGATTTTAAGATCATGGATGCCGCCGCCGACGCCCTCAATAAAGCACAGCGCCTGCTCTTGTTCGGCTACGGCAATTCGGCCACAGTCTGTCATGACATGGCCACGCGCTTTGTGCGCTTGGGCAAAAGCTGCGAGGTGTCAAGCGATCCCCACCAGCAGATGACCTTAGCCTCCATCTGCAAGAGCAACACGACAATCATCGCCGTCTCTTACACGGGCAGCTCCGTCAACCTGGTGACTGCCTTAAAAAGAGCCAAGGAAAGCGGCGCCAAGATCGTGCTCATCACCTCCCACAAAAATTCGCCTGCCTCCAAGCAGGCCGATTTTACCCTGATAGGCCTGGGGCCCGAGGTCAGGCACAATTCGGAGGCTTCAACCTCCAGGCTCATTCACATGGCCATCGGCGATGTGCTTTACACCAAGATCTCGTTTATGCAAAACAAGGAATTTGAGCACAACATGCAGCGCATGCGCGAAGCCGTCGCCTCGTTGAAAAGCTAAGCTTGGGCTAAGGATAAAGGGATATTTTAAGCGCATGCGTCACGTAAAGCTTTTATCCTTGGTTCTTGCAATCCCCGCCCTCTGTCTTGGTGCCCCGCAGGGCTTTGACGGCGCCTCCGAGGGGGTGCAGGCGGGCGCGCCCAAAGGCTTTAATCAAAACCTGCTGTTAAATACGGCCGAAGGGATCAGGCACAATGCCCAAGATGGCGATTATGTGGTGCTGCAAGGGACGATCGGCCAAAGCCTCTCGCTTTTGAAGTATGAGTTTTACGATGTGCAAGGCGACAGCATCATCATCAATCTGCCAGAGCATGCCCCGGTGCTGCCCACGGGATTGAATTGTCAGATCTGGGCGCGCATCGATCAAAGCCTGTTTGACACGCAGCTTGAGGTGATCCACTTAGCCCCGCTTCACTGAGGGGCAGCATCTTTAAAAAAGCGCTTTTTGATATGTTTGACGAGGGGATCAAACGGCGGACAGGGGACTACCTGTCATCTTCATCATCGCCGCCTTTGAGCTTTTGAAGTTTTTCAAGCACCTTTTTGTCGCCCGTGCTCTTATAAAGCTTGAGGAGCCGCTCCTGCTCCTCTTTGCGCTTTTTCAAAATCTTGGGCAGAAGATCCTGCTCCATCTTCTTTTGTTCTTTTAAGGCCGAATACGCCATCCCTATCACAAACAATAAGGGAATGAGTATCGCCAGCAGCTTCCACATCAGTCCAGATATGCCTCTAAAGTTGCGTAATCCTTGACGGCGCCGCGCAAAATCTTGCCGTCGATGATGAAGAAGGGGGTGCCGGTGACGCCGAGGCGCTGCGCGCGGGCAATATTCATGCCGATGCTCTTTTGGGCAAGTCCCGTTTGATCGGCCTTTTTCCTCAAATCATCGTAATCTGCGCCCACTCTCTTTAAAGCCTGCCTGATGTCTTCTGTGCTCTCAAGCTTTTGCTGCGTGCCCATCAGATAGTCCTGATAGGCAAAGTATTTGTCCTTGTCTTCATTAAACAAAGTCAGACCCATGACAGCCGCATCGAGGCTTTGCTCGGAGAGAATGGGCAGCTCCAAATAATAGATCCTAACGTCGTGCTCTTCTGACAACTTTCTGGTAAAAGGCCTGATGAGCTTGCAATAGCCGCAGTTGTAATCTGAAAACTCGATCAAATAATGGGTGCTTTTATCAGAACCTCCGCGCACAGGCACCGCAGGATCTTCTTTTATCTCATTGATCATTTGCGTGAGCATTTGCTCAGCCCGCTGTTTGTTTTGGGCATCGAGGGCTTGGGCAGCCTGCACCAGGATCTCGGGGTGGGCGATGATGTAATCGTGCACCACCTGCTCAATTTGCTCCTTTTGCTTTGCAGTAAAATCCTCAGAATATGCACAAGGCAGGATGCCAAAACTCAATATTGCTGCCGCCAATGCCGCACAGGCCGATTTACGCATGAAACAATCCTTATGATGAGGAAGACAGCCTGCGCCGTCTTCAAATTCAGTTGTGCCCAAAATCAGGCAGTCGCAGGTTTTTTGACCTTCAATCCTATCACAAAGAGCAGCATGGAACAAAAGGCCGCAACAATCATGCATAAGGCCAGAGGGATCATGCTGTTGTCGCCCATCGCGCCTACCAAAGGAGACATCAGCGCGCCAAACAGGAAGGTCATCACCCCGAAGATGCCCGAGGCCGAGCCTGCTCCGCCGGTGCGCGCTGCCATCACTATGCCAAACCCCGGGGTCTGAGTGGAGCCTATCATGGCCACAAAGAAGGAAATGGAAAGGATGGCATAGATTGGGGACTGAGGCTCCAGCAACGCCACGGCCAAAGTGGCGCAGCCTGCGCACATCATGACGCAGATGGATATTTTGACGATGCGCTCATCGCCCACGCGGCGGGAGAGTCTGCCCGAGAGCAAGCCCATAACGGAGATAAACACGGTATTGCAGGCAAACACCAGCGAATAGCCCACCGCCGAGAAACCGTAGATGACCTGAAAGACAAAGGGCGATGCTGCAAGGTAAGAGAAAAAGCCGCCCATGATAAAGGACATCGACAACACGAGCAAGAGGAACTTGAGGTTGACAAGCTGCTTTAACATATCGAGGATGGCCGCCCCCAGCCTCGACTCTCTTTTCTCTTTAGGCAAAGTCTCGGGCACCTTAAACAAAGATCCTGCGATCAGCACGGCTCCCCAGATGGCCAAAAGGAAAAAGAGCAAATGCCAGTCTGAAAAGGAGACGATGATCGATCCCACAATCGGGCCGAAAATGGGCGCCAGAGAGTTGATGGTCATCAGCAATGACATAAACTTGGTCAGATTGTGGCCTGAGAACATATCGCAGGCCATGGCGCGCGACAGCACCACGCCGCCTGCCCCGGCAATGCCCTGCAGCAGTCTCATCAATATCAAAAACCAGACATTTTGCGCCTCGGCACAGCCTACCGAAGCTGCGACGAACAGGGCCAGCGAGGCATACAAAGAGCTCTTGCGCCCGTAAGCATCCGACAGCGGTCCGATAAACACCTGACCTATGGCCAGGCCCAAAAAGGATGCGGTCAAAGACAGCTGAACGGTGGCAGGATCGGTGCTCAGATCAGTGGTAATGGCAGGCAGAGCCGGCAAATACAAATCGGTGCAAAAAGGACCAAAAGCGGTGAGCATGCCCAAGATCACGATGCAAATGATCTTGTTGCCACGGCTTAAAGTATCGATTAAAGGAACGGGAGCAGCAAGAGCAGGCTCATTTCCAACAGACATGATTTAAACTTCCAAGAAAGAAAAGGTTGCAATGCGCCTTAAGGACTTTACGTTTTGCGCGCATTTTATATAAAACCTGTCCGAATGTACAAACAAAAACTTTAAGTTTGAATGTTTAATCCTTGCAAGATTTAATTTATGAAAAAGGCTCAAAGGCACGCTGTGGTTTTATAATAAAGTTTGTTGTTAAATCAGGATATTTTTAATTAAGGTTTGTTGTTATTTAACGCCTCCGGGCATATGTCTTCTAACCTCTCATTGG
>CAZYXT010000038.1:0-20360 GCA_964651505.1 uncultured Enterobacterales bacterium
TCTTTAAAAATCGGCTCGCTTAGACTGAATTTTACGCTTGCTTACGGCTCTTTTGGGCTGCTTTTCTTAGGCAGCGTAGATTATGGCTAATATGATCTGAAATTATGAGATAAGATGATCCTCTTGGAATTGAATCTACTATAGCAGAAAGGTCATCTTAGCCAATAACCTACAATAATCACGATAAACCATCAGTGCGTGACAAACTATAAGTGAATTTGGGACAAACTTTTTATGCCATGTACACAGAGCAGGCATCATCAGCTTGTTCCCCCTGCCTCAAAAAATTCAGGCCCGGTAGAGCCCCAAGCCTGAAAAGACAACTTACCTAAACAAGGAGAAAATCAGCTCCAATGCTCTGCGATGGCTGCCTTAAAATCGCGGCAGGCCTGCACGGGATCGGGGGCCTTGGCGATGGCGCGCCCTGCGATAAAGCATTTGGCATTGATGTTCTTGAACAGATGCAGCGAATCGGGGGTAACGCCGCCTGTGATGGAAAGCTTGATGCCTATGTCCGATAAGGCCTTCATCTTGTCCAAGTCTGCCTGCGACCACATCTGCCCCGAGGCCTGCGCATCGCGGCCGCGGTGATAGATGGCCTGCTCGATGCCGTTTTTAACCCAGGTGCGGGCATCATCCAAGGTCCAATTGCCAAACAACTCCACCTGAACTTCTCCGCCATGGGCGTCTGCTTGTTCTTTGGCCTTGAGCATGGTGGCCAAAGGCGCGGCGCAGACCACCGTCATCCAGGTGGCGCCTGCATCAAAGGCCATCTTGCCCAGAATGTCGCCGGCATCGGCAACCTTTAAGTCGCAGCAGATGATTTTTTGCGGATACAAAGAGCGCAGCACCCTGATGGTGTTGATGCCGGTTGCCACGCACAAAATGGTCCCCGCCTCAATCACGTCCACCTCGTCATGAATGACCGAGGTGACTGCCAGCGCATCGGGCAGGCTCGTTTCATCAAGCGCAATTTGCAGTAATGGTTTCATGCTAAAACTCCCTAATTGTGTTTATGAACGCGGCTGTTGTAGATATCAAGGCACGATACCAGCTCGTTGTAGCGCTCAAACTTCTCAAGGTAAAGCGGGTGGGCCTTAAGATCAGGCTCCAGGCACTCGGCCTTAATCTTTAAGGCATCCATGGCCTCGTCGAGATCTTTGTACAAACCGGTGCCTATTTGAGCCACCAGCGCAGCCCCGAGGCACCCTGTTTCCTCAATTTGCGGCAAATACACGGGCAATCCGGTGCAATCTGCCAGCATCTGCATCCACACCTTCGAGTGCACGGGTCCGCCCGTAACCACGATGCGGCAGGCTTTGTCAAACTTGGCGCGGATGGAATTTAAGTGTTTTGCCTGTGAGAAGATCACGCCTTCATAGGCGGCTTTGAACAGATCGGCCTGAGTATGCAGCGCCTGCAGTCCGTAAAAGCCCGCGGTGGCATCAAGCGAGGCATTGGTGCCGTACAGGAACGGAATGAAGAACACGTCACCTGAGGCCTTGGCCAAAGGCTCTACCATGGCATTAATCTTGGCAAAATCGCGCTCTTTGAGCATATTGCACACCCACTCAAGGTTGCCGGAGGAGGTGGGACTGGCCTCGTGCACCACATAGCGGTGCTTTTGAATGTGCCGCCCGTAAACATAGGGCTTCTCGTCATTGTCAAGCTGCTTGGCCACGGCGCTGGCCACCGCCCAGGTTCCCATGGAGGCATTGATGGCGCTCTCATCTTTGAGGCCTGCGCTCATCACCACCGAAACCACGTCAAACAGTCCTCCAACCACGGGAGTGCCGGCCTTAAGCGAGGTCTTTTGAGCAATCTCTTGGGTGATAGTGCCGCAGATCTCGGTTGATCCTGCAATTTTTGGCAGCTTGTCCATGCACTCTTCGATGCCCAGGATTTTAGCAAGCGCAGGATCAAAGCTGTCGGTGTTCATATTGTAAAGATTGCTCTCTGAAATATTGGTTACCTCCAAAGCTTTGGTGCCGGTCAGGCAAAAACGCAGGTAATCGTGGGGCATGAAGATGGAGTCGATGGCCTCGTAACGCTTGGGCTCAAAATCTTTAAGATAGCGCAGGATGCTCACAGGATGGCCTGTCCATAAGGTTTGGCGGGTCAATGGATAGATCTTCTCCAAGATATGCTCGCCCTGCCAGGCCTTGACCACCTCGATGGCCCTGCGATCTGCCGACAAAATGCCGTGTTTGACGGGCTGCCCCTGTTTATCCACGGGGTACAGACCCTTGCCCTGCGCGGTGATGGCCACCGCCTTGATGCGCGCTGTGTCGACGCCCGACTTTTTGACCGCCTCGCAAATGACTTCTATGCAAAAAGAGGTAAGCTCGCGCATGTCGCGCTCGGCGTACCCGGGCTTAATGCTGACTAAATTTAAGGTGCGCCGCGACGAGCCCAATTCTTGGCATGATGCGTCATACACGCCTGCCTTGATGGTGGTGCCGCCGCAATCGATGGCCAAATAAAGATCAGAGACTGCCATGCTATTCTCCTGCCGATGCTTTGATCATGGCATCGACGCCGTCCAAAATGATGTCCGCGCGCTCTTTGACCGATCCTTTGGCATCGGACTCAAGAAGTTTGGCGCCTTTGAAGATGAGGTTTTGATCTTGGCACAAGGCAAAGCACTTTTTAGCCTCTTCAACCGTCATGATGCTTTGCGGGCAGTCGATGCGGCAGCCCTCAAAAGGAGCAAAAGGCGCATGATTGTCTTCAAAATTGCCCCAGCGTCCGCCGTTTGAGGTGCCCGAGAACATCAAAGCGCCCATGACGCCGCCTTTGATGCACTCTTCAATGGCCGCCGTGGCGCGCGATGGAGCATGATCGGGCCCTTCAAGCACGCAGCGGGCCCAATTGATGCACAAGGAGATCTTGTGCTCCTTGGCAAGGGCAATCTCTTCTTTTAAGGGCAAAAAGCCTTTTTTAACCGACCCTGTGCCGTCTATGGCATCGCAGTGCTCGATGACTATCGGGCAGGGAAAGCCCATGGCCTTGATCTCATTGAGCGACTTGTCAAAAGCCTCGGCTGCAGCCTTGATATTTGTGCTGCCTTTTAAGGGCGCAGACTGGATCTCCAAGGCACAAAACCTGCCTTGGCCGTAGGTTTTGTTAACCTCTTCAATCTGCTCTAGGATGTGTCTTAAATGCTTTAAGGCCTCCTTGCGTCCCTCTTCGTCGACAGAGGCCAGGCCGTAGCCGCCTTCTTTGGCCCTGCGGCCCATGGTGTACATCACCGCGGTGATCGCTATCTTCCAGTTTGAGGGGATCTTTTTGAACAAAAAGTCGTTGCCCAAAGGATGAAAAGTCTCAAGGCAGGGCTGCTCCAATCCTCCGATGCGCTCGTTATTGACGAGCGCATCAAAGAAGGCATGTTCGTCTGCCTCGTTTAAATAATGAAAGCTCGGGGCGCTCGGGTACACGCCCATGATGAATTTATCGGACATGGCAGTGCTTCTCCTTTAAAAGATCCAAATCCACCTTGACCACGATTTTGCGGATGAGGCAAGGCTTGTCGGCGTATTGAACGGCGGGACGGTGAATGTCGTGAGGGAAAAAGACGGCATAGGTCCCGGGCGCCATATCGATAAAGCCTTCATGAGGAACGGATTTGTAAAAGATGATATCGCGCCCGGGCAGCTTGCTCTCTTCTACTGCTGCGCGTCCGTCATCGACGGCAAAACCTATCTTTTCCTCGCCTCTTGCCAGACACTGAATATCGATGTAGCGGCGGTGAGATTCCAAGGGGCACTCGTCTTTGGGCTTGGTCGTAAGTTCCAAAACCTGCACGTAGATCCTGCGCCCCAAGATCTCATGCTCGCCAAGATCCAGGGCATTGAGATCGTGTTGTTGCAAAAAACCGATGCCCATGGATAATGCCCGCGGCAACGGGCATGGCAAGGCATTGGCAATAGAGCCTGTTATCATCTTGATCCCTCTAAAGCTGTTGGATCTTACCCCAAATCTCCTCGCTGACCTCAACGCCTTCTGCGATAGTCTTGGCGTAGCGCTCCTCAAGCTTGTGCCCGGGGATATGGACGCTGTCAAAGCCTTCGGCCTTTTGAGCTTGCAGCACAAAATCGCTGATGGCGCTCATGCGCTCTTTAAGTTCGTCTCCTTGCAAGAGGGGCTTAAAGGCAATGAAGATCTGGCTGATGCCGGTCTCGACGCCCTGCTTGGTTACCTCGGGCACGCCCAAACCGCCTGACATTGCAACCAAAATCATATCAAAAATAATCGACAGGCCGGAACCTTTCCAATAGCCCATGGGCAGGATGCGCTTGTTCTTCTCCAAGGTGCCGGGGTCGCGGCACAAATTGCCCTCATCGTCAAAGCCGCCGTCGATGGGCAGGGTCTTGCCTGCCAGGCGGTAAAGCTGCAATTTGCCGTAAGAGAACATGGACATGGAGCTGTCCACCAAGGTGATGGGATCGGAGGGCACGCCGATGCTCAAAGGGTTGGTGCCAAGGCAGCACTCTTTGGTTCCCCAGGCGGGCATGACGGCCGTGGAGTTGGTCCAGCAGATGCCGATGAAGCCGCGCTTGGCTGCCTGATAGCCGTAGCTGCCGCCGCGCATCCAGTGGTTGGCGTGACGCAGGGCCACCACTCCGACGCCTTTATCTTCTGCCATGTCGCAGGCGTGATCCATCATGCGCTTGGCAGTCAGGTTGCCGATGCCGTATTTGGCATCCCACAATTCCATGCACGGCCCCATGGAGCTGACCTTGACGGGGTCAACTATGGGCTTGACCTCGCCGCGATCCATGGCCCCGACGAAGACGGGGAAACGGTTGACGCCGTGAGACATCACTCCGTAAGCCGTGGTGTCGGCAAATTCCCGGGCGCATTGTTTGACGATGTTTTGATCGGGCACTCTCTTTGACAAGACCTGCTCGAATTTGGCAGTAAGTTCCTGATAACTAACCCTCATAGGTGACTCCTTATTTCTATAGCCTGAACATGGCGCTGTCCTAAGGCCGGGCGCAACGGCTTGTGTTTGCAAAAATGCCCGGTTGCACTGCACTATATAAAACAGCATTTTGTAATTTGATTATATACCGACATGCGTTCAACTCCCGCCCAAAACGCCGTTTGCAATCGTGCCGGATTCTGATTCTTAATTTTTCTTGAGTAGAATCAATAAGTTAGAGAATTTCACAACTCCACTAATTTTCAATTTTTTTACCTGTGTCACAAAAGCTGCGACTTGTTTGTTTTTAAATTCGGCATATCGTTTTATTATTTGCAGTGGAGTTCTGAACACGGGTCCAAGATCCCGTCGACTTCTGGCTTCGTTATCAACATAAGGAGGAGCCTAGTGTGAATAACCTGGCGCAATTGACTAAAAAACTCATCGAGGTGCTGTGCGTGGTCATCATGTCGGTCATGTCCCTCATGGTGTTCATCAATGTGGTGCTTCGCTATTTGGCCAACTCAAGCCTGACCAGCTCCGAGGAGCTGTCGCGCTACTTGTTTGTATGGCTGACCTTTTTGGCCGCCATTTTGGCCTACTACGAAAATCAGCACATTGCCGTGGATTTCATCATCAAAAAGGCAGGTGCTGCGGTGCAGAAATTTTTTGCGATTGTCGTGGATCTGCTCATCTTGCTGTGTGCATACCTCATCACCTCGGGCAGCTGGGATCTGACAGTCATCGGCGGTGCCGAAATCTCCCCTGTCACCATGATCCAAATGAGCCTGGTGTATGTCTCGGGCGTACTGGGCGGCATCGGCATCGGCGTTGTCAGCCTGCTCAACCTCTACAATGATGTGAGGAGCAAATAACCATGACACTGACTTTATTCCTGGTCACGCTGCTTGGGTGCATCATTATCGGTTTGCCCGTGGCCTTTTCCTTGCTCATCACCGGCACCGTGCTGATGTTGCACATGGATATGTTCGACGGCCAGATCATGGCCCAGAATCTCATTAATGGCGCCAACAACTTTTCATTGCTGGCCATTCCTTTCTTCGTGCTGGCAGGCGAAATCATGAACGTGGGCGGTCTGTCGCGGCGCATCATCGATCTGCCGATGAAGCTGGTCGGTCACTACCGCGGCGGTTTGGGCTTCGTTGCCATCTTGGCCGCCATGATCATGGCTTCCCTGTCAGGTTCGGCCGTTGCCGATACGGCAGCCGTTGGCGCCATGCTTTTCCCCATGATGAAGGATGCAGGCTACAAGCCTGAAAGCTCGGCAGGTTTGATTGCATCAGGCGGCATCA
Organism: uncultured Enterobacterales bacterium; assembly: GCA_964651505.1. Taxonomy (GTDB): domain Bacteria; phylum Pseudomonadota; class Gammaproteobacteria; order Enterobacterales; family Succinivibrionaceae; genus Avisuccinivibrio_A. The sequence continues at coordinate 6,238 of CAZYXT010000038.1, forward strand.
TCGCCCCCATCATTCCCCCGTCCATTCCTTTCATCATTTTCGGCGTATCCTCGGGCGTGTCCATCTCCAAGCTGTTCTTGGCAGGCATTGCCCCGGGCATCCTCATCGGCATAATGCTGTGCACAGTGTGGTATGTGATTGCCCGCACAGGCTCTGCCAACGCCAAGCTGATGAAAAAGGCTACTTTAGGCGAGATCTGGCATTCGTTCAGGACATCCATCTGGGCCCTGTTCCTGCCTGTGATCATCATCGGCGGTTTTCGTTTCGGCATCTTCACCCCCACCGAAGCAGGCGTCGTGGCTGCCTTCTATGCCTTGTTCGTATCGGTCATCATTTACCGGGAGATGAAGCTCAAGCTTTTGTACAAGGTGATCTTGGAATCGTGCAAGACCACCGCCACGGTCATGCTCTTGGTGGCTGCCGCTCAGGTATCGGCGTGGCTGATGACGGTTGCCGAGCTGCCTGACATGGTTACCCATATCCTTGAGCCCTTCATTGATCATCAGCTGGCTTTGATGGCCGTGATCATGGTGCTGCTCTTCGTCGTGGGCATGATGATGGACCTGACCCCCACCGTCTTGATCTTGTGCCCGGTGCTGATGCCTATCGTCTATGAGTCCGGCATCGATCCCGTGTACTTTGGCGTAATGTTCATCATCAACTGCTCCATAGGCCTGATCACTCCGCCCGTGGGCAACGTGCTCAACGTCATCGCAGGCGTGACCAAGCTCAAATTCGACAGGGCAGCCGTAGGCGTATTCCCCTATCTTATAGGCCTGATCGCCATGCTGATCTTGTTCTTGTTCGTGCCTCAACTGATCACCGTACCTTTATCTTGGTTAACGTAAGGAGAAATACCATGAAATTGTTCAATAAGTTGGCTTTAGCCGTCGCAGCCGGCGCCCTGATGACAAGTGCGGCTTTCAGCACCGCGGCCAATGCCGTAACCTTCAGAATGGGCTACGAGACTCCGCGCACCGACAGCCAGCACATCGCCGCAGTAGAGTTCAAGCGCATCGTCGAGGAGAAGACCGGCGGTGAAATTGAAATCAAGCTCTTCCCCGACAGCACCCTCGGCGTCACCTCGGCCCTGATCAACGGCGTGCGCAACGGCATGGTTGACTTCATCGTCACCGGCGCCAACAACCTGTCGGGCCTGTCCACCGAGTTTAATGTCCTGGACATCCCCTTCTTGTTTGCCAATCGCGAGGAGGCTTACAAGGTATTGGACGGCCCCACCGGCGACTACCTGTTGGGCACCTTGGAGAAGGTCAACATTGCGGGTCTGGCTTTCTGGGACAACGGTTTTAGAGAGATAACCAACAACAAGCAGCCCATCACCAAACCTGAAGATCTGTCAGGCCTCAAGATGCGCGTGCCCAACAACCCCGTGTCGGTAAAGCTCTTTGAGACTCTGCGCTGCAATCCCGTGCCCATGCCGGTGGGCGAGCTGTACACGGCCTTGGAGACCCGCACCGTTGACGGTCAGGATCACCCCATCGGCGTTTTGTACTCCTCAAAGTTCTATGAGGTTCAAAAGTACCTGAGCATGACCAATCACCAGTACACCGCCTTGGTCATGGCCATGAACAAGACCAAGTGGGACAAGCTTACTGCGCAGCAGCAGGAGATCATCCGCGATGCTGCCAAGGCGGCAGGCAACTTCCAGCGCGACTACAACGTCAAGGTCCTCTCCGAGCAGATTGCCGAGATGAAGGAAGCAGGCATGGAAGTAGTCGAGACTGTCGATCCCGCTCCTTTCAGGGAAGCAGTCTTTGACACCATCAGCCAATACTACATCGATCAAAACGGCGACAAGCTGTTAAAGGACATCCAAGCCGAGCTCGGCCGCTGATCTTAGTCCCATAATGATGGCTGCTTTTGCCAGGGGGCAAAGGCAGTCACCATCTGTTGAACCCAATTTGAGGTTAGCTTAATAATATGGCAAAGGTTCCTTTTGAAACCATGAAGTCTGTCATCAAGACGGCCATGATCAGGGCCGGCTTGAGCCAAGAGCAGGCGGATATTTGCGCGCAGATCCACACCGAATCAAGCTGCGATGGCGTGTTCTCGCACGGCTTGAACCGCGTGCCGCGTTTTGTCGACTACGTGACCAAAGGCTGGGTGGACGTCAATGCCAAGATGGAGGAAGTTTCGTCTTTTGGCTGCGTCAAGATCTTCGATGCCCATCAGGGCATTGCCATCATCAATTCCCTGCAAGCTGTCAAAGAAGCCATTGCCCTTGCCCAAAAGCACGGCATGGGCATCGTCGGTTTGCGCAATTCGACCCACTGGATGCGCGGCGGCACCTACGGCTGGAAGGCCGTCGAGCAAGGTTATGCCTTCATGGGCTGGACCAACACCGAATCGTGCATGCCTGCCTGGGGCGCGAAAAACAATCGCGTGGGCAACAATCCTTTTGTGATGGCCGTTCCCTGCGAAGGCCGTCCCATGGTCCTGGACATGGCCATGTCGCAATTTTCTTACGGCAAATTGCAGGTCACAAGACTGGCAGGACAAAAGCTGCCTTTCCCGGGCGGCTTTGACAAAGACGGCAATCTGACCAATGACCCGGGGCTAATCGAAGAGTCCATGCGCATTTTGCCTGCCGGTTACTGGAAAGGCTCGGGCCTTGCCGTCATGCTTGATGCCATGAGCGCCTTTTTGACCTCGGGTCTGCCCACCGCCAAGGTCGATGAGGTCGGCAAGGGCAGCTGCACGGGTGCCAATCAGATCTTCATGCTCTTCGATCCTCAAAGCTTCGGCGGCAAGGATGTCTGCCAAGGCATAGTAAGAAGCGTGGAAGACTATGTACACTCCTCGCAGGCCGATAGCGAGGGAGGCTTGGTTGCCTACCCCGGGGAGCGCACCCTGCAAAAGCGCAAACAGTATCTTAAAGAAGGCATTCCGGCCGACGACTCCGTGTGGGAGGAGGTCAAAAAGCTTGCCGGAATGTAGGATTTTCCTTGCATCCTTAATTCATCGCACCCTAAACTAATCTTGGATTTGAGGCCTGCTGAGGCCAAAAAATCCAAGATTGTTTTTTTGGGTTTTTCTCATCTGACTCCTCCTTTATGCCAAGGCACGCGAGCATACAACGCGCGCAGTCTGCATCGGCCTGCTTTAAGCTCTGCTTTGCCGTACGGCATAAGGCCTGAGCGCACGTCCATGAAGAGCCGATTCTCGGGAGCGGCACAGGCACAGGGCGGGCATTCTTGAGAGATCTTATGTTGTGCTCTGCCGACAGCTTTATGCCGTTAAGCTCCGGTCATCTGAGCGCATCGGCAAGACTCCCCAATGCCGCCTTAATTCCTATGCCTCTCAAAGATTTCAAAGGGCAGGCAATGATCCTGCCGCCAAGCTCTTGCGCAAATTTCCGCACCATAACCGTTAACCGAAAATAACGCTTCAAACCGCCCCCATAAGCGGTTTTGCGTATCCTTGGAACACTAAAGATTGGCAAAAGACTTATGACAAACTATATTTGACTTTGTCATTTAAAGATTGTCATTGTCAATTAAAGATTGTCAAAACAAGGCAGGGATAATAAGGGCACGGCATCAAGATCAATGCCGTGCCTTTTGAATTTTAGGTACACAAAAGAATAGGATTAAGCCTCAAAGCCTGCTTCCTGCATCTTCTGCTCGATGTAGGCTCTTGCGTTCTTGATGCAGGCAACGGGATCTTCAACCTTATCGCCCCACATCTCAAGCAGGAAGGTGCCGCGGTAATCAAGGCTCTTGAGCTTCTTGAAGATGCCGACAAAATCTACGGTGCCCTCGCCAAACTGCAGATCTCTAAATTGCCCTGGGAAGGTGTCGGTGACAGGCAGCGTTTCTTTTAAGTGGATGGCGGCTATCTTGTCGATGCCGATTTCAAGCTCGTGCTCCACGTCATTGCCCCAGGCGGTCAGATTGCCTACGTCGGGGTAAACGCCGAACCAGGGGGACTTGTACAGCTCGTCCCATTTCTTCCACTTGGTGATGGAGCTCATGAAGGGGGTATCCATGATCTCGGTGGCCAGCATGACCTGCGCTGCGGCAGCCTGCTCGACTGCCCAACGCATGCCTTCTGTGTAGTGCTCCAGAGTAGATTCGTCCTGTTCTTCGTAATAAACGTCGTAGCCTGCCAGCTGAATGGTGCGCACCCCGATGTCTACGGCCAGCTCGATGCCCTTTTGCATGATTTCGCAAGCTTTCTGCCTGATGGCAGGATCATGGCTGCCAAAAGGATATTTGCGGTGCCCCGACAGGCACATGGTGGGCACGGCCACCCCGGTGTCCTGTTTGAGCTTGACAAAGTCCAGTCTCTGCTGAGCCGTCCAATTGAGGCGCTCCAGGCGCAAGTCTGACTCGTCAACAGAGATCTCCACAAAATCAAAACCGCATTGCCCGGCAGTTTCAAAACGCTGCTGCCAGGTGTAGTTGGTCGGCATGGCCTTTTCGTAGATGCCCAGGGGGTGCTTTCTCATATGGTAATTCTCCTACAAGTTCGATTGAACCTTGCGGTAAGGCAGCAAGATCATGTGATCTTTGACCTCAAAACCGATTGTCTTGCTTACGAGATGTTCGTCGTTGCTGTCAAGCGCGATGATCTGCAAAGCGACTCGGCTTAAGGTGCTGCCGTCGTTATAAACCGTTCCCAGCATTTGATCATTCCTGATGGCCTTTAAGGCCTCATCGATGGCATCGATGCCTAAAACCGGGATAAAGGGGCTGTCTGCAGTGCCAAGATTATAGCCAAATTCTTGCAGCTTGGTCACCACGCCCAGAGCCATGGCATCGTTGTTGCAGACGACGGCTTCGATGTTGTCTATCTTATTTCTCAAAATGAAGTTTTGGGCAGCCTCGTTGGCCAGGTTGAAGCTCCAATCGCAATTGGCGCTGTAAACTATCCTGTAATCGATGCCGCTTTCATTTAAGGTGTCGATGACTGCCTGGCTGCGCTGCAATGTGTCAAGGTGAGTGGACTCGCCCTTGATCAAGACCAGATCGAGCACGCCGTTGCCGTTTTTGTCAAAGTCGGGATGTTTTTTCAAATAATCAACCAAGATCTCGGTCTGATAGCGCCCCGAAGATACGGCATCGGAGCCCACATACCAGGTCTTGGGTCTTTGGGTCAAAACTTTGGGATCGACAGGACGGTTAAAGAACACCAAGGTGCTGAACCTGTCTTTTAAGCTGTCAATCAAGATCTTGCCGTAGTTGAAATCAACCAAATTTACAAGTTTGCCTGAAGATGGCAGGCGGTTGTTGACCTCTATCTGATCGCTTTGGGTGTAGGCATCGTCGGCTGCGTCATAAGTGCGCAACTTGACGTCAAAGGACACGGCCTGCTCGTGCAGAGCCTTGTTGACCGAAGCGATGAAGGGATCGGCAAGGTTATAAAAGAAAACGTCTACAGTCTTGTCCGCATCGGCCAAAGCGGAGGCTGACAGCATCATGGATAAGCCTAAAACGGCGGTAAATTTAATCTTTTTCATGCTAAACCAGTGTTTTCTCTTCAATCAAAAACGTGATCAAGATCAAAAAACAACTTACCACAATCAGCGCCCGGCGGCACACAAAACCGAATAAAAAAACCGTCATTTCCAAACGACGGGTCAAAAGAACACAAGTCTGACTTTGTTTCAAACGTTTCAAACAAGGAGGCTTGAGCCTCCTTATATGAGCACGTGCTGTATTATTCGGGCTTGAGAATGACCTTGATGGCCTCGGTGCTGTGAGCAACCTCAAAAGCGTGCTTCCAATCATCCAAGCCAAAGGAGTGGGTTACGATGCCCTCGGAGGTCATCAGGCCGCGCTGCAAGAGATTGATGACGGTGTCATAGCAGTACGGGCCGAGGTGGGCGCCCAAGAGGTCGATTTCCTTGCGATCGCCGATGATGGACCAGTCGGCGGTAACGTCAGATCCGAATACGCTCATCTCGATGAAGCGGCCAAGCTTTCTTATCATCTCCAGGCCCTGAACGGCGCCGCGAGGATTGCCGGTGGCTTCAATGTATACGTCGCAGCCGTAGCCGTCGGTCAGATCGTTGATGATCTTAAAGGCATCTTCCTTGGCAGGGTTGACGACGATGTCGGCGCCAAACTTCTTGGCAAGCTCAAGACGGGCGTCGATGGTATCCAAAACGACCAGCTTCTTGGGATGCTTTAAGGCCGCTGCCTGAACGATGCCCAGGCCCAAAGTGCCGGCGCCTGCCAGAACCACGATATCCTCAAATTGGATGTTTGCCCTTTCGGTGGTGTGCATGGAGCAGGCCATGGGCTCGATGACGGCAGCGTCTTCCAAGGACAGCTCCTGCGGGATCTTATGAATGATGGAGTTCTTGTGGAACAGCATGTATTCTGCCATGCCGCCGTCGGCTATTTTGCCCTGATAGCCGTACATGTCATGAGGCTGGCACATCCAGTATTGGCCCGAGCGGCAGAAACGGCACTTGTTGCAAGGGAGGATCTGCTCGGCCAGAATTCTCTCGCCCATGTGAACGCCAAAGTACTCTTCGGCGCCCTCGCCCAAGGCAACTACGGTACCGAAGAACTCGTGACCGGGAACCACGGGGGTCTTTACCCAGGGATTGTCGCCCCAGAACATCTTGGCGCCGGCTTCGCACTTGATGTCGCCGGCGCAAATGCCGCAGGCGCCGATCTTAATGAGGACCTCGTTGGGGCCGGGCATGGGGGTGTCGATCATCTCCAAACGATAGTCGTGGGGACCGTGATTGACCAGAGCCTTCATCTTTGCAGGGATTTGTGCCATAAGTATTTTTCCTCGCCTTATGTTTCAATGTTTTTCATGTTTCCTAAAACCACTGTGTGCAGGATGGGCATGTTCTCTACCCTGCGCCGCAATGTTAACGTTGTCATTATGGCAACTTGTCGCAGGCAAAAGCGTGACGAAGTTGGCATTTTGCAAAATTAATTCTAAACGGGGGTTGGACGTGCGATCCTGCTCAGTTTTTAAGATCGCTGTCCAAATTTTAAGATGTGTTCTCAGCCCAAGGTTTAAAAAATCACTCTTTGAGGTGGCCGTGAATAAACATGCGGTCAAAAAAGGCAGGAGAATTATTGTGATCTATAAGTTTGAACAAAAGTTTTGAAATGCACTCGCCCCACTCGACGGGATCCGAATAAATACAGGGGATCTTATAGCCAAAGTCATTCATGTAGGGCACTTCGTCGATGGAAAAATAGCTAAGATCCTTGCAGCCTAGGGAGCGGAACACGCCGATGGCCGAGAGGGTGATGGGACCGTTGATCCCCACCGCGTGGGTAAAAGGCTTGAGCCCTTTTGCCTTGTAATCTTTTAAATACTCCATCAGCATGGCTCTGGCCTGTTCGTAGGTGTAGCTGCAATAGCACACCTCGTGATCGGTCTTGCTTTCGGCCAAAGCCGCGCAGATCCCGCCCACCCTGTCCTGCGTGATGATGGAACTTTCAGGCCCGCCGATGATGAGCAGCTTGTCTATGTGCATGCTGTTAAGGTAAACGCCTGCCTTGATCCCTATTTCGTGATTGTTCAAAAAGACGCCCGGCAGCGAGCGCATGGGCACGTCGCGGTCGAGCAGCACCAAAGGGATGTTGCTTTTGGCTGCCTTGTCAAAATAATCGGGGTTATAGTCATGCGTATCCTTGGCCACCGAGAGCACGATGCCTGCCACCTTGTAGCTGAACAGGGCCTCAATGGCCCTCTGTTCTTTTTGCGCATCGCCTGAGGTTTCAAACATCATGACCATGTAGCCGTACTTGTCGGCCGCGTTGCACAAGGTTTTGACCACCTGGGCATACACAGGATTGTAGGTGCTGTCGGTCACCACGCCGATGATGTGGCTGGTATTGGATTTTAGGCTGCGGGCAAAAGGATTGGGGGTGTAATTAAGCTCGGCTGCCACCTTGTAGATGAGATCGCGCGTGGCTTTTTTGACCAGCTGCGGAGACGAAAAAGCCCTGGAGACGGTGATGGTGGACACATTGGCTTTTTTGGCCACGTCCACCACCGTAACCCTTTTGTCAGCACCTTCGGCACTCATCGGCAACCCTTAAATTTAAAGCAAAGACCTTTTTTATCGCACCAACCATGGCATTTGCTTTAGTAGACCAAAGATTAATTGATAGATCAAGAAGCCATCTCCCAAATTCAAGAAATTATTTTGGCCGCAAATGTTGATCAAAAGCCCTGCCGCCGCTGCTTTTTTCAAAGCCAAAACGCGCACTCCTTTTTGAATCAATAAAATAAAATGCCATTTTATTGATAACTTATTGATTTTACTGATGTTTTTAAGTTATCGATGACTTTTGTCATAAGTCAAAACCCATGACGGCGGCCCTCTTAATGAAGATTGAGGTCAGGCAGCCTCTAGCGACTATGGTTTCAAGGCTCAAGTTAAGCTTTGGCCCCGTAAAAAGACTCAGGCAAGATTGCAGCTTCAAATCAGGCACTTTATCTTGTTTTGTATTCGTTATCAGCGCCTTGCCATCGAACACCCTGACTGTGCGGTTCTAATGGCGCAAAGATCCTTTTTATGTCATGAAAGTTTTTTGAAGAGCGTCACAATTTGCACAATATTTTTACTTGCAAGGCACTCAAACGCCGTGCCTGACAAGGCTATAAAGGTCCTAAAGTCCTTGATCTTACGGCAATCTTTTGAACCCCCTCACAAAATCTTGCCCCCGTGCCGTAAAAATCCAAAACTTTGAAACAGATCAAATTAAATTTATTGCAAAGTTTATAAAGTGACAAATGTTAACGATGTCATTAATTGACAGATACATACCTACAACAAACATTTCGGAGCAACAACATGAAATTGCAACAAACCGTCTTGGCAGCAGCTGTCTTAACTGCTTTCTCCGTAACCGCTCAAGCAGCCGGCGATGGCAAACTTCGCATCGGCATGACTTTTCAGGAGATGAATAACCCCTACTTTGTGGTCATGCAGGAAGCTTTTGAGGAAGCTTGCGCATCTATCGGTGCCGAAGCCGTAATCACCGACGCGCGTCATGACATTTCCAAGCAAATCAGCGACGTTGAGGACATGCTGCAGCGCAACATCGACATTCTGCTCATCAACCCCACCGACTCTGTAGGCATTCAGTCTGCGGTCATCGACGCCCACAATGCAGGCGTGGTTACCGTCGCAGTTGACGCCCAAGCCGAAGGCCCGCTCGACTCCTTCGTAGGCTCCAAGAACTACGACGCAGGCTTCATGGCCTGCAAGTTCTTGGCCGACACCTTAAACGGCGAAGGCGATGTCGCCATTCTCGACGGCATTCCCGTAGTGCCTATTTTGGAGCGCGTCCGCGGCTGCAACGATGCTTTGAAGGATTATCCTAAGATCACTGTCGTAACCACCCAAAACGGCCAGCAAGATCGCGCCATCGCCATGAACGTTACCGAAAACATTTTGCAGTCTGCTCCCAACCTCAAGGGCTTGTTCTCGGTAAACGATGAAGGCGCCATGGGCTCGTTGTCGGCCATTCAGTCCTCAGGGCGCGACGTCAAGCTGGTATCCGTTGACGGCAACCCTCAGGCTGTGGCCGAGATTGCCAAGGGTGACGGTCCCTTCATCGGCACTTCGGCCCAATACCCCCGCGATCAGGTTCGCGTAGGCCTGGGCATCGCCCTTGCCAAACTGTGGGGTGCCAATGTTCCTGCCGAAATCCCCATTGACGTAACCCTGATCACCAAGGAGAATGCCGCAGGCTTCTCGTGGTAATCCCAAAGGCAAATCCTTAACATTCAAATTTTCCGCAAATTAACCCTCCCCCAATGCAGGGGAGGGTGTTTTTAAGCAAGACAGCATATCATTTGGAGTTGTGATGAGTAAGCTTTTGGAGTTGCAGGGGATCAGCAAGTCGTTTCCCGGTGTCAAAGCCCTCAGCAATATCAATCTTTCCCTGGATAAGGGAGAAATTCATGCTCTCTTAGGCGAAAATGGCGCAGGCAAATCTACTTTAATGAAAATCCTCTGCGGCATTTACAGCAACGATGAAGGCAAGATATTTGTTGAGGGACAGGAAGTTCACTTTAAAGGATACCAAGATGCCATCGACGCAGGCATCGGCATCATCTTTCAGGAATTTTCGCTGATACCCTACTTGAACGCGGTTGAAAACATCTTCTTGAACCGCGAGATCAAAAACGCTTTTGGAATCATCAATTTTGCCAAAATGCGCGAGGAGACGCTCAAACTTTTTGAAAAACTCAACATCAACGTGGATATCGACTGCCCCATCATGGAGTTGAGCGTTGCCGAGCAGCAATTTATCGAAATCGTCAAAGCCCTGTCCCTGAATGCGAGGATCTTGGTGCTTGACGAGCCCACTGCCACCCTGACTCCGCGCGAAGCAGAAAGACTGTTCAACATCATGCGCGATCTGCAGTCCAAGGGCGTGGGCATGTTCTTTATTTCCCACCACATGGAAGAGATCTATCAGATCTGCGACAACGTCTCGGTGTTGCGCGACGGACAATACATCGGCACCCGCAAGGTCTCGGAATCCAACGTCGACGAGCTCGTTGAAATGATGGTCGGACGCAAGGTCGATAATACCTATCCGCCCAAACCCGAGAGCATCAGCCGCGACGAAGTGGTGCTTGAAGTTAAAAATCTGCGCCGCTTCAAAGGCCACGAGCCCAACAGCTTCAAGCTGTACAAAGGCGAGATCTTGGGTTTTGCAGGATTGGTGGGATCAGGTCGCACCGAGATGGCCCGCGCCCTGATCGGAGCCGATCCCGTGGTATCCAAAGAGGTATACCTAAAAGGCAAGGAAGAAAAGCTCTCCTCGCCTGATGAAGCATTGAAGAAAGGCATCGGCCTGCTGCCTGAGGATCGCAAAGCCGAAGGACTGATCTTGTCTTTCTCGGTGCAAAACAACATCAGCATGAACAATTACAGCAAATGGATGGTAGGCAAGATCTTCATTTCCGGCAAGCAAGAAGAGGAAACCGTAAACGATCTCATCCAAAAAGTGCGCGTCAAGACCCCGTCGGGCAAGACTGCGGTCAACAATCTTTCAGGCGGCAACCAGCAGAAGGTGGTCATCGGCAGATGGCTCAACAACGATTGCAGCGTATTGATCTTCGATGAGCCTACCCGCGGCATTGACGTGGGCGCCAAAGCCGAGATCTATGAGCTGATGCGCAAGCTGACCCAAAGAGGCATCAGCATCATCATGATCTCCTCGGAACTGCCTGAGGTCATAGGCGTGTGCGATCGCGTCGAAGTCTTCCGCGAAGGCAATATTGTGGCCGATTTAACCGGAGAGGATATCAACTCCAACACCATCATGATGTACGCTACGGGAAATAAGTAATTATGGAAACGCAAGTCAACAACCAAAGCAATTTGATGTCTTTGTTAAGACGTTTTACTCGCCAGCCTGTGTTCTATCCTTTGTTGGGATTTTTGCTGGTATTTATCATCATGGTTGTCGTATCCGACAGCTTCTTGACCTACAACAACCTGTCCAACATCGGCCGTCAGGTCTCCATCAACGCCATCATTGCCGTAGGCATGACCTTTGCCATTTTGACGGGCGGCATTGACCTGTCGGTAGGCTCGGTGATGGCCTTGTGCGGCACGCTGATGGCAGGTCTGATGGCAGGCGGCGTCCCCATCCCGGTCGCCATTTTTGCAGGATTGCTGCTGGGCGCCCTGCTTGGCGGCTTCTGCGGCGCCATGATCGCCTATGCAAAGATGCCGGCCTTCATCGTGACTTTGGCCATGATGACCATTGCCCGCGGTCTGGCTCTCATCTACACGGGCGGCTATCCCATCGCAGGCTTGGATCAGTCCTTCAGCTTCTTCGGCCGCGGCAATATCGCAGGCATCGAGACCCCGATCATCATCACCCTGATAGTCTATGCCGTAGCCTACGTGGTTTTGACCCACACCCCGTTTGGCCGTCACGTCTATGCCACAGGCGGCAACTACGAGGCCTCCCGCTTAAGCGGCATCAAGGTCAACAAGATCTTGTTTTTGGTCTACACCATCTCAGGCTTTACCTCTGCCTTGGCAGGACTCATCATCACCTCGCGTCTGATGAGCGGTCAGCCTAATGCCGGCGTAGCCTTCGAAATGGACGCCATCGCAGCCGTGGTCTTGGGCGGCGCGGCCATGAACGGAGGCAAGGGCACCATCATCGGCACCCTGATGGGCGCTTTGTTGCTGGGCGTGCTCAATAACGGCCTCAACCTCATCGGCATCAATCCTTACGTGCAAAACGTCATCAAGGGCGTCATTATTCTGATTGCAATTTATGTAGGCAGCGAAAAGAAGAAGGCGCGCAGCTAAACAAACCCAAAGAGCACCTGCGCTGCAGGGGCCCTTAACCGCAGCGACATTGTCCGATGCAAACGAAGTTAGGAGACAAGATGAGTTACTTTTTAGGAGTTGATTTAGGCGGCACCGTCACCAAGGCGGGCATTTACGGGCCCGATGGCGAGGAAGTGGCGGTTTTTGAGCATTCGGCGGCTCCTTTGAGCGAGGGCGAAGGCTTTTACGAGCGCAACATGGATGAGTTGTGGGAGGCAGTCTGCACGGTCTGCCGCGGAGTCCTGCAAAAGTCGGGGCTGAAGAAAGAGGATGTCAAAGGCGTGTCTTTCTCCTCCCACGGCAAAGGTCTCTATCCCATCGACAAAGATGGCAGTCCCGTGCGCAACGGCATTAACTCCTCGGACACCAGAGCCGTGAGCATTGTCTTGGACTGGCTCTCAGACGGCACTGCCGACCAAGCCTATCCTTACGGGATGCAGCAGATGTGGACCGGCCACCCTGCCGCCATCTTGAAGTGGCTTAAAATCCACGAAAAGGAAAACTACGACAAGACTGCCGCCATCTTGATGGTGCACGATTACGTGCGCTTTAAGATGACCGGGGAATTGGGGGCCGAAATCACCAATATCTCGGGCAGCAATCTGTACAACGTGCAAACCGGCGCCTATGACGACAAGCTTTTAAAGCTGTTCGGCATCGAAGAGTGCCGCGACAAGACCGTCAAGGTGGTAGACTCCTCAGAGCTTTGCGGCTGCATCACTAAAAAAGCAGCCCAAGAGACCGGCTTGGCCCCGGGTACTCCCGTATTCGGCGGTTTCTTTGACGTGGTGGCAGCTGCCATCTCCTCGGGCGTCATCGACGATACCGCTTTGAGCGCCGCCGCCGGCACCTGGTCCATCGCCACGGCTGTGCACAAGCAAATCTCCCTGCACGAGCACCACTACGTGTGGGGCAGCTATTGCGTCCCCGGGCTCTACTTCGTGCATGAAGGCTCGGCCACCTCGGCTTCAAACCTCTCTTTTTGGCGCACCCACATCCTAAAGGACATGGACTATGACGTCTTAAACGGCATGGTCGACAACGCATTGGCCTCAGGGCCCAAGAGCGGCCTTTACTATCTGCCCTATGTGTTCGGCTCCAATTACAAGGTGGGCATGACCGCAGGCTTGTGCGGACTGCAATCGCATCACACCACGCAGGATGTCGTCTATGCCATCTACGAGGGCATCGTCTTCTCCCACACCTTAAATCAGGACAAGGTGCTGGCCATCTCCCCGTCAATCAAGACTATTCGCATGAACGGCGGACCGACCGGCTCCCTGCCTTGGATGAAGATGTACGCCTCCTGCGCCGCTTTGCCCGTGGAAATCTCCGAGGTCAAGCAGACAGGCTGCAAGGCCGCGGCCATGGCCGCAGCCGTGGGCAGCGGGTTCTTTAAGGACTATATCGAAGCGGTCAAGGCCACCGTAAGACCCATGAAGGTCATCGAGCCTGATTTGAAGCTTAACAAGCTTCTGCGCGAGCGCTACGAAGGCTTCTTGTCATTAAACGAGAAACTTTCTGCTTAACCCTGCTCTCCTTGCAAGGGGGAGAGACAGTTTTAATTACTCCTTCTTTCATTGAGGGATGTCATTTTTAGCCAAGACGGAAAACTAAGGCTTCACTGTCTTAATGACATCCCTGCATCGGCAAATTTCAACACAGATCTTCTTTGCGATCAGTCTTATCTGTCACACATTTACAGGAAAACGCTTAAATTTGAGCGCAGGCACGGGTTTGCCTTGTTAGTTTATGAGTACCCCAAAACCCATCTTACCCTGATCTTAGGCGCGCAGGCGCTTCCTGC
>CAZYXT010000039.1:0-20107 GCA_964651505.1 uncultured Enterobacterales bacterium
CTAAACTTGAGGCTGTCAAAACAAATCCTAAATTACAGCCTCAAGGAGCATTCTTTGAGGCTTGCTATGATCGAACAAGAATTTATCATCGGCGGCATGAGTTGTGCCGCTTGCGCGTCCCGCGTGGAAAGAGCGGTCTGCAAACTCGACGGAACCTTCCGCGCCCAAGTCAATTTGTTAAAAAACAATCTTTTAATCTCCTACGACGAAAACAAGCTGTCTGCCCAAAAGATAGCCGATGCGGTGAGCAAAGCAGGCTACAGCGCCTGCTTAAAAGGCGATGAGGCTTTAAGCTTGCAGCAAGGGCAGGTATCAAAGCAAAAGCTCAGGCTTTGCCTGTCGCTTGTTTTGACCTTGCTTGTCATGATCATCTCCATGGGCCCCATGGCAGGGCTGAGTGTGATCAATAACCCTCTTATGGCAGCATTATCGCAACTCGTGTTGACCGCGGGGGTCATCTTCTTTGAGCAAAAGTACTTTATAAGCGGGCTTAAAGCCGTCATTCACAAAACCCCCAACATGGACACCCTGGTGGCCATGGGCGCGGGGGCTGCCTTTTTGTACTCCTGTTATGCAGCCGCAAAAGGCGGGCATCATCTTTATTTTGAGTCGGCGGCGGCCATTTTGACCTTGGTGAGCGTTGGCAAGTACTTTGAGGCCAAGGCCAAGGTTAAAACTGCCGATCTGCTGTTAAAGCTCATGGACTTAAGCCCCAAGAGCGCCACGATAAAAAAAGACGATGAGGAGATCGAGGTTGAAGCCTCCCAAATCAAGGCAGGCGATCTCATCATCTTGCGCCAAGGCGACTCTTTGGCAGCAGACGGCACGGTGGTACAAGGGGAGGGCTTTGCCGACGAAAGCGCCCTGACAGGCGAGGTCATGCCCGTCAAAAAGAAACAGGGCAGCCCGATGCTTTCAGCAAGCATCCTCAAAACAGGCTATGTGGTGGTCAAAGCAAGTGCGGCAGGCGATGACACCACGCTTGCCAAAATCATCAGGCTGATTGAGAAGACCACCTCGCAAAAGGCTCCCATCGCAAGATTGGCCGACAAGATTGCCTTCTATTTTGTGCCTGCGGTCATTGCCGCGGCAGCCGTCACGGCCGCAGCCTGGCTGTTGGCAGGAGCAAGGATAGAGCAGGCTTTGACCTTTGCCGTGTCTGTTTTGGTGGTCTCCTGCCCCTGCGCTTTGGGCCTTGCCACCCCCACGGCCATCATGGCAGGCACGGGCCGCGGGGCTGCCCTTGGGATCTTGTACAAAAGCGCCGAGGCTCTTGAGGCAATGGGGCAGTGCACCACGGTCATCTTCGATAAAACCGGCACTCTGACCACAGGCAAAATCAGGCTTTTGTCGGTGCGCACGGCACAGGGCGCCCCCGAGGCCGTCTGTTTGCTGATGGCCTCGTCCGTGGAGGCCCAATCGGGGCATCCCATTGCCAAGGCCGTAACCGAGGCTGCCGCCGCGCGCAATTTAAAGCCGCTGCCTGCCCAAGGTTTTGAGCTTATCGAAGGGGTCGGCGTGTCTGCCAAGGTTGCAGGGGAGATCTGCCATGTGGGCAATTTGAAGCTCTTTGAGCACTTAAAGATAGATGATGCACGCATCCAAGATCTCAAAGATGAAGCGGTGCGTGCCCAAAAAAGAGGACACAGCGCCTTGTTTTTGGCAAGGGGCGGGCGCGTGCAGGCCCTCTTTATCCTCGGGGATGCCTTAAAAGATGAGGCCCAAGCCGTCGTTGCGTATTTTAAAGAACACAAGCTTAAGACCATGCTTTTGACGGGCGACAGCGCCGAGGCTGCCTTGTCATTAAAAGAGAGGCTTGACCTTGCCCGGGCGCGCGGACGGCTTTTGCCTGCTGACAAGGCCCAAATCGTGATGGAGTGCAAGAGCCGCGGGGAAATGGTGTGCATGATAGGCGACGGCATCAATGATGCGGCCGCCCTCACGGCTGCCGATGCTGCCGTGGGCGTGGCAGGAGCTTCGGATATTGCGCTGTCATCTTGCAACATTGCCCTGATGCGCCCCGATTTTGGTTTGTGCGCCGCTGCCCATGCCTTAAGCGCGGCGACTTTGCGGATCATAAAAGAAAATCTGTTTTGGGCGTTCTTTTACAATGTCATTGCCATTCCCGTGGCCGCAGGCCTCTTTTACCCTTGGTGGGGGCTGAGTCTGTCTCCCATGCTTGCAGCCTTTTTGATGTCGTTAAGCTCAATTTGCGTGGTGAGCAACGCACTGCGCTTAAATTGGATTAAACTAACCGTGCCAAAATCACGCCAACAGGAGCACACTGTCATGAAAAAAGTCATGGACGTGCAGGGCATGCACTGCAATCACTGCACATCCTCGGTCAGCAAGGCTTTAAGCGCGCTGCCGGGCATCACCAACGTGAGTGTCAGCCTTGATGAGCACAAGGCCGTGTTTGACGATGAGGGCCTTATCGACAACGAGACCCTTTGCGCCGTCATCGCCTCATTGGGCTTTGAGTGCAAGGGCATTCAAAATGCCTGATAAGGCAAGGGCCCGAGCCTTTCTTTGCCCTTGGTGAAAAAGAGTTGCATCAAGAGCGCTTAGGCCGCATCAAAGCACATAAAGTTGTGTAAAATGACCCCGCTTGCCAGATAAATACCATTTACAGACAAAGAGAAGTTTTTTGAGGCTTTAAGATGTGGGATTATTCAGATAAGGTTAAAGATCACTTTTTGCATCCGCGCAATGCCAGGGTAATGGAAGATGCCAACGCCATCGGCGATGTCGGCTCAATCATCTGCGGCGATGCCTTGCGCCTGATGCTCAAGATCAACCCTGTCACCAATGTCATTGAAGACGCGGCCTTCCAAACTTACGGGTGCGGCAGCGCCATTGCCTCCTCATCAGCCTTAACCGAGATGATTATAGGCAAGACCTTAGACGAGGCCGAAAAGATCACCAATAGGGAAATTGCCGATTATTTGGGAGGATTGCCTCCTGAGAAGATGCACTGTTCGGTGATGGGCAGGGAGGCTTTGGATGCGGCCATTGCCAACTACCACGGCAAAAGCTACGAGCAATCCCACGATGACGGCGAAATCGTCTGCCATTGCTTCGGGGTGGGCATCAACAAGATCAAAAAGGCCGTATGGGAAAATCATCTGACCACGGTCGAAGAAGTCACCAATTACACCAAAGCAGGCGGCGGCTGCATGTCCTGCCACATGCGCATCGAAGAGATCATCGATGAAGTGTGGGTTGACCTTGAGCGTTGCGGCGTCCCCCGCCCGGGGCACGTTCCCACTCCCATCCCCTCTTTGAAGATCAATGTCTCAACCGTCAAGAGCGCTCAAAGCTCCTTTGACGAGCAGACTTTGAACAACCCTCATTTCAAAGAGATCAAGGATGCCATCGACAAGATAAGCGCAGGCCTTGGCGGCGACTCCAAAGCCGAGCTTTGCGCCATCGACGGCACCACCGTCAAAGTCAGGCTTTCAGGACAGGTCAAGGAGGGCATGATGGCCGACATGACCTTGTCGTTCATCGAAAAACAGATCGGACAATTTGACGCGAATTTGCATGCCGCGGCAGTTTAGGAGTTTAAGATGGATACGCAGAATATGCAGCCGCAGCAGGGCATTTACCTTGACAACAATGCCACCACCAGAATCGATCCTGAGGTTTTGGAGGCCATGATGCCGTTTTTTACCACCTATTACGGCAATGCCTCTTCGCAACATGATTTTGCCGTGCCCGTGGATAAGGCTTTGCAAAAAGCCCGCGAGCAGGTGGCAGACTTTTTGGGCGCCAAATACCCCGATGAGATCATCTTTACCTCCTGTGCCTCTGAGTCTGACAACACCGCCGTCTGGACTTCTTTGTGGACGCAAAAGGACAAAGACGAGATAGTCACCACCAAGCTTGAGCATCCTGCCATCATGGATACCTGCTCGTTTTTGGGCTCCCGCGGAGTCAAGATGAAGTATCTTGGGGCCGATGCCCAAGGCGAGCTTGATGAGGAGCAGTACAGGAGATTGTTGTCAGATCGCACGGCTTTGGCCTCAATCATGTGGGCCAACAACGAAACCGGCAACATCTATCCTGTGGAGCGTTTTGCCCAAATTGCCCATGAAAGAGGGATCTTGTTTCACACCGATGCCGTGCAGGCGGCAGGCAAGGTTGCCATCAATTTGAAAGAAACCGACATCGACATGCTCTCGCTGTCAGGCCACAAGATCCATGCCCCCAAGGGCATAGGCGTGCTGTATGTGCGCCGCGGCACCAGATTCATTCCTTACCTGCACGGTGGGCATCAGGAACGAGGCCGCCGCGCCGGCACCGAAAACGTCCCTTACATCGTAGGCCTGGGCAAAGCCTGCGAGCTTGCAAAGGCCCATCTTGAGATCATGAATACCAAGGTGAGGGCCCTGCGCGACAGGCTCGAAGAGGGCATTGTCAAAACGATTCCCGAGGTGCTGGTGATGGGCGACAGAACAGGCCGCACTCCCAACACCCTCAACGTTGCCTTCAAGTTTGTGGAAGGAGAGGCCATTTTGTTGATGTTAAACGAGTACGGCATCGCCGCCTCCTCAGGCTCGGCCTGCTCGTCAGACTCCTTGGAACCCTCCCACGTCATGCAGGCGATGGGCATTCCCTTCTCGGCCGCCCACGGCACCATCCGCTTCTCCTTGTCGCGCTTTACCACGCAAGAGGAGATAGACAAGACCCTTGAGGTGCTGCCCGGCATCATCGAGCGCCTGAGGGCTTTGTCGCCTTATTGGAACATGAACAAGCCTAAGCTTGTCAATGCCGATCACGAGTTTGACCCCGACTTGCAGGAAGTTCGGGCCTGATCTTAAAAAGGGGGCCTCAGGCCCCCGAGCCTGTCTTCATCTTTTTGCCTCTTTAACTTTACTGTCCCGCCTTTTTTGCAATCTTTATTTTCGCAAGGCAGGTTTGATGCCTTTGCCTTGAGTTATAAACTTGGCGTGCTTTTTGCTCAATACAGGACAGCCCGGGCTGCCAAGATGCCCCGGGAACCGTGTGAGCACTGCCCGCAGGGGCATTGAAGCTTGGGAGAAGGAGAGACCATGTTGCAAACATCCGTACTTAGTGCCGAAAGCGTCTCGACAGATTTTGCCGCAAGCGGCAATCGTCAGCAAAGTCTGACGGGTGATAAAGGCTTTGCTGCCCTTTTTGGCAGCATTCAGTCCAAAATATCTGCCTCAAGTTTTAATGCAGGCTACAATTGCGTGGGCAATATTGCCAATAATGCCCGTACGGCCATGACCGAGCGCTCAAACTTCAATGATCAAAAAAACGATCTTGACGATGAGGATGATCATCAAAAAGAACGCGACGACAAACCCGAGCGCAAGAGCGATGATGGCATGAGTATCGAGGCTGCCTTGTGGACAGACCAAAACGCCCAAGCGATGCAGCAGGCCCGGGATGCCGCTTCCAAGAGCACCGAAAACTTGGATCTTGGCAAAAGCGGGCGAAGCTTTGAGAGCGCGGCCGATTTTGAGCAAACCTTAACCGACGAAGACTTAAATTCCTTAAAACTCTTGGATCAAAGACAAGCCTCGGATAAGAGCACATCTTCAATTTCAACGCAAACTGATATGTTTGCCACCGACAAGGCGGTGCTCGACAGCCTTGATGGCAAGAGCAGCAAGGAGTTTGTCAATGAGCTGGCCGTCAAGCTTAATGTTGAAAAATTAAGCTTGGAGAAAGTTGCGGACACCTCTTTGCAAAAGGTTGAGGCCATAGGATTGCACAACAAGAGTGCCTCAGCGCAGTCTCAGAGCGAGACTTTATCTCAAGATCTGTCCTTGCTTGACAACAGCCTCAAATTAAAGGAGTCGATGCTCAAAGCTCAGATCAACGAGGCCAAGTTTGACGATCCAAACGGCATGTACAATGTCAAAAGCTCTTACCGATCGGCTCAGGGCGGATCATCTGTTTTGACCGAGCAGGGCAAACAGGGTCTCATGGCGCAAAGCTCTTTGATGCAGGGCCAATCAACCGAAGCTAAAAATTTGCAGGCATCGCAGGGGCTTTCTGCCATCAAAGCCTCTTTGTCCAATCAGGGCGCGCAATCTTTGGGCAGCGCCTTGACCAAGACGGTGGAGCAGGCCTTGCAAGTTCAAAATGCATCTTCATCAGTCCGTCCGATGCCCGGGCAGAATTTTGCGCAAGGCGTGCAGGGCGATGAGAGCCTTGGCATGCTGAATCAATCTTTGGCAGCCGATCTTGACGAGACTTTTGCCTCCGCCTTAAAAGACATGCAGGGCAGTGCCCTGTTGTTTGCCCCCGAGAGCGCAGGCTTCAAATCATCAGACAGAGGCTTTGTCACCACGGTCTCAGAGCTGCAAACTTATTACGCTCAGGCTTCAGCCGTCAAAGAGCCTGCCGCAGGAGCCTCCGGGCAAGATGCCGGACAAAACATGAACAATGAGGCAGGATCGAATCGGAGCGGAGAATTGGCATCATTGTTTGCCCAAAAATTTGCCTTAAGCTCTGACGGTGCTTCGCAGGCTGCCATGGTCAACGAAATGGTGATGAGCATGGCCGCGCGCAACCTCAAGCGCATGACCATCGACTTGAATCCCAAGGTGCTCGGACGCATGAGCATCAAGCTTACCGTCGATGACGACGGTGCCCTGCACAAAGTTCAGATCGGCGCCAGCAGCGACGTCACCCGCAATTTAATCAAGAATTCGCTGTCAACCTTGAATCAGCTTTTGTCGCGTCAGGGAACTGAAGTTGAAGCGAGCATAGACGATGATTGGTCATTGGCGCAGACCTAAATCAGGACAGCTTGAGCTGAAACATAAGTGAAAGTTGTGATTATCGGAGCCTCTGCCGCAGGGTGCGCGACAGCGGCCAGGTTAAGACGCCTCAGCGAAGGCACCCAAATTGCCCTAATCGAAAAAAATTCCTATATTTCCTACGCCAATTGCGCTCTGCCTTACTACACAGGCGGAGTCATCAAAAATAAAGACGATTTGTTCGTGGTCGGCAAAGAGTATTTCAAAGACCATTACCGCGTGCAGATCTTAACCTCCACAAAGGCGGTGGCCATCAACCGGGATGAAAAATATGTGGCCGCCAAGAACCATCTTTTGCAAAGCCAAAAGGTTTATTACGACAAGCTGGTCATAGCCACGGGCGCTGCCCCCGTCATCCCTCAATTTGCCCAAGGGATCAGGGGTGTGTTCGGGTTGCGCAGGGTAGAAGATGCCGTGCAGATCAAAGAGTACATTCAAAATCAAAGGATCAAGAGCGCTGTTGTGGTCGGCGGCGGCTTCATCGGCATTGAGATGGCCGAAAACCTAAGAAACGCAGGGCTTGAGATCACCTTGGTTGAGAAACTGCCGCAAGTGATGGCCGGTCTTGATTTTGAGATTGCCCAATACCTGCACCGGAAGCTTAATGCAAACGGCGTGCGCCTGCGCCTTGGCACAGGCATCGGCGCTTTGGCAAGGACAGCAGAGGGCCTTAAGATCACCTTGGACGACGGCAGCATCATCGAGTGCGCAGCCTGCATCATGGCCATGGGCCAAAGTGCCCAAAGCTCTTTGGCAAAAGAGTGCGGCCTGCAGGTAAATGAACAAGGCCTCATCGAAGTTGACGACACTTTAAGGACCAATGACGAGAATATTTACGCGGCAGGCGATGTTATCTTGGTTAAAGGCGTGCCCGAGGACAGAATGGGGGCCGTGCCTTTGGCCTCGCCTGCGACCAAACAGGCGCGCATTTTGGCTTACAATTTGGTCAATGACAAGCCCAAACACTACAAGGGCGCCATCGGCACTTGCATTGCCAAGATCTTCTCTTTGAATGCAGGCTCCTGCGGTGCAGGCGGCAAGGCTTTGCAAAGCCGCCCCGACACGGCCTGCGTGACGGTGCATGCCAATCAGCATGTTGCCTATTACCCCGGGGCGCAGCCCATTCACTTGAGAATGTACTTTGACAAAAAGAGCGGCTTGGTGCTCGGAGCACAGGCCGCAGGCGGCCCCGGCACCGACAAGGCAATCGAGACTTTGAGCCTGGCGGTGCAAAACCATCTGACGGCAGAAGATCTGACCTTTATGGAAAGCGCTTATGCCCCGCCTTTTAGCAGCGCCCGCTGCCCTGTCAACATGGCAGGCAGCAGCGCCGACAATGTGGTCTGCGGCTTGGTTGAGAACCTTGATTACCCGCAGTACCTCAAGTTTAAGGCAGAGCACCCGGAGGCGGTGCTGCTTGATGTCAGAACGCCCGAGGAATTTGAGCTCAAGCGCATTGACGGAGCGGTCAATGTGCCTTGGAACAGACTCAGGCGCGCCATCGATGAAGGCGCTCTTGATAAGAGCAAACCTTATGTGGTGCATTGTCAGGCAGGCGTGCGCTCCTACAATGCCTGCCGCATCCTGATGCAAAAAGGCTTCAAAGAAGTCTATAACTTAAGCGGCGGCATGATCTCATATCTGGCTTTCACCTATCAGGCAAACTGATCTTGTGACCTGACTGCCTTAAGGCAGTCAGGCCTCCTGCTGAACTCATCTTATCCATTAAAGTTTCAAAAGAGCGGTTTTTTAAGGCAGGGCACCGGTCAATGCCGCGCGTTTTGATCCTTTTTGCCCAAGTTTCGTTCTTGCAAAAATAACCGACACCGTGTCAATTTTAATCTTGACAGTGTGTCAGTTTTAAGTTTATTTTGGATGGCAGTTTAAGTTGTTGGATAAGTCATGCCCAAGGTCAGCCTAGAGTTTGTTAAAGACAGGCAATCGCAAATCGTTGCCTCCTGCCTTAAGCTTTATGAGCACAAGAGCCTTGATGCCATCAGCATCAAGGAGGTGGCAGCTTCCATAGATCTTACCCGCAGCTTGGTTTACGCCTATTTTTTAAACAAAGAAGAGATCTTGCTTGAAGCCTTCGGGCGCGAGTTTTTGGCCTGGTCAGACGATCTCAAAGTCATTGCCGCCAAGGCTCAAGAGGGCGATATAGAGCGCTTTGCAACTCTTATCGGCAAAAGCCTGCAAAAACGCAGACTGCTGCTTAAGATCCTGGCTGTCGACAGCTATGCCCTTGAAGATGAGGTGCGCATTGAAAGACTGGTCAAATTCAAGCGCATTTATAAAGAGGCGGTGCAAAGCTTAGATGACAGCCTCAAAGCCTTTTTCCCAAGGCTTGATGAACCTGACAGGCAGGATTTTATCTATTGCCTGCTGCCCTTTATGGTGGGGATCTATCCTTATGCATTTTTGACCCCGGCCAAGCAAGAGGCCATGGATCTGGCGCAGGCAAGTTACCCTGTCCTGACCATCGAAGAGATGGCGGCAAAACAGGTATCCTTGCTTTTGACAGCCTTGCTCTCAAGGCCGCCCCCTGCACAATAACCACCCGATTTTTTTTGATTGATACGAGGAAGAACATGATGAAAAAAACAGGAAAACTGCTGTGTGCCATGGCCCTGTGCGGGGTCTCGGGCATGGCCTTGGGCGCTGCCGTGCCTGATGACTTTGTCTTTGTCAAAGGCGGCACTTTCAACATGGGCAGTCCGCAAAGCGAAGAGTGGCGCGGGGACGATGAAACGTTGCATGAGGTGACGGTCTCAGACTTTTATTTGAGCAAGTTTGAGGTCACGCAGGAGCTGTATGAAAGCGTGACAGGCACCAACCCCTCCCATTTCAAAGGCGCCCGTCTCCCGGTTGAAAGCCTGACCTGGCTTGAGGCCGTCGAATTTTGCAATGCCTTAAGCCAAAGGGACGGACGCACCCCCGCCTATGTCATTGAAAAGGGCACCATTACTTGGAATAAAGGGGCAAACGGCTATCGTCTGCCCACCGAGGCTGAGTGGGAGTACGCCTGCCGCGCAGGCTCCTCCGAGCCCTTTAACATTCAAGATTCCCCGGGCGAGAACACCGCCAACTTCTATGCCCACTACCCTTACGGCATCGAAGACAACTATTTTTCCCAACAAAATTTGAAGGTGAAGCCGGGCTACTATCGGCAAACCACGGTAGAGGTTGGCAGCTTTGCACCCAATGCCCTGGGTCTTTACGACATGCACGGCAATGTGGGCGAGTGGGTGTTCGATTTCTACGGCCCCTATAAGCAGGGCGCGCAAACCGATCCTGACGGGGCGGCGACCGGCATCCAAAGAGTCTATCGCGGCGGCGGGTGGAATGATTTTGCCAAAAACCTGCGCTCGGCCTACCGGGCAGCCTTGGATCAGGATAAAAGCGGCTTTAGCATAGGGTTAAGACTGGCCGTCAGCGCCCAAACCGCCCAAGGCGGCACCGTCAGCACCGTAACGGCACCTCAGACCGCCGCAGCCTCAAGCTCCAAGATCTTGGTTGCCTATTTTTCCTGGAGCGGCAATACCGCCCGCATCGCAGAGGAGATCGCAAGGATCACGCAGGCCGATCTTTTTGAGATTTCCTTGGTGCAGCCGTATTCGGACGATTACAGCGAAGTGTTAAGAGAGGCCAGACGCGATCAGAAAAATCAGGCCAGGCCTGAGATTGCGGGGACGGTGCAGAACTTTGAGCAGTACGACACAATCTTATTGGGATATCCCAACTGGTGGGCCTCCATTCCCATGCCCATTGCCTCTTTCCTTGAAAGCTATGACTTTGCAGGCAAAAAGATCATTGCTTTTTGCTCGCACGGAGGCGGGCGTCTGGGTCAAAGCATTTCGGCCATCGTAAAAATCGTGCCTGATGCAATGTTGGGCGAGCCCTTGTCGATTCACTACTCAGGCGGCAGCAGCCTGCATGCGGATATTCAGGCATGGCTTAAAAAGAATGACATTATGAAAGGCCCGTAAGCTTGGGCGATAAGACCATAGGGCAGCACTCTTGGGCGCTGCCCCATAAGAAAAAAGCTCATCAAGCCTTGCAGGACGGGGTCAGCTTATTTGATGCATCAGCCCGTCTTGCAGGAAAGCCTTGAGATCTTGCGGCAAATTGTAAGGAAAACGCCTTGCACAAGATGCTCGTCAGGGCAGGAGGGCGGTTTTAAGGCGGCAAGATAAAAAGGAGGGCACGCTTAAGATCAAATTCTCGGGGGGTTAAAGCTTGCAGGGCGCAAGATCTCCCCGGTCTTGGGACAAAAAAAAACAGGGCCGAAGCCCTGAGAGACATGCAGTTAAGGCTGCACCTCTTTGTTATACTGTTCGTCGGTGACGGGCTCAAGCCAGACCGTCTGATTGTCGGCACCGCCCGGCATCAGGGCAATGTGAGTCATCCAGGTTTGAGGACCTGCGCCGTGCCAGTGCTCGACATAAGGCTTGATATTGACCACCTGCCCCTGCTTGATGGCAATGGGATCTTGTCCTCTTTCTTGGAAGCGGCCCTCGCCATCGAGCACCAGCAAGATCTGACCCAGGGTGTGATAGTGCCAGTCGGTGCGGGCGCAAGGCTCAAAGGTTACATTCGATAAAGATTCGCCCATCTCGGCGGTGATGGCTTGCAGATAGGTGGTGCCGGTGAAGTGATCGCTGTAGGGATTGACCACGCCCTGACCGAAGATGGTGTTAAGGGGGGTCTGTTTGATATCGCCCTCGGCGGCCACGGCAGAGCCTGCGACCAAGGCTAAGGCACAGGTTAAGGCAACGGTTGTCTTCATAAATCGATTCCTTTTATCCAAAACTTCGATGTTTGCGCTCTTGCAACTTTATTTTAGCGGCAAAAAACAGGCCGCGCATAATACCGTTTTTACATGCCCGTCCATAACTGCAGGACATAACCAAGAAAAATGCGCAGGTTTCCTGCAAGAGCTTGAGGTGCCTCAATAAAGCCTGCATAATCTTCCAAGGTTCACAAATTAAGAAGATGCTATGCAGATTAAACTTGCTTCGTGGAATATCAACGGCATTCGCGCCGTATCCAAAAAAGAGGGCTGGCAGTGGTTTGAAAACAGCGTCTATGACGTCATCTGCTTTCAAGAGACCAAGGCAAGCTTGGATCAATTGGGGCCTGAGCTTACCCAAAAAGAAGGCTATCAATCCTATTTTGCCTCCTCGGTGGTCAAAAAAGGCTACTCGGGCACCGCAGTTTTCTCAAAGCTCAAGCCTTTAAAGGTTGAAATAGAACTGCCCGAGGAGAAGTACCAAGGCGAAGGGCGCATCGTGCATCTTGAGTTTGAAAAGTTTCACCTTTTCAACGGTTATTTCCCAAACGGCGGGGCCAATGCGGTTGACGAAAACGGCAAAGAAATTGTGGGGCAGTTTGTGCGCGTCCCTTACAAGATGGGCTTTTTTGACTCCTTTTTTAATTATGCCCAAAAACTTCGCCAAAACAAACCCATCGTAGTCTGCGGCGACTTTAACATTGCCCGCGGGGAAATCGATCTGGCAAGACCCGGGCAAAATAAGAACAACACGGGCTTTTTGCCAATCGAAAGGGCCTTTTTGGACAAGTTTGTTAAGGCAGGCTACATCGACACCTTCCGCCTCATTCACGGACCGGTTGAGGGGGCCTATACCTGGTGGTCCTATAAAACCCGCGCCCGGGCCAACAACGTAGGGTGGCGCATCGACTACTTTTTTGTCTCAGAAGAGCTTAAAGACAATGTGGCCGATGCCTTCATACAAAGCGATGTCACGGGCAGCGATCACTGTCCTGTCGGATTGGTGCTGGACATTTAGCCTCAAGGGCGCACCCCCCTCTTAAAGAGGGCCAATCCTGTTTGGTCAAAGACAGCTTCAAAAGCGCCATTTAGGCGCTTCCAAAAGTTCTGTTTTGGCGCTTTTTCAGGACATCGGCCAAAGATCTGCGATCTTCCTTGCAAGATAGGGCGCAAAACATATAATATTGTGGTTAAGCTGTCATTTGACAGCTTTTTTATCCGACTTTATTTGTAGATTATTTGATGATTGAAAGCTGATTTAATAATGGTGAATATCGTGAAAACGTTAGAGTTAATCGGACAAAACGGCAGATCTTCTGCCTTGGCATTAACTTCACGCAAGGAGCAGGGGAACTCCTTTAACGGCTCGTTTGACTATTATTTCTTCGGCTATTGGTTTAACTGATTTTTAAGGCGGTTCTGACTATGAATCCTTACAACAGCAGAATGATCCCCATGCCGCCCGCTTCGCGACAGGGTATCGTTGACACCAATATGATGGGAGTCTATCAATTGTTACCTCCGGTTGCGATTATTGAAAAATATCCTACCACCGAGAATATAGACAAGCTGGTGGTTGAAACTCGCAAGGCGATCCATAACATCATGCATGATGATGACGACGATCGCCTGATTGTGATTACGGGGCCGTGTTCCATTCATGATCCCAAGGCTGCCTACGACTACGCAAGGCGTTTGCTGCCTTTGAAAGAGCGTTACAAAGACCAGCTGTTGGTCATCATGCGCGTCTACTTTGAAAAGCCGCGCACCACGGTAGGCTGGAAGGGATTGATTAACGATCCCAATTTGGACAATTCCTTTGATATCAACAACGGCCTGCGCATTGCCCGCAAGGTTTTGGTTGAGATAAATTCGATGGGCATGCCTGCTGCCACCGAATTTTTGGATTTGATCACTCCCCAATACATCGACGAGCTGATCTCTTGGGGCGCCATCGGTGCCCGCACCACCGAATCTCAGGTGCATCGCGAGCTTGCCTCCGGCATGTCCTGCCCCATGGGCTTTAAGAATGCCACCGACGGCTCGGTGCAGATCGCCGTTGATGCGGTAGTGGCAGCTCAGCACGAGCACACCTTTATGACGGTTACCAAGCTTGGGCACGTGGCCATCGGCCATACCTTGGGCAATCGCGACTGCCATATCATCCTGCGCGGCGGCAAGCAGCCCAATTACTTTGCCGAGGATGTGATGGCTGCCTGCAAGATGCTGGAGAAAGCCCGCGAAGTGCCAAAGGTCATGATCGACTTTTCGCACTCAAACTCCTCAAAGCAATATAAGAAGCAGATTGAGGTGGCCCAAAATGTGGCACAACAGATCTCAGGCGGCGAGAATCGCATTTTTGGCGTGATGATCGAGTCCAATCTTGTGGAGGGGCGTCAGGATCTGCCTGCCGATCAGGACAAGCTCGTCTACGGGCAAAGCATCA
The DNA here is from genome assembly GCA_964651505.1 of uncultured Enterobacterales bacterium. Classification (GTDB taxonomy): domain Bacteria; phylum Pseudomonadota; class Gammaproteobacteria; order Enterobacterales; family Succinivibrionaceae; genus Avisuccinivibrio_A. Next base: position 14,033 of record CAZYXT010000039.1, read on the forward strand.
CCGACGCCTGTGTCGGGTTTGAAGATACCGAATATATCTTGCAACTGTTAAATGACGCCGTGCTCGCGCGCCGCAAATGCGCACAGGCATAGGCAGAGGGGGCTTTGAGCCCCTTTTTAATTGAGCCGCAGGCTGCGGCACTTATGGGGTAAGCACAATGCACCAGCTTTCTTTGGAAAAAGACAAAATCAAAATCCTCCTGCTTGAAGGAGTGGATGTCAGCGCCGTCGATGTCTTGAATAAGGCAGGCTACAACAATGTCGAATATTTGAAGACAGCCTTGGACGGCGACGAGCTTTTGAGCAAAATCGAGCACGTTCATTTCATCGGCATCAGATCCCGCACCTTTTTGACCAAGGAAGTTTTGCAGCATGCCAAGCGCCTGGTCGGCATAGGGTGCTTTTGCATCGGCACCAATCAGGTAGATATCAAGGCGGCAGCACAATTGGGCATTCCGGTGTTCAATGCTCCTTTTTCCAATACCCGCTCGGTGGCCGAGCTGGTAACCGGCGAGTATTTGCAGCTGTTGCGCGATGTGCCGGCCCGCAATGCCCTTTTGCACCGCGGCGGCTGGAAGAAGGCTGCCAAGGGTTGTTTTGAAGCCCGCGGCAAGACCATCGGCATCGTAGGTTACGGCCATATCGGCACTCAGGTGGGCATCATTGCCGAGAGCCTGGGCCTTAAGGTGGTTTACTACGATATCGAACACAAGCTCTCTTTGGGCAATGCCAAGCAGCTTGAAACTTTGGACGAGCTTTTGGCAAAAGCGGACATCATCACCATGCACGTGCCCCAAACCGAGCTTACCCTCAACATGATAGGCAAAGCGCAGTTTGAGAAGATGAAAGACGGGGCGGTTTTCATCAATGCCGCCCGCGGCACGGTGGTGGATATCGATGCCCTTGCTGAGGCTTTGGAGAGCAAGAAGCTTACCGGAGCTGCTGTGGATGTGTTCCCGGTCGAGCCTGCCTCCAACAAAGAGGAATTTGTCACCCCGCTGCGCAAGTTTGACAATGTGATCTTAACTCCGCACATCGGCGCTTCCACCGAGGAGGCTCAATGCAACATCGGCATCGAGGTGGCCCAAAAACTGGCGCTCTACTCGGATAACGGCTCGACCATCACCGCCGTCAACTTCCCCGAAGTCTCGCTGCCGCAAAAGCGCGAGGGCGTGTCGCGCCTTTTGCACGTGCACCGCAATGTGCCCGGCATCATGCGTCAGATCAACGAGATCTTTGCATCTAAAGACATCAACGTGGCAGCGCAGTATCTGCAGACCACCGAAGAGGTGGGCTACGTGGTGATGGACATTCACTCGGATACGCCCGAGCAGCTGGTCCCGCTGTTAAAGCAGATTGAAGGCACCTTAAAGAGCCGCATCCTCTATTAGGCATAAAGCTTCATTGCAGCAAATGCTGCCCATGCCAAAATGCCCGGCGTTTAAAGCAGGGCTTTAACTTGCCTGACGTTTTTACTGCCTTAATTTAAGTTAAGCGCTCTTGCGTCAACATAAATCTGCATCATGCCGACATGCTCTTTTGAGCTGTCGTTGACTGTGCCCGTGCCTTTTTAAACACTGAATTTGCAGCCCCTGCCTTTATTGCAAGATGGCTGCGCGCCTTGTTGCAGGCGGCAATTAAGCAGGGTGGGGCAACTATTTTGCCTAGGGGAGTAAAAGCCACGCGTGCAACGCGGCATTGTATTTAAGATTCAAACTTTAAACCGCTCTGAGGGCCTGTTAAAGGACAGGGAGTTTAAAATCCAAAGCTTTCATACAAAATTCATTTGTCGAATTAATTGAAAATTTTCCCGGCAAATACCTTGCCAAATTCACTTGACTTATTAAATAAAATGTTATCTTTATTACAGAAATAGTTAACCTAATTACAAAAATTATTCAATCAAGTCAAGGTTTAATTATGCCGGCAAACGATTGCGTTTACGGGGGTTAATTTTTTATAACTTATTGATATTACAGGGTTTATTTTTGAAAAATCACATTTGCAACAATTGCGAAATTTGTGAGTCCGCGCGTTTAATTTTTCATTAATTTATGTTATGATGTCACATAGGATCAGACTGAGTATAAGTAAGAATGTGATCTATAAGAAAGGGATCAAAGTTACCGATGAAGAGTTTAAAGAGCTCAATCTGTTCACCAAAGATTGGCATGGCGAATGGAACTGCTTCTTTAAGCCAAAATCATAGGTTATTTTATTACAAGCCCTAAAATAGATGCATGAAGATAAACCTAAGTTGAACCTACAGCTAAAAATATCGTGCGGGCAGGACAAATGGCAAGACAGATCGCAGAATTATGGGAGAAATTTCCTTACTATGAAAAAGGTGAGCGACGAGATGATCTCTATTACATCGTCGATAAATTGTGCATTGTTGCCCTCAAGGTCGATTTTGTCTACAACAAGGTTGATGTCCTCAAACATTCGAACTATAAGGACAATTGGGGCATAGGCGATGATTGGACCGAGTTTCTTAGAACCTGCTATCGCGGCAAGCTTTATCGCAATGACAGCGTCCGATCGCGTTTGAGCCTCGAAGGGCTGGCCGCATTCAGCCGCACCTCCATCGAGCACGATACCATCATTCCCACTAATTTGGATATTGGATCAAGGATCTCCATCAATCTGTTCAAAAGCACCGCGCATCCTGAGCATGTTGTCTATGTGGTCATCAAGGATGAAACTGACCCCGGGCTCATGCAGCGCATCGTCGACATTTTTATCTACAACAGCTGCGATTACTTCATCTACCTTGACGGCAAACGCAACAGCTATGTGATGTTCTCCTCAAAAGAGGGGATAATGGGGCCGCCTTCATCTTCGGAAAATTATGAAGAACAGCTCTTGCGCTGTACTCAGACCTATGTGATGGCAGAAGACAGGCCGAACGTCTGCAAGCAGTTGCGCTTAAGCGAAGTGATTGCGGCCTTGAACAAGGATGGCCATCACTCCTTTACCTTGGGTCTGCTCGAAAACGGCCGCTATCGGCGCAAGAAAATCGTCTATCGCTACTACAACAAAGAAGACTGCATGATCCTGCTGTATCGCACCGACATCACCGACGCCTATTTTGAAGGCTTAAGGCAGAACCGGGAATTGCAGGAGGCCCTGGAGAAGTCCTATACCGATGCCTTAACGCGCGTCCTCAACCGTCAGGGCCTTGAGATCAAGTGTCAAAAAGCCTTGGGTGCGATTAAAGAAAATTTTGCCTTCATGTTCGTTGATCTGGATAACTTCAAGCAGGTTAACGATAATTTGGGCCATCAGATGGGCGATACCGTCCTAAAACAGGTGGCCTCGGCGCTGCAAAGCGAAGTGCGCGAGACCGATCTGGTGGGACGCTTCGGCGGTGACGAGTTTGCCATTCTCTTTTGCCATATTAGAAAGCCCGAGCTTATCAAGAGTGCAGGCAAGCGCATCTTAACGAGCATAGAGCAGATTTCAGACGATCTGGGCATCCCCTACAAGGTGACTGCCTCCATCGGCATCTCTTTCTCCTTGGGACAGGGCCGCACCTTTGATAATCTGGTGGCCATCTCCGATGAGCTTTCCTATCAGTCAAAGCGCGCGGGCAAAAACAGAATGACCATCGAAGAAGACCTTGTGACGGATCATGATTGCTTAGAGGAGACCTCCGCCTGACCTGTCCTTTCAGGCTTCGGGCTTAGCCTGCCTCTTAAACGATAAATCCGTCCTCAAGGCTTTCATCTTTGCACGCTTTTTGCACTTTGGCTTAACTGTCGGTGTGACAGTTTTTTGTCTTTGAATGTGAAGGAGCGCAACGTGAAGAAACGCCTTGTGGCATTAGGCGCAGTTTTAGGCTTGCTGGGGGCCTGCTCATGGGCTCAAGACATGGGGGCGTGGAGACTGTCGAGCACAGGAACCTGGGTGCTCAATGAAAATGCCGCTTATTCGGCTGCCAAAGGATCGGCCTCCAAATTATTGTCCTTGGACGAAGCCGTGCCTCATCATAAAGCTTCCCTGAAAATTCGTCCGAATATCATTTCCGAAGTGACTTTAAGCTTTACCTGCGTGCTGCCGGCTCCCGATGCGTCCCTTGAGTTGCGCGTGCCGTCATTGGACATTTCCTTAAAGGACGCCTTCCAGGGTTTTGCCTTTGCCAGGTTTTTGGTCGACAACAAGCAAGAATACTCTTTGCGCGGCGAAATTGCTCCGCGCGGCCGCCTGGTCTTTGCCCCGTTGTCCAAAAGACAAAAAGATGCCTTGGACAAGCTTTTTGCCGATCTTAAAGATGGCAATGAGCTTAAGGTGGCGCTATTGCAGGGACAATATGAACCGCGTTTGTATGTCTTCCCCTTGGACGGCCTTGATGAGCACCTTGAGGCGGTCAAGCAAGATTGCGCGACCTTGGCATCGGCAGGCGGTTATGACGGAAGCGATCTGGTGCCCGATTATTTAACCTATGAGCGCAATGACAGCGCACCGCGCGGCTACAGACTTCAAAATAACCAACGCCCCGTTGAGGCCGCCATTGAAATTGCGGCCCCCGAGGAGCCTCCTGCCGCGGTGCAGCCTCCTGCCCCCATTCCTTTTTCAGGCGAGGGCGGGCGTGCGAGCATTGATGCTGACGGCAATGTGATCATGGCCCCCGATCCTGCCCAAAGCGCAGGGCAATCAAATGCCGGCAATATCCTGCCTGACGGTTTTGGGACCAACAACGGTCCCATGCAGATTGACGAGAGCGGCATGCCCATCTTTTAGCGTGAAAACCCAAAGGTTTCAAAGGCCCCGAACGACAATCGGGGCCTTGCGGCATGAGAGCCAAAAGCCCGGGTTTTGCGACGGCGCTTGTCTTTGTTTGACAGGAGCTCTTTTGCAGTCAATCATCAGCTGCGGTTGCCAAGGCTGCAAGCTTGGCAAACTCGTCTTTCGTCAGGGCAAGTTCTTCCAAGTGCACGATTTCTCTTATCATTGAAGGAGAGCCTTCTTTGATATTATTTAAATCCCGCTTGCTTTCGTTGACGATCACCATGACGCAGGGGACGATGGTTTGAGGTCCCGGCAGGTTTGCGTATTTGCGATCCAAAAACTGCACTTTGCCTTCCTCGAAGGCTGCGTCTGCTTTGGCCCGATCTTCTGTCAGCTTTATTTCAATGATATAGTGAATTTTGCTGTCTTTGACATGCAAATCGGCGCGTCCATTGGCGGATTTGATTTCACACAGGCAGTCAAAATGGAACATGGTTAAGACATTGATAAAGTTCCCCAGCACGTCTGCAAATACCTGTTCATCAAATTTTTTGATGCTTGTGCATGAGAAGCGGTTGATGAGTTTATTTAACACCGCCTTTATGGCAGGCAGACTTTTGGTTTTAAAAGCTTCGGTGATTGTTCGCAAGTAGTCTGCATTTGGATCATCCTCGGCATCTTGATCTTGGTTTTCGGTTAACTTTGCGTATACCGCTTTGGCAAAAGCAATTTTTACCTCCCTGTTGGGTATGCCTATGTAAAGCGCGTTGCCATAAACTTTTTTGATGGTCAAATACCCTGCCTGGTACAAAACGGCTTTGAGGGGAAAATTTTTTTCTCCAAGATGAGAGATGACTGAAGACAAATCATCGTAACTGTAAGGCCTGGATGCATTATTCAAAAAAGCCATTATCTCAGACAGATCAGAGGGGTTTGCAGTCAAACGCGCCAGAAAATCATTGAGCAAGGTTGAGTTGGAACTGTCAAGCCAATGGGGGAAAAAACCGATGCGCGGGGAGGCAAAGAAATTAATCACAGACCATGGATTGTATACTTGGCGTTTTTGCTTGCGATCGAATGAATAGCCGTCATAATTGGCTTTGAGTCCCTCCAAGACTTTGTGTTCATCCCACTGCTCTTGAGGCTCTTCTTCGTTAAGGACCTGTGCGGCATGGGCAATGTAGGGCTTGAAGTTGTGCTCAAGCTCCTCTTGGGTGAAGCCTGCGATGGCTCCGTATTTTAAATCAAATGAAATATCGTCTATATTGTTTGGTCCTGAAAAAAGACCTACACTGATGATCCTGGCAACGCCTGTTATGAAGGTAAAACGAAACTTATTGACAAA
>CAZYXT010000040.1:0-19774 GCA_964651505.1 uncultured Enterobacterales bacterium
GCCCCGCCCTGAGATCTTCCATTGCAGGCACTTGATGCAAAGACCCCCCGGGGTTTAACAAAAACTGTGCACGGCATGCCCCGTAACATTCATCTGCGCCCTAACTGCGTGCCTTTTTATTCGGCTCCCTGCGGCCTGTTTATAATCGGACAAACAGCTGTTTAAACCTTTGACGACTTTGACTTTGACTGACAGGCAGTCAGGCCTGTCGGTCAGGTCTGCAACTTAGGAAGGCTATATGAATACAAAGAATAAAAACTGCGTCAAAAAGTCTGCCTTGGCGCTGATGTTAAGCTGCTGTGCTCTGATTTCCATTTCAAACGCCCAAGCCCAAGACAAAGATTTGGGTTATGAGAGCCATTTGACGCCCTCGCAGGCCATGAACCCCATGGCCCTTAACGGCATGGTAACCTCCCCCAATTACTACGCCACGCAGGCAGGTCTTGACGTGCTGCGCCGCGGCGGCACCGCCGTGGATGCGGCCATTGCCACAGCCGCAACTTTGGCGGTGGTGTATCCGCAGATGTGCACCTTGGGCGGCGATAATTTCTGGCTTATTTACAGCGCAAAAGACAACAAGGTCACCGCCATCAACGCCAGCGGCCGCGCAGGCGAAAATGTCACCATCGATCTGTACAAGAGCAAAGGCTTAAGCTCCATTCCCTCGCGCGGGTATCTTGCCGCCAATACGGTGCCGGGCGTGGTTTCAGGCTGGGATGCGGCCTACAAATTAAGCAAAGAGAAGCTTGGTTCTGATTACAAGTGGTCAGACCTGCTCAAGACCCCCATCGAGCTTGCCGAGGACGGGTTCCCCGTCAGCACATCGCTTGCCATGTGGAGCGCCATTGACACCGACACCGAAGATCAGGAATTTCACAATCTGCAACGCTTTGCCGAGTTCAAAAAGGTCTTCCTCAAGCCTGACGGCTCCCCCTACCTTGCAGGGGAGATCTTAAAGCAGCCTGATTTGGCCAAGACTTTGAAAACTCTGGCCAAAGGCGGCGCCGACGAATTTTACAAAGGCTCCATTGCCAAGCAAATCGTAGCCGATCTGAGCGCCAACGGCGGTCTTTTGACCTTAAACGATTTTGCCTCCCATCAAGCCGATATCGTCGAGCCCATAAGCGTAAGCTACCGAGGTTACACCGCAGTCAACTTCCCGCCCAACACGCAGGGTTTTGCCTCGCTTGAAATCTTAAACATCTTGGACAACTTCGATCTTAAAAAGGCCGGCAACGGCACCGCCGACTACTATCATCTTATCATCGAGGCTACCAAGCAGGCCTTTGCCGATCGCGACAAGTACCTGTCAGATCCCAAGTTTGTAAACATTCCTTTGGACTACCTGCTTTCAAAGGAGCACGGCAAGTATCAGGCCGATCAAATAGACCCTGCCAAGGCAGCCGTCAACGTTCAGTCCTTAGATCCCAAGGGCGACACAATCTGGCTGGGCACGGCCGACAAATACGGCAATGCCGTCTCCCTGATCCAAAGCATCTATCATGATTTCGGCTCGGGCATCGTCCCCGAGGGCACCGGCATCATCCTGCAAAACCGCGGCTCCTTCTTCTCGCTTGACCCCGATCACGTCAATGCGCTGATGCCGCACAAGAGGACCTTCCACACCTTAAATCCTGCCATGCTGCTCAATGAGGACGGCACGCCCTACATCCTCTACGGAACCATGGGCGGCGAGGGACAGCCGCAGACTCAGGCTGCGATCATAACGCGCATGGTCGATTTTGGCATGACACCTCAGGAGGCCATCGACGCACCGCGCTGGCTGTACGGCAGAACCTGGGGCAAGGCATCAAACAACCTCAAATTGGAGTCGCGCATCCCTGAGGCGATAGTAAAAGAGCTTGAGGAGCGAGGGCATCCTGTTGAAGTGGTGGCAGCTTACACCGACACCATGGGTCACGCAGGGGCCATCAAGATTGATCCTGCGACCAAGGTCATGCAAGGCGGCACCGATCCGCGCGGCGACGGCCTGGCAGCAGGATTTTAATCAAAGTCTTTGCCCTGTCCGATGCATCAGGGCAGTTTAAGAGATTCAAACCCCCTTCAATCATCCCGGGCTTAAGCCCGGGATGATTTGTTTGCCCGCAAACTTGGCGATTTTGAGAGATTTTTGCCCAAAATGACTGCCAAACTAACAACTTAAGCTAATTTTGCGCCTTTTCAGAATGATGGCACGGTGCTAAGATGTGCGCGTTTGAGTCAAAACCGCATCAAGAAATCGCAAATTGATATTGCTCAGGAGTAAGTATGAGGCGATCACGACACAGCATAGCCCATCGCATCTCTTTGCGCCGCATCAGAAGACACCGCAAATTAGTCAGGATCATCAAACAGCGCCAAAGAGTGCGCCGCAGCGTTTTCTTTCACAAAGAAAACAATTCCCTTTAATCATCTCTAAACTGCCGCACCGCCAAAGGCGGCAGGTTTTGCCCCGCGTTTTTGCTGAATGCGTCCATCCGGCCGCCGCGCTCACAGTCGGTTTTCAGGCGCCCTTTTGAAAATTCTTTGAATTTTCCTTGGGACAGACTTGTTGATCTTAAGCCAAATATTTTATTTAAAGGCAAGATGCCCAGGCCTTGGCACTGATTTTGCCTTATGATCGAAAATTAATGTAAACGGGCAATTTTTGCCGTCTGATAATAACGGAGAGAATTATGTACGGGCGAAATCTGAGCGACTTGCAGGAGAAGCTTGATGTCTATCGCAATACGTCCTTAGGTGCCGAGCTTGCCGTAGCCGATCCTTACATTATCACCAAGATGCTCTACCAGGGCGTTTTTGAAAGAATTGCCAAGGCCAAAGGAGCCATTGCCAGGGGCGATCTGGAGAACAAATCCAAGCTGCTCTCCTCGGCATCGGCCATCTTGGAACACCTGCGTTCAACCTTGGACTACTCTTTTAACCGGCAGCTGGCCGAGAATCTTAGCAACATTTATCTTTACATGCTCGAGAGGCTCAACGAAGCTTCCATCAACTTGCGCTGCGAGCCTTTGGATCTGGCCTTGAAGATCTTCCTGCCCGTCAAGCAGGCCTGGGACAAGATCCCTGTGTCTGCCCAGCAGGAGGCCAACCAAATCCGCGCCCAAAGCGAATTTGCCTCCGAGTACTTCAATCAGTCGTCTTCGCTGACGCAAGGCAGGGTTTAATGGAAGACTACCAAGAGCTCATCGGCAAAATTGAACATACCGCATCGCGCCTCGTCTCCTTGATAGAACAAGATGACGAGGTCACGCCCAAAGATCTCAAGCAGTACCTCGACTCCCTGGTGCTCAAGCTGGTCGAATGCTACCGCCTGACTGACGATGAAACAGCCAAAGAGAAGATCAGGGAGTTCTTTGTAAAGCTGCAAGGCCACTTTGAAGAAGTCATCGGCGTGCTTGAATCCCAATTGCAGGACACCCGCGCCGAATTGCTTAAGTACAAAAAAGGCAGCAAGGGGCTCAAACAATATCGCAGCATCCGCCGCGGTTAAGGCAGTCGCAAAGACAGCGGCAAAAATACCAAGGGGGGCAGATCTGCCCTCTTGTCGTCATAAGGAGAGAATATGGCCGAGGATTTTGACATACATGATCTTGACGTCTTAAGCAGCCTGTGCGAAGGACTTGACGCTGACGCCCTCAAAACCGTCAAGGACTATGCCAAGCTTCAGCAAGACATGTCTGACATGCTCATCCAGCGCTTTCAGAACAATCTTGAGGCCTTCAAAAAGCACATGCCGGATGTTTATGAGAATTTCAAAGACTACCGGCCCGAGGAGACCTTGGAGTTTTTCTGCGGCCCCGACGGGGTCCCCAATCTTATGCTCGGGGAGCGCCGCGAGATCCTCTACAAGACCCTCAACCCGTACGAATTGTGCAAGTTCCAGGTGGAACACCAGATCAAAAACGCCACCTTCGGACAGGTCAAATATAATCACGAAAAAGATCCCTTCGGCCAGATCCAGCATCGCTACATGAACATGGCCGTCGATGTCATCGAAAAGATCAACATCGGCCCTGCCGACCGCAGCGTCAAAGACTCGCTGCCCGTGTGCATCATGCTCGGCGTGGGACTGGGCTATTCTCTGGGGCTTTTGTACGAGAGATTGGAGATCGCCAACCTCATCTTGGTCGAGCCCAAGCTTGATCTGTTCTTTGCCTCCATGCATGCATTTGACTGGGCCTCGCTTTTGGAGTTTCTGCGCGAGAACAACTACGGCTTGCAATTGTGTCTTGGGCAAAACGAAGAAGAGATCTTCGCTGATATTTCCAACTTTTACTCAAGGCACGGCAGGTTTTTGTCGGGCTTTTGCTGGATGTTCTGCCACTATAAGAGCAAAGAAATGGGCAAAATCCATCAAGCCGTCAACCGCGATTACAACCGCCTGTACAGCTCCATGGGCTTTTTTGACGATCACCTGTTCGGCATCTCCCACGGGTTCAGGCTGATTGAAGACAAGAAAGGCCTGGCAAATTACGAGCCTTTGCCGCAACAGTGGAAAGAAACCCCCTGCTTTGTCATCGGCAACGGACCTTCATTGGACAACGATATCCCCTTTTTACGCAAAAACCAGGACAAAGCGGTGATCATAGCCTGCGGCACTGCTTTGGAGACTTTGTACCGGGCGGGCATTCAGGCCGATTTTTACGCCGTCACCGAGCGCGTGCCCTTCATTGACGAAACCTTGGAGCTCATTGGCGACAAGTCGTATCTTGAAAAGGTGGTGATGCTCGCCTCCGATGTCATCCACCCCAAGGTTGCAGCCTACTTTAAGCACTGCTGCATCTTCGGCAAAGCCGACGAGCCTTTTTTCCCTTTGCTCTGCAGCCGCTATCCCAAGCTTCGCAAGACGTGGCAGTACATCGTCCGCATCAATCCTTTGGTGAGCAACTGCGGCACTTCCTCAGCCTTAGTCTTGGGATTTAAGCGCATCTATCTGTTCGGCGTGGACAACGGCATGAAGCTTGAAAAGTTTCTTACCCCGCATTCGGCCTTCTCGCAGGTCTACGGACAGACCAAATACGAAATTGACGATCTGGAGAAGTTTAAAAAGGAGCACCAAGGCCAAATCGTCAAAGGCAACTTCGGATCTGAGATTTACAGCAACCGCACGTACCGGTTGTCAGCCCGCTTCCTTGAGGTTGCCATCCTGGAAAACAAAAAAACATCGACCGTTTACAATTGCTCAGACGGATGCGCCCTCGAAGGAGCCTATCCTTTGCACAGCGAGAAGATGAATTTTGATGACGTGCCTGTTGCAGACAAGAACGATCTGTTCTTGTTCATGACGCAAAAGAAGACCTTTGTCCTTGACACCGAGGGGATCAGCCCCAAAGAGCTCTTTTTGTTCGATGACTTTGACTACATGACAGATGTCATCCTAAAGTGCATCAAAGAGCGGCCGCGCGATCGCATCAAGTATGTGCAGATGCTCGAGCAGGTAGCGGAGGTTATCTCTGCGGTGGGCAATAGCCGCGATAGCTTCATGGCCTTGATGCTTGACGGCACCATGGACTGCATGTTCATCTTAGCCCTGTACTGCCTGTACCGGGTGGAAGACGAGCGCAACTTCGAGCGGGCCGACGAGATCCTCGACATCTTTGAGATGTTCTTGCAAGATGCCAAGATCATGTACCGCCTGCTGCCCGATTTTATAATGGGAGAGCACGGCAAGCACACAGACGGCAAGGTCGGCTTTGATCACGGGGAGTTTAAAGCCTACCCCATCCCGCCCATGCACGTGGTAGTGCCGCCTGAGAAGATAGCCAAGGCCAAAGGCGAACACTTTGTAAAGCTTTACGAGTAATGATCGCTTATCCCGGGGGCTGTGCTCCCGGGTTCCTCTCAATCCCCTTTTTTAACGCGTCAAACCTCAGATTTTGCATTGGTTAAGCCTTACGCATGCTTTTGATCAAAATTTTTGGCAGATGGCGCAAAAAAATCTTGACATAGTTCAAAGTTTTGCCTAAAATGCAGTCATTCAGTCGCGGGGTGGAGCAGCTCGGTAGCTCGTCGGGCTCATAACCCGAAGGTCGTAGGTTCAAATCCTGCCCCCGCAACCAATAAACTCAAGCCTTTATGGACCAGACCGGGCACCCTAAAAACCTACTCCCCTGTTCTGAGGCAACCCTCTTCGATCTTGTCTCTTATTTTGTGATGTTCTGCTCGCATGCACAGCTAATAATTTTTCTTAATCATACAAAATCGCCAACTCTGTCAGTAAAGTGCCGGGGCGACACCTCAAAAATGGTTAAAATGGCTTAAGTTGGCTGTGCATGGCCTTTATAATTACATTTGATAATACTCCGGTAAGTAAAATAATTGAAAACCATGCCGGAAAGCGATATACAACATCGCAGAAGTAAGAGGTGTCACCATGAAGACAATATCAGATTTTGAGATTGAAGAATACGGAAAAATGTTGTCCTCTTTGGATTTAGCTGACGAAAATGAAGATAAATCCCAATACTTCAATGTTTGGAATTTTGGAGAAGCAACAGGCGAATATATTACCACAAATGAATCGTTAATTTTATGCACAAACTTAGTTGATAGTTGAAACTCATACCGGCCGATGAGCAGGGTTATCTTTTATTGACTTTGGTTTTTTCGGCCAAATTTTAACATTTTTTGGACGGCATCCTGGATGCTCTAAAAATAAGTGCCCTAAAACCCATCCCCGATTAGGGCGCTTTTGCGATGCCTGAGCAGGTTGCGGCTGTTTGAAATTCCTCTGCTCCTCTTAACCATTCTCTCTTTGCCTACCCACCCCCTCATAAGTGCAGGGCCGCTGCCGGCATTCCGATGTGTGCAGAGCCGGTCTTAATCTTTTTATTGGGCAGAGGGGCCGAATACTTGTCGCAGGCTTTAATTACACCCTGTGGCCGAATTACTGTCGCCGGCAGGGAGGGGTGAAGATAGGTTAAATCGAGGCCTGAAGTTAAGTTAAATCGATCCTCGAAGACGGGTGGAAAATGCACCTCGGCTCTTCGAGAGATCTTTTTTCGCCTGCAGGTGATCTCGTTGTAGTACAGGCCCTGCTCCCATTGAATGCATTCGATGTTGTCAAGCTCGCTTAGGAGCTGATGATCGCTTATAGCACAGATAAAGGAGGCATCAAGTTTCCTAAAATTTAAAAAAATTATTTTACCGGAATAACAGGATTCGGGGGGAGAATCTCCCATCGCCCGCCCTTGCTGGGACCGATGCGGCGCAAGATGCCCTTTTCCTTGAGCTTGGTTGTTCTGTTAATAATCGTGCGTTGGCTCACGTTTAGATCAGCAGCTAGTTCGGTTGTGGTTATGCGCGGATTTGCGGCGATACGCTCAAGGAGCGCAAAAAGTTCCGGTGAAATCTCTGGTGCAATATCACGCAAAGTTGCATCAGAAACTCCTTGTTTCTGGTGCAAGTTTTGTGTTTCCGGTGTAATTTCCGGTGCAAGCCTCCTTGTGATTTCTGCAGGCAGGCTCGTTCTGCGTACAATAGCCTTGAACAGCAGACTCTCCCGATCGTCTTCAAAGTCAATATAAGGCCATGCCTTAAGAGCGCGCAGAATGCCGGAACCGAGGCCGTGGTATGGCAAAAGCCCCTTGGCTGCGTAAGAGATCAGGATGGGGTTGCGGATATTGGAATTGCCGTTTTTGATGTTGGCGATGGTCAGGTTATTCGGCAACGTGCCGGGGCTGACGATTTCCACCCGGTCATCAAAGATGAAAATGCGGATGGGCGCGCTGACAAGATAATCCCTGTGTACAAGGGCATTGACCAGCAGTTCCTCAAAAACCAGTTTCGGGATTTCAGGCGTGCCCGGTGAATTGACGCCATTATTGCCCTGTACCTTGTGCATGTTGCGCATGACAAAAGCTAAGGCATCCTTGAAAAGCCTGCTCAACGGACCTTCAAAATCTTCGGTGTCATCGTAGCTGTCGGCATGAACGGCGATTCCGGGGAAGCGAACGCCTTTTGCCACAAACTGAGGAAAAACCAGTTCCGGCCGTTCGGCAAAAAGCAGCACCCCTGCAAGATTGAGATTTCCATCGGGGGCGGCAAGGTTCAGATTTTGCAGCAAGCGCAATTGTTCTGCGTTGGCATCAGGGAAATCACTGTCATAATGCTTTTTCAAAAAATCCCGAAACAGCAGTTTGTCAAGTTTGTCAATACCCGCCTTTGTAGGCAATTCATCGGCATGGAATTGGCCGCTATATTGAAAAAGACGGCGCAGTTCCTCCTTTGAATTGATACGTCGTTTGTCCGATCCGGCTTTCAACCAAATGACGCCTTTTCTGTCAAAATAGGGCTTGTCCATTCCCTCAGGAACGGTCAGGGCGATAACCACATTTTTATTTTCAAGAAGAATGTTCTGCGTATACACCATAAGCGGGCTGCGGACATGCTGACTGGCGGCGTTGCTTATCAACTGGTTCGCAGCATGTACCTCTCGGGATGTTATGCCTAAGATGGTTCCATCATCCTCCACGCCGATAAAGATGACGCCGCCTTTGGCATTGGCGAAGGCCGCCATTTCCGCAGCCAGAGAATCGGCATTGTCGATTTTGGACTTAAACTGGCGTGTGCTGTCCTCGCCTGCGGCGACCTGTTCTCTGAGCGTCTGAAGTGTGAATTCCATGCCGACTCCTTACAATACTATCTTTTCCTGCACCATGTGTAGACGATAATCGGAACATCTGTAAAAGCTGCCGTTAGCAGGACAGGATGTCTGCCGGGGGAATGTCCCTGCGCCGCATCCCGGTAAAAAAGGCCGGCAGGAGCATATTGCCCGCATCAGGGGCCGGTCATCTATTCTCTCTTGATTTTCCTCAAATTAAAATCAAGAACAAGCACTCATGAGCACAGCCTAAGCGTTGCAAAGGTTGAGTGCAAAGGTGTTGTACCGGGCGCACCCTCAAATAAATGCCAAAATTTGAGACACGCTCATAATTTAAGTTCAAAATTTTGGCTACAATTTCACCGTAAGTTTGAAAGCAATTTTATCATCTGTTTGGAACGTTTTGCGTGCAAGTGATCCTCAGTGCCATCGATATCGTCAATGCCCTTGACATCAAACTGCCCGATTTTATAGAGCAAAAGGCAAGAACCTTTAAGGCACAATCAAGAAAAGAAAGCTTTATTGCAGGGCGCAAGCTTTTAAGTTTCTGTTTAAAGGAGCTTTACGGCATCAGCCCCATGCCCGAGTATGACATCGGGCCCCACGGCAAACCCTTTTTTACCTGCAGCCCCCATTTTTTCAATTTAAGCCATTCCTCAGGCTTCATTGCCTTAAGCCTAGGAGACTTTGAACAAGGCATCGATCTTGAATTTGCCAAGAAAAGGCACAATTTGAAGGCTTTGATCTCAAAGACCTTAAGCCAAGGCGAGCAGGCCTGCCTTGGGGCCATGGACAGCAACGCTCAGATGAGTTTGTTTCCTTTGTGCTGGACCTTGCGCGAGGCTTTGATAAAAGAATCGGGCTTGGGATTAATCGGCATCGACGCCTTGCAGGTGGACTTTGACAAAAAACAGGTCTATGCCGCCGACAATCATTCCGGCTCTGCGGTCATCTATTATCTGCCCGGGCTCTCCCCTTTATTGGGCTCTTTAAACGCCCATCTGACCATCTTTACGCGCTGCCTTGCTGAAAACAGTCCCGAGCTCTCCTTTGAACTATACTTGCTCAAAAAGAGCGATGACGCTCAGGATAGAGCGTCGCTTTTCAAGCTTGACAACCGAAACTTCGAGATGATCTTCGCCATTAAGGGCAGGCGCATTTAAACCCCGTGGGACTTTTAAAAGAGAAGATTGCGACAAAGACAAAGGACAGGCCATTAAGATCGAGGCCCAAAATGACGCGAGCCTTGCAGACAGATATCTGCAAGGCTCTTTTAACATGCAGGGCTTTTTGCCCTGCACGCATGCGCAAAATTGCATCTTAGACCTTCTCGCGGATGCGGGCGGCCTTGCCGGTGCGGGTGCGCAGGTAGTACAGCTTGGCACGACGCACGTCGCCGCGGCGGGTTACCTTAATCGAGGCAATCAAAGGGGAGTGGGTTTGGAATACGCGCTCCACGCCTTCGCCCGAGGACATCTTGCGAACGGTGAAGGAAGAATTCAAACCGCGGTTGCGCTTGGCAATGACATTGCCTTCAAAAGCCTGCAAACGGGACTTGTCGCCTTCGACTACGCGAACCTCGACGCGGACGGTGTCGCCCGGGTTGAAGTCGGGAATATCGGTGCGAAGCTGCTCTTTTTCAAGCTGATCAATAATAGGATGGCTGGCCATAGTGTTACCTACCTGTCAAAAATACCATTAAATCTGTTCATCATCGCCATCTTGCGCTGCAAGATAAGCTGCCAACAGCTTGCGCTCGTGAGCGTCAAGCTTGCGCCCTGACAAGAGATCGGGCCTTCGTTCATAAGTTCGGCCCAGAGCCTGCATCAGGCGCCATTCTCGGATTTTGCCGTGATCTCCGCTCAATAAGATCTGCGGGACCTTTAAGCCGTAGATCTCCTCAGGCCTGGTGTACTGAGGAAAATGCAACAATCCTTGCGCAAAAGAATCCTCTTGTGCGTTGCGAATGTTTCCAAGCACGCCCGGAACCATTCTTGAAACCGCATCGATGATACACATGGCAGGAAGTTCGCCGCCTGACAACACGTAATCACCGATCGAAACCTCCAAATCGACTTCTTTTTGGAGGACGCGCTCGTCGATCCCCTCATACCTTCCGGCTACGAGGATCAAAGCACCCCAATCATGGAATTTGGCGACTAACGAGTGGTCAAGACGCTGTCCCTGAGGGGACATGCATATGACTTTGCATCCTGAGGGGGCCTCGGATCTGGCCTTGGCGATGGCATCGCACAAAGGCTGCACCTTCATCAGCATCCCGGGACCGCCGCCGTAAGGCTTGTCATCGACGGTCTTGAATTTGTCATAAGCAAAGTCACGCGGGTTATAGCAGTTGATGCTAATCAAACCTGATTCACATGCCCTGCGCGTGACGCCGCTTTTGCTGACAGCATCAAACATCTCAGGAAAGAGCGAAATTACACCGAACCACATGTCATGTTCAGTAATCTTCGCCCCACTCAACCCAAATGGTGCGCGCATCGAGATCAACTGCTCGCACTATCGGGCCTTTCACATAAGGGATCAGTCTTTTTTGACCTGATCCTTTTGCGTAGTCAGAGGGAGACACTTCCATCAAGGGAGCAGCTCCGTGATCCACAACTCTCGACACTGTGCCGAGTACCGCATCGTCAAGGCCTATCACCGTGCATCCTTCCAGATCCGCAAGATAAAATTCCCCATCCGGTGCGGGGGGCAAGCTTGAACGCTTGATCCCTATTTCACTGCCGGTCAGAAGCGCTGCCTCTTCGCGGACTTCAACCCCATGCAATTTGACGACAAAACCGCCTGCATGCGGCTTCCAAGTCTCCACCTGAACCTCACGCCAATCTTCCCCACGCCGGCGAATGAACCATGGCGAGTAGTCAAAAAGGTTTTCAGGCTGCTCGGTATAGGACTGAACTTTAAGCCAGCCCTTGATCCCATAGGTCGAACCTAATCTTCCCATGGAGCGTGGATTATCTGCCATACAGCAGACCGATTAAGCCTGGGCCTGCTCTGCCTTAGCGGCGGCATCTGCCTCGGCCTTGGCCTTGCGGGCGGCTACGATGGCATCGTGCTTGGCCTGACGCTTTTGGGCAACGGCCTCAGGACCCATCTCTTGTTCCTTCATCAGCACCTTGACGCGATCAGAAGGCTGGGCACCCTTGGAAACCCAGTGGTTTAAGCGCTCCATATCGAGGCTCAGACGAACTTCTTTACCCGCAGCGATGGGGTTGAAATAGCCGATCTGCTCGATGAAGCGGCCGGTGGATGCAAAACGCGAGTCTGCAACCACGATGTGGTAAAAAGGACGCTTCTTAGCGCCTAAACGACGTAAACGAATGACTACCATTTCGCTAGTACCTATCTTAAAAATACAAAGGCAAGGGCTAACGCCCTGTTCCTGAAAATACAGCCCCGTCATCTTACTCATTTCCATCAAAATTGCAAGCTAAAATCGCGCCGCTCTTTTAAATGCGGTTTTAAGACCCTGCGTATCCTGCAAAAAGTCCGTCTTATATGGATATTGAGGGGCGATATTAAGGTCTCGTTTGAAGCAGCACGCTTTTGCAAGGCAATAAAAAAGGGGGATAGGCAAGAGTGGTCTTAGGCTTTGCCTTGAGGCAAAGCTTTAAAAAAGCTTTGTTGCAGCCTGAGCAAACGGACCCCGGGCAAGTGCCTTAAAGCCCATGCTGTCTTAAATTTTGAGCGCGTTTTTCATTTTTGCCCGTCATGAGTCTGCAATCTTGCGCTAGAATTAAGGCGTAAATCAGGATTTACCAGGACAGGAAATGATCAGGCAAAGAACCGTAAAACAAAGCGTCAGCGCAACCGGCATCGGTTTGCACTCGGGTGCCAAGGTGCAGGTGGTGTTTCACCCTGCCCCCGCCAATACCGGCATCATCTATACGCGAACCGATCTTGATCCTAAAGTCATCATGAAATGCGACGCCGAATCGGTGCGCGATACGCAATTGTGCACGGCCTTGGTCAACGCGCAGGGAGTGCGCATCTCCACGGTGGAGCATTTGACTGCTGCCCTCTCTGCCCTGGGCATCGACAACCTTTTTGTCGAGGTCAATGCCCCCGAGCTTCCGGTCATGGACGGCTCGGCACAGCCTTTTATTTATTTGTTCGAATCGGTCGGCATTTCGGAGCTTGATGCTCCCAAGCAATATTTGCAGGTTGCCCGCAAGGTCAGGGTCGAAGACGGCGACAAATGGGCAGAACTCAATCCCTGCACCGAAGGCTTCACCTTGGATCTGACCATCGATTTTAAGCATCCTGCCATGGACAAGGAAAGCCAGCACTTTGCCTTCAATTTCACGGGCCGCGGCTTTGCAGACGAGATCTCTCGCGCCCGCACTTTCTGCTTCATGCGCGACGTCGAGTACATGCATGCCCATAACCTCGCGTTGGGCGGCTCCCTTGAAAACGCCATCGTGCTTGACGATTACCGCGTGGTCAATCCCGACGGCCTGCGTTATCCCAACGAGTTTGTCAAACACAAGATGCTCGATGCCATAGGCGATCTGTATATGGACGGGCACAGCATTTTGGGCGCCTTCAAAGCCTACAAGACGGGCCATGCCTTAAACAACAAGCTCTTGCGCGCCTTGCTCTCGGATGCCAAAAACTACGAGCTGGTAAGCTTTGCCGCTCCCAAAGAGCAGGAGCGCAGCGCAACTTTTGCCTTCTTGGATGCCAAAAGCGCCGCTCAAGCAGCCCTTAAGGCCTGATGAGAGGCAAATTGAACATAGTTGCAGGATGGCTTCAGGGGGTGCGCTGCGTCCCCACCAAGATCTGCGGGGCAAGGCCTCATCCTTTGGATATCTCCTTGGTGGTGATCCACAACATCTCGCTGCCACCCGGGATCTTCAATACCCCCTACATAGACGATTTGTTTACCTTAAGCCTCGATCCCAAGGCTCATCCGTACTTTGAAGACATTGCCGCCTTGGAGCTGTCAACGCACGTTTTCATAAACCGCCAAGGCAGGATCACGCAATACGTCTCTTTTTTGGACAGGGCCTATCACGCAGGCCGCTCCTCCTACCAAGGCCGCAAGGAGTGCAACGATTACGGCATCGGCATCGAGCTTGAAGGCACGGATCATGAGCCGTTTGAAGATAAGCAGTACCAATCTCTCAAAGAAGTCCTCGCCGCCATCCATGAGGCCTATCCCTGCACCCGCGGCCGCATCGCAGGTCACAGCGAGGTTGCCCCCGGGCGCAAGACCGATCCCGGGCCTTATTTTGACTGGTCGGCCGTGCGTGCATCAAAAGTCGCCTGAGATCACACTTTGCACCTTAACACCCCGCTTTCCCCTTGACATTGCGCGCTGTGTTAAAATCACCATGCACATATTTTTAGGCAAGAATGTTTAGATTTAGGCTGATATTATGACTTCCTATCTTTCAGAATATTACCTGCAAGCCCAATCTCGCAGCGCCCAAGGCATCCCTCCACTGCCTTTGACCGCCGAGCAAACCGCGCAGCTGTGCGAGCTTTTAGCCTCGCCCCAAGAGCTTAAGAGCGAGTATTTGGATCTTTTGCAAAATGCCGTGCCCGCAGGCGTCGACGAGGCAGCCAAGGTCAAGGCAGACTTTTTGGACAAGATTGTCAAAGGCACCCTAAGCTGCCCGCTCATCTCAAAGGCCAAGGCAGTTGAGATCTTGGGCACCATGAAAGGGGGGTATAACGTCAGGCCCTTAATCGAAGCTTTAAGCGACAACGAGATCTGCACTGCCGCCAAGGAGGCCTTGGAGCATACTTTGCTCATCTACGATGCCTTCGATGAGGTCAAAGCCCTCTGTGAAAAAGGCAACGAACAGGCCCGCTCTTTGATGCAGTCGTGGGCCGATGCCGTATGGTTTGAAAGCAGGCCCAAGCTTAAAGAATGCATTGCCTTAAAGGTATTTAAAGTTGCAGGCGAGGCTACCACCGATGATTTTTCCCCTGCTCAGGATGCCTGGTCGCGCCCCGATATTCCCCTGCACGCCCAAAGCATGTTTAAAAACTCCCGCGAGGGCCTGACCGCGGACGAAGAAGGCGTCAAAGGCCCCATGGCCCTGCTCTCATCCTTAAAAGAAGAGGGCATTCCCTTGGTGTACGCAGGCGACGTGGTGGGCACGGGCTCCTCGCGCAAAAGCGCTGCCAACTCTTTGATTTGGCATATCGGAAACCCTATTGAGGGCATTCCCAACAAAAAAAGCGGCGGCTTTGTCCTAGGAGGCAAAATCGCCCCCATTTTCTACAATACCCTGGAGGACAGCGGCGCCCTGCCCGTTGAGACCGATGTTTCTGCCTTAAAGACGGGCGATGTCATCGATTTGAAGGTCTATGAAGGGGTCGTGACCCGCCACGGAACCTCCGAAGTTTTGGCCAAATTTAAGGTCAGCCCCGCACTTTTGGATGAAGTTCGCGCAGGAGGGCGCATCAACCTTATCATCGGCCGCTCTTTGACGGCCAAAGCCCGCGCCTTCTTGGGGCTTGGGAGATCTGAGGCTTTTGTCAAAACCCCCGCCGCCCCTGCCCTTAAAGGCTACACCCGCGCCCAAAAGATTGTGGGCCTTGCCTGCCATAAACAGGGAATTGCCCCGCACGAGTATTGCGAACCTTTGGTTGCCACGGTGGGCTCTCAAGACACCACAGGTCCCATGACGCGCGATGAGCTCAAAGATCTGGCCTGCCTCAAGTTCAGCGCGCCTTTGGTCATGCAGTCATTTTGCCACACCGCAGCCTATCCCAAGGTCGTGGACATCAAAACGCAGACCACGCTGCCCAAGTTCATCGAAGAGCGCGGCGGCGTTGCCTTAAAGCCTGGCGATGGGATCATTCACTCTTTCTTAAACCGCATGTGCCTGCCCAATACCGTGGGCACGGGCGGGGACAGCCACACCCGCATGCCTTTGGGGATCTCCTTTGCAGCAGGCTCGGGCCTGGTGGCCTTTGCCGCGGCGGCAGGCACCATGCCTTTGGATATGCCTGAGTCTGTGCTGGTCAAGTTTACGGGCACGCGCAGGCCCGGCATCACCTTGCGCGATCTGGTGCACGCCATCCCATACTTTGCCATCAAAGAGGGTCTTTTGACCGTGCCCAAGCAGGGCAAAGTTAATGTCTTCTCGGGGCGCATTCTTGAAATTGAGGGGCTTGAAGATCTCGAGGTCGAAGAGGCCTTCGAGCTTACCGATGCCTCGGCCGAGCGCTCGGCGGCCGCCTGCTCGATTGCCTTAAACGAAGACAAGGTCAAAAAGTACCTTGCATCCAACGCCGCCTTGTTGCGCAAGCTGGCATCGGAGGGCTACGAGTGCAAGGAGACCCTGTTAAAGAGGGCCGAGGCCTTGGAGGAGGCTGCCCAAAATTACCATGAGCTCAAGGCCGATCCCGATTGCAGCTACGCTGCTGTTTTGACCATCGACATGGATGAAATCACACAGCCTATTTTGTGCGTCCCCAACGATCCTGATGATGCAAGGCTGCTTTCAGAGTGCAACCAAGACCGCATCGACGAGGTCTTCATAGGGTCCTGCATGACCAATATCGGCCACTTCAGAAGCGCAGCCAAGATCTTGGAGCAGATCCCGGGATCTGTGCCTGCCAAATTATGGATGGCCCCGCCTACCCGCATGGATCAGGCCAAGCTGCGCGAGGAAGGATTGTATGCGGTGCTGGCCCGGGCAGGCGCCCGCCTTGAGATCCCGGGCTGCTCGTTGTGCATGGGCAATCAGGCCAGGGTCAACGACAATGCCGCTGTCATCTCAACCTCAACGCGCAACTTCCCCAACCGCTTGGGCAAAGGGGCCAAGGTTTACTTGGGCAGCGCCGTCTTAAGCGCGGTGACCGCCTCCTTGGGCAGGCTGCCAAGCGTCGATGAGTACTTTGAGGCCGTCAAGGTCCTAAATGGTCAGGAAAACGCCTTGGGCGCCCTGCTTGATTTCAGGCTTGTCTGATAATTTGCCCTCAAAGGCCCCGGGATCTTGCCGGGGCCTGTCAGTCCCATCTTAAATCCATCTTTGCGCTTTGCTCTTTGATGCATGGCTTTTGACCGCGGGGGTCTTCGTGCTCCGCTGTTACAAAGCGCATCCTGCCTCATCAGTGCTGTCATCAAGAACAAGGCAAAACTGCCTCAATCTCTTTGCCCGCGCTTAGTTTGACGCACTTAACAGGAACGCCAAAAAAGCCCCAAACGGCGTGTATTTTCATAAGGTTTTGCTACAATGAGCAATGTTTCAAAAGAGTTTCATATATAAAATTCCAATATCAAGCTCTTTAATCGATTGAATATAAACTAATAGGAGTTTTTAAATGAAAGTTGCCGTATTAGGCGCTGCCGGTGGCATCGGTCAGCCTCTTTCCATGACTTTGAAGAACAACCTTCCTGCCGGTTCCAAACTCAGCCTCTATGACGTAGCACCGTTCACTCCCGGCGTGGCCAAAGACTTGAGCCACATCCCCACCGATGTTTGCATTGACGGTTACACCGGCGATGATCTGCCCAAGGCCCTCGAAGGCGCCGATGTCGTCGTCATTCCCGCCGGCGTTGCCCGCAAGCCCGGCATGACCCGCGACGATCTGTTCAACGTCAATGCCGGCATTGTTGCCAACCTGGTTCAAAACTGCGCCAAGGTTTGCCCCAAGGCCTGCATCTGCATCATCACCAACCCGGTTAACTCCACCGTTCCTCTGGCCGCCGAAGTTTTGAAGGCCGCAGGCGTCTACGATCCTCACCGCCTGTTCGGCGTCACCGTTTTGGACGTATTGCGCTCTGAGACCTTCTTGGGCGAAGAGCTGGGCGTCTCCAAGAAGCAAACCGTCGTTCCCGTCATCGGCGGTCACTCGGGCAACACCATTTTGCCTTTGATCTCACAGGTTGCAGGCTCTGAAGTCATCAGCGCCGATCGCATCAAAGAGCTGACCGTCCGCATTCAAAATGCCGGCACCGAAGTTGTCGAGGCCAAGGTAGGTGCAGGCTCTGCCACCCTGTCCATGGCTCAGGCAGGCGCCCGCTTTGCCTTAAAGGTAGTAGCAGGCCTGATGGGGGCTCCGGGCGTAACCGAGTACGGCTACACCGAAGGCGACGGCAAGTACACTCCTTTCTTTGCCCAGCGCCTGGTATTCGGCAAGAACGGCTGGGAGAAGACCTTCGACGTCGGCACCCTGTCAGATTACGAAAAGCAGTGCTTGGACGAACTCATTCCCGTTTTGCAGGGCAACATCAAGAAGGGTGTCGACTTTGCAAAGGATTGGCTTGCCAAGCAGGCTTAATCAAGTTAAGTTGCGGCGCACGCGCGTCGCTTAAGAGGGGGGCATATGCCCCCTCTTGCATCTTCAGGAAAATTCCAAGGTGCCGTTATCATAGACAGTGAAACTGATTTGCTGATCGTTTGGTGACTAAAATGCGATTTAAGTTGACAGCACTATTGGCCGCAGCAGGCATTGCAGCGCTGTTGCCGCCCTCTGTTCAAGCCGTGCAGAGCGCAAGTTACGATCTTGTGACCGATGCGCGCGCGAGGGCCGCTCAAAGCGCCATTGAAAGCAACTACAGAGCCTACAGCTCCTATGAAGAAGAAACGGCAACCTATAACCGCGAGCAGATGCATCAGCTCATTGAAAGCAACCGGCATCTGTATGTCATAAGAAATCTTGACCGCTGCCAGTTTACCCCCGACATCGAAGATCGAGCCCGCCGCGGCGGCATCGCAGCTTTTGAATACGCCTGGGGCGACATGCTCATCAGCGGCACCTGCGTCACGCGCGATCCCAAGCTTGGGTTAGAGTACTTCAAGCGCTCCTTGGATCACGGTTATGCCCCGGCCTTCGTGCGCATGGCCGATTTTTATGAAACGGGCTTTTTGGTGCCTGAGGATCCCAAGCGGGCCTTTCGCTACCTGCAGGCGGCTGCCACCATGGGCTCGGCCCTGGCCAGATTGAATTTTGCGGACATGCTGGTGCGCGGCTTTGCCGATCCATCTTACTTCGAGCAGGCCTACAGCTGGCTGTACAACACCAATTTTGACGACACCTATCAAAATGCCAAAAAAGGCTACATCATCTTCAGGCTCGAAGACATGATGCCGCCGAACATTATTGCTCGGGCCAAGGCAGATTATATGGTGCAATGACCAATCAAGATAGTTAAGCCCGCTTAGGCGGGCCTTATTTTTGGTAAATAAGGCTTTTAAATTAAAAAGAGATCCCTGCTTTGAGCATGGCCGCCTCGGCGGTGCTCAACATGCCGTAGCGACAGCGCTCGATATTCGATGCATAGATCTCAGAGCAGATCTCCTTGATGGCGAGGGATGGTTTGACGGGTTGGCCGCGCTGCAAATTTATCCTGCCCTCTTCTAAGGGATAGGCGATAAAGCGGTACTCGCCTGTGCCGCAGGCGAGTAATTGATCTGCCAAGATGATGCCAACAGGGCCTGCATCTGATTTGCTCCTCAACAGAGGCGGTAAAATCCCGGCAGGACAGCCACACAGCCAAAACATCATATTCAGCCCTTCCAAGCTCGACCGGCTCAAAGAGCTTCACGCAATCACCTCTCCCGGCATAAAGCCCGGACCGCAAAATCGTTGTTATTATTTTGGATAATTTTACGGTCAAAACATGAGTGTCTTAAAACCGCGGTTTTAAAGATGGGCATACCCTTAAACCCGGCGGTTAAGGCCGCCTCTTACAATCCTGCCGTGCGTTTGGGCATTGCCGATCGGTGCGGCACCCTGGAAACAGGCAAAGAGGCCTCGCTGTTTGTATGCACTCCTGATCTTAAGCTTTGCAAAGTGCTGTTGCGCGGACGGACGCTGTAACGCTTGTCTGTCTGACAACGCGACGGTTTCAAAACGCAGGCCCCTGCAAGCAAGAGAATGTGCTATGATGGCTCAAAGAAGCCTTTAGGGTAACTGATTTGAACAAAGGAAATGATATGGAAAAGACCTCAAACCGCTTGTCTGACCCGTTGATGAAAGATCAGACTATGGCGCAAACAAAAGATCTGCCAATTTCAAAGAATGATTTTGCCAATCTGATTGACAACAACTTGCTCTATGTTGACAAGACCGATCTGGTGGCAGATCTGGCTCGAAGAAAGAACTTTTTGTTCTTATCAAGGCCCCGCCGCTTTGGCAAGTCCATGCTGCTTTCAACGTTTGAAGAGCTGTTTAAGA
>CAZYXT010000041.1:0-19761 GCA_964651505.1 uncultured Enterobacterales bacterium
AAAGGCTCTGGCTTATCGCATCAGCAATGCAGGAGAGAGCCTCAAATTGCAAATTGCGCTCTTGCAAAAGAAGGACCCGGGGAGCTGCACCAAGATCAGATTCAAGAGGGTGATTTTAAGGCAGGGAGCAGGGCGTGCGTTAAATCTGCACGCCAAGCTTTAAGGAGGGGGCGGGGCTCAAGCCCGGCCCCTCCCAATCTTGCTTCAGGGAAGAATCAGATGTCTTCATGATCCTGATTGAGCTTGCGCGGGCGCAAATGCTCGGTTTGCTCTGAGGTGGTGGTGACTACGGCAGTGGGCTCGTCGTCATCTTCGCTCTCTTCAAGATCATCATCGTCATCGATTTCGTGATTGACGATGTCATCAAGAGATTGCTCCTCATCCTCTTGTGCATCCTCAGCAGGAGTGCTTAGGCCTGATTGGTCTTCATCGCTTAAGGCCGATGAGCGGGGAACAAACTGACGCACATCGTCATCATCTTCGCCCATGGGCTCGACAATCAGATCATCTTGCTCAGGCTGCTCTTGTTCATCATCAAAGGCCTCCTCAGAGTCCTCGGCATCGCTTTGCATGTCGGATGCGATTTCAGCCCCGCCCGCATCGGGATCATCGGCTGCCATCTGCTCTTCCTCATCGGCAGGGATTGGCGCGCTTTGATCTTGAGCGTTTTCATCCTCTCCTTGGGGCCTGGGGGCAGCTGCTGCAACAGCTGATGCGGCAGCTGCTAAAACAGGAGCAGCAGCGGTTTTTTGTGCATCGGCTGCAGATGACTCTTGATCCTGTTGCGGCTCTTCGCGGTTTAAGCTTACGTCATCATCATAGGCATCAACCGGGTTTTGAGTGCTGAACATGGGGCGGTAGCTGACATTGCGCGCCCCTGCAAAGCCTGCGCCCAAGGAGGACTTGTTAAGCTCTCCTGCCTCATATTCCCGGCCCTCGGTGCGTCCTGCAAAGTCAAGCTCGAAGCTTTGAGGCTCGCTGATGTCATCAAGCGAGGCAACGCTGAGAGCATCGGCAAAGGCGCCTGCGCGGCCTGCCACCTTAAGCTCTCCGACCTCATAGTCGCGGCCCTGAACCAGGCCCTCAAAGGACAGAGAAGCTTCCTGCCCCTGTCCCATGGGAGCCTCGACGTATACGCGCTCTTTGGGCCGGTACTCTTGAGGCTCCGCGGCAGGCTGCACGGACTTGACCTCAAGGTCGAGCATGGCCTGCATCTTGGCTACCGACTTGGGAGCCTCGCCCTTGAGGTTTTGTAGCTCCTCGGAGATGGACGGACCTTTGGGGGTCTGGCGCTTGCGCTTGTCCTCCTCGCGGCCTTTGGCAGGACGGGGCTGTCTTTTGCCTTGAGTCTGGCGCTCCTGGCGCGGCTGGCTGCGCTTGCTGTCCTTGGAGGCGGCGGCTTTCTTTTCGCTTGGAGTTTGTCCTTCCTTGGCGGCAGGCTGCAAAGCCTTGCCTTGGCCTGAAGTGCGCTCCTGGCGCGGTTTTTGGGGGCGGCGGCCTGCTTGCTGAGCGCCTTTGCCGTTTTTGGCTTGCCCCTGGCGGTTTTGGGAACGGCGCTTGTCGGCAGTCTTCTTTTTATTGTCTTCCTTGCTGTCGCCGCCTGAGAAGAACCCTAAGATCTTCTTTAATAGCCCCGGCTTCTTGGGAGCCTTCTTGGGTTCTGCGTGAGGGATCTGCGGTGCAATTTCGGCGATGATCTCAGAGTTGATGGCAGGCTGGGCAGCCACGACTGCTTTATGATCGCCTTGCTTTTGGGTCTGCTCGGCAATTTCATTTTGCATGGCCTTGCGCGCCTGCTTGGTTCTGTCGGCCAAAACCGAAGCTGATGAATCGTAGAAGCCCGGCTGCGCTCCGCCAATCAGGCGCTGCACCTCAAACTGCGAGGGCATCATGTGCTGATCGGGGATGATGAAGACCTTGATCTTGTTGAGCTTTTCGATCTCGGCCACGCGCCTGCGCTTTTCGTTCAAGATGAAGGTGGCAACTTCCACGGGGGCGATGGCAAACACGTCGCCGGTGTTTTTGTGGGCCTCTTCTTCAACCAATCTTAACACCGACAAAGCCAGCGAGGAGGTATCGCGCACCGTGCCTTGGCCCTGGCACATGGGGCAGACGTGGGCCGACGACTCTTCAAGCGAAGGACGCAGTCTTTGGCGGGACATTTCCAGCAGGCCGAATCTTGAGATCCTGCTAAACTGGATGCGGGCTCTGTCCTGGCGCACCGCTTCGCGCATGCGGTTTTCGATTTCCCTTTGGTGCTTCAAAGGGGTCATGTCGATAAAATCGATGACGATGAGGCCGCCGATATCGCGCAATCTCAACTGGCGGGCAATTTCTTCGGCAGCTTCGATATTGGTCTGCAACGCCGTCTCTTCGATGTCGCCGCCCTTGGTGGCCTTGGCCGAGTTGACGTCGATGGAGGTCAAAGCCTCGGTGGGATCGATGACGATGGCGCCGCCTGAGGGCAGTCTGACCTCGCGCTGATAGGCAGACTCAATCTGGCTTTCGATTTGGAATTTGGAAAACAGCGGGATGTCGCCCGTGTAGAGGCGCACCTTGGAGAGAAACTCCGGGCGCACAAGCTCGATGTGATGGCAGATCTGATCGTAAACACCCTTGTCGTCAACTAAGATCTCGCCGATGTCGGGGCGCAAATAATCGCGAATGGCCCTTAAGGCAATGCTCGATTCCTGATGAATGAGGAAAGGAGCCTTGCGCGATGAGGCTGCCCCTTTGATCATTTCCCACAGTTTGACGAGGATGGACAGATCCCACTCAAGCTCCTCTGAGCTCTTGCCCACGCCTGCGGTGCGGACGATCACGCCCATGCCGTGAGGGATATTGACTCCCTGCAGCGCCTGCTTGAGCTCGGCGCGCTCTTCGCCTTCGATACGGCGGGAGATGCCGCCTGCCCGCGGATTGTTGGGCATTAAGACAAGGTAGGAGCCTGCCAGGGAAATATAGGTGGTAAGCGCCGCACCTTTTTGACCACGCTCTTCTTTTTCAATCTGCACGATGACTTCCTGGCCTTCGCGCAGCAGATTTTTAAGGTTGTTGTGATCCGAAAAGTTGGTGCCTTGCGGGTAATATTCGCGGGCAATTTCCTTGATGGGCAGAAAACCGTGGCGATCGACGCCATAGTCCACAAATGCAGCCTCCAAACTCGGCTCGATGCGGGTGATGGTTCCTTTGTAGATGTTGGCTTTCTTGTTGGCGTGCTGGGGGGACTCGATATCGAGGTCATACAGCTTTTGACCGTCGACGAGGGCAACGCGCACTTCTTCAAGCTGAGTGGCGTTAATTAGCATTCTTTTCACGTGAAAAGATCCTTAAAAAGTAACAAAAAATCTCCATGCTCGATCCTTAGTTGACCGAATGCTTAAGATCGGTGCTCAAAGGAAGGCGGCGAGGATTTTTTTCAAATTGCATTCCAAGATCAGCTTAACGCGCCGTATCCTTTGAAAAGGAGGGGGTAAGAAGATCAGTTAACGCGGCTTAATCTTTATCAAAATTCAAGTGCAGTCTTAAAGATTGACGCAAAGGCATGCTTTGCAAGATTAAAGCTGTTATCTAAGGCAGGGACCATGAACGAGGGCCGCCGCGCCTTAAGCGCATATTATGCGCCAAATGCCGATGCGAGACAAGAAAATTAGCCGTGCACTGCCTGATTGAGGCCATTTTAATGCAAAAGAAGGCATGTTTTGAAAAAGAGCCCAGGGCACCTTCGCGCAGATTGGAGGGAGCTTTAAATTTGAGAATAAAAAAGCCGCCAGGCGGCGGCCTTTTCAAATCAAATTCCAATACATTTGGATCAGGCAGCTTCCTTTTGCTTCTTTTCTTGCTCAAGACGCTCTGATCTCATGCAGATGGCGGCGGTGAACAGCACGTCGGTGGAGCTGTTCAAGGCAGTCTCGGCCGAATCTTGCAGCACGCCGATGATAAAGCCGATGCCTACGACCTGCATGGCCACATCATTGCTGATGCCGAAGATGGAGCAGGCCAGAGGAATGAGCATCAAAGAGCCGCCTGCCACGCCCGAGGCTCCGCAAGCGCACAATACGGAAACGACGCACATCAGCAATGCCGTTCCGAAGTCGACCTGAACGCCCACGGTGTGCACGGCTGCCATGGTCAGGATGACGATGGTGACGGCGGCGCCTGACATATTGATGGTGGCGCCTAGGGGCACGGAAATGGTGTAGGTCTCTTTGGGCAGCTTCAAATCCTCGCACAGCTTGAGGTTAACCGGCAGATTGGCAGCCGAGGAGCGGGTGAAGAAGGCGGTAATGGCCGATCTGGTCAGAGTGGTGAAAATCAGAGGATAAGGATTCTTTCTGATGCACAGGTAAACCACGATGGGGTTTAAGATCAAGGCAATGCCTATCATGGTGCCCACGAGCACGCAGATGACGTGCAGGTAGCCAAGCAGATTGCCAAAGCCGCCGTCTGCGGTGCAGGAGGAGTAAACCAAACCCATGACGCCCAAAGGAGCAAAGCGGATGACCATGAAGACCACGCCCGAGACGCTCTTGGCCAGATCGTCGAGCACGGCCTTGGTTTGATCGTGGGCAACGCGGAACATGAGACCAAGCAGCACGGCCCAGATCAGGATGCCGATGTAGTTGGCATTGAGCAGAGCATTGACGGGGTTATCGATGGCCTGCCCCAGGAAGTTGAGCAGCACTTCGCTGATGCCCTGAGGAGCATTGGCCGTTACGCCGTCGGCCAAAATGGCAAAGTAGCTTGGGAACATATAGCTCATGATCAAAGCCAAAGTTGCCGAAAGCAGCATGGTGATGACATACAAAGCAATGATGGGCTTCATATTGCTCTTGGCGCCCTTGCTGTGACGGGCAATGGCGGCGGACACCAGCACGAATACCAAAATGGGGGCCACCGATCTTAAAGCCTTGACGAACAGGTTGCCGAAAGTGGGGATCACGATGGTATCAGCGGGGAAAATGACGGCCAGAATGATACCTATTACGATGCCGATGAAGATCTGAAAGATAAGAGGCACCTTATTTAAGGTATTCAGGAGCGGAGTCCTGGGATTTAACGGTTCTGTCATGGTTCATTCTCTTTTGTGATCTTAACAAATACACATGTTCTGCACTGCAATGGTTACAAAGCGGACACAAAACATTTACCAACGCGATTATACAAAGCGAGGTTCGTAAAGTGCGCAATAAGTCACCAAAATGGGTCGCATTTTGTTTTTAAGTTCTAAAATGGGGCATTAAGGGGCTAATATTGTGCAAATTATGCCCAATTGCGGTTCAAACTTTGTGATGATTTTGGCCAAAACTTCACAAAAAAGCCGTTTTGCGGCGGCGCAAAGCAGGGGCAGATTGCACCATAAATGCAATGTTAAATAATGCAGGAGGCGATGCCTTAAAATAACACCGATTCACAATTGCATGCGGCGGTCCCGATATACCCTGATATAATGGCTTGTTCTTGAACAACCCGTGCTTGAGAGGGCGCCGCGACGGCGTGCCAATGCTTGAGCGGACAATTTTGAATAGGTATTAATATGAGCGATAGTGCTGAAACTGCGCAGCAGCAGGGACTGCTGTTTAGATTTTTAAATTTTGTGGAAAGAGCAGGCAACAAGCTGCCTCACATCACAATGCTCTTTATCTACATCCTGATCATCGCTTTGGCGGTCTCTTTTGGTCTTTCCTTTATCGATTTTGATTATGTTCACCCCAATACCGGCGAGAAGATCCATGTTTTGAACATGCTCGCCCCCGTCAATTTGTTGGACATCATCATCAATTCGGTCAAAAACTTCATGGGCTTCCCGCCCTTGGGCATTACCATCGTGGTCACCCTGGGCATCGGCATTGCCGAAGGATCGGGCTTCATCAACACCGTGTTAAGGAAGCTTTTGGCCATTACCCCCAAAAAGATCCTCACCCCCGCGGTGGTTTTCATCTCGATTTTGTGCCACGTCGCCTCTGACAGCGCCTACACCGTGCTGATGCCGGTTTCGGCCCTGATGTTCTATTGCTGCGGCCGCCATCCTCTGGCAGGCATTGCCTGTTCCTTTGCAGGCCTGGCAGGCGGCTTTACCGCAAGCTTCACCCCCTCCATGATCGACCCCGTCATGCAGGGCTTTACCGAGAACGCCGCGCGCATCATCGATCCTGACTATCAGGTCAATGTATTGTGCAACTATTTTTATGCTTTGGGCGGCACCATCTTCGTCATCCTCGCCTGCTGGTATGTCACCGACAAGATTGTGGAGCCTCGCCTGTGGATCTCCATGCCCTTGGACAAAAAGCCTGATGAGGCCGAGCTTAACCTCGGGCAGATCGGACGGACCGAAACCAAGGCTTTCTATAAGGCCTCGGCCACGGCTGTCGGCCTGCTTTTGATCCTCTTTATTCTGTGTTTCCCCGAGGATTCCATGCTGCGTGCCCCCGACGGCTCGCTGACCTCGCCTCAGGCTCCCGTGATGCAGGCTCTGGTGCCCTTCTTGTTCGTCTTCTTTGCCGTGCCGGGCCTTGTCTACGGTTTTTCGGCTCGCACCTTTACTTGTGCCCGCGACGTAATCGGCGCCATGGAGAACATCATGCGCATGCTGATCTCCTTTATGGTGTTCTGTTTCTTTGCAGGTCAGTTCCTGTATGTGTTCAACAAGTCCAATATCGGCGCATTGCTTGCCATTTCGGGCGCCGAATTTTTGCGCGACATGGGCATGCCTGCGGGCATGACGCTGATGGGCGTCATCCTCTTCACGGCGCTGCTTAACATCCTCATCACCTCGGCCACCTCGAAGTGGGCCATCTTGTCGACCATTTTCGTGCCCATGCTCATGATGCTGGGGATCTCCCCTGAGCTTACTCAGGCAGGCTACCGCGTCTCAGACTCTGCGGTGAATGTGTCGACCCCGCTGTTTGCCTTCTATCCTCTGCTTATCATGTATTGCCAAAGATATGCAGGCAAATCGGGTGTGGGCACCCTGTGCTCGATGATGCTTCCGTACACGGCCGCCCTCATGGTGGTTTTGACCGCGGTATTGTATTTGTACTGGTTCTTGGGCATTCCTCTGGGCTTCAACTCAGGCTTTGATTACCCTTCAACCATGTTTCCCCAATAATAAATATAGCTTAGATTAAGGCAGGGCTTCGGCCCTGATTTGCCATGGACTATACCCAAAGTTTAGTTGAGCGCTTTTTGCGCTATGCTGCCATCCCCTCGCAGTCGGACGCGGCAGCAAGTCAGGTCCCAAGTTCCAGGGGGCAGATGCAGCTTGGAGAGCTTTTGTGCAAGGAGCTCAAACAGCTTTGTCTGACCGATATCCATCAAGACGAGCACGGCGTGGTCACGGCCTTTTTAAAGGGCAGCGTCAAAGGCGATGTCATCGGCTTTTGCGCTCATCTTGATACCGTCGATGTGGGATTGTCGCCTGTTATCAAGCCTCAGATCATCGAATATCAAGGCGGGGATGTGCTTTTGAACCAAGAGCTCAACATCTCAATCAAGCTTGACGAGCACCCCGAGCTTTCAAAGTATGTCGGGCAGAAGATCATCTTCTCTGACGGCACTTCGGTATTGGGCGCCGACAACAAATCGGCCATAGCCAACATCATGACCGCCCTGTCTGTCTTAAAAGAGGAGGGGCGCAATCATCCTGACATCTATATTGCTTTCGTGCCTGACGAGGAAATCGGTCTCAAAGGCGCCAAGGTTTTGGATTTAAACCGCTTCAAGCCTGATTTTGCCTATACCATCGACTCGTGCGAGCAAGGCGAGATCGTCTTTGAAACCTTTAACGGCGGCGCAGGCGTGGTGCAAATTGAAGGGGTGACGGCCCATCCCATGTCGGCCAAAGGCGTGATGGTCAATCCCATTTTGGTGGCCTGCGATCTGATTGCCAAGTTTGACCGCCTGCAAACCCCCGAGCACACCGAGGGCAAGGAGGGTTACATCTGGATCACCGACTGCAAGGCCGATCCTCTGCATTGCACCGTATGGTTTAACATCCGCGATTTTGACAAGGTCAAGTTCAGAAGCCGCATGGACTATATTGCCAAGGCGGTGCAGGAGGTGCAAAAAGAGCACCCGCGGGCCAAGCTTGAGGTTACCCTCACCGACGTGTACGAGAACATCTCCAACAACGTCAATCCCAAGGACAAGCCCATTGCCCGTTTGTACGAGGCCTTTGATGCGCTTGGGATCGCGCCCAAGACTTACTCGATGCGAGGCGGCACCGACGGCTCGGCTTTGTCAGCCCGCGGCATCGTGACCCCCAATTACTTTACGGGCGCTCACAATTTCCACTCTTATGCAGAGTTTTTGCCCCTCCCTTCCTTTGAAAAGTCTTTGCAGGTCACCTTAAAGCTCATCGAGTTAAGCTGTGCCTGACTAAAGCTTTTGGGACAAGACTTGTCAATATGAAGCTTAAAAGCCCGGGGCACAGCACCCCCGGGTTTTCATTTCACAAGTGCCCAGGCCTTTTCATGGGGTACAATAACTTGCCCTGCTTTTGGCAGGATCTTGATTTTGGACGCCTTTAAACCTGATGCACGATATTTGGAACCCCTGGCATGGCTGCCTTAAGATCTCTAAAGGGTGCAGACATTGCTACATGTACTTTTTGGACAAACAGCGAAGCCAAGACGGCTCCAAGATCTATCGCACCCAAAACTTCGACTACCCTTTGCAAAAAAACCGCAACGGGCAGTACAAGATAAAAAGCGGGGAGAAGATCAGGGTGTGCATGACCTCAGACTTCTTTTTGGAAGAGGCCGACGCATGGCGCCAAGCGGCCTTTGAGATCATGGCCCAAAGATCCGATGTGATCTTCTATCTTTTGACCAAACGGGCCTGCCGCATGCAAAAGTACCTGCCTGCAAATTACAAAGAGGGCTTTCCCAATCTGTCCTTTAACGTGTCGGCCGAAAACGAAGAGACAGCCAGGCTTAGGGTGCCATATTTGCTTGATCTTCCCTGCCGCCACAAAGGGGTGATGTGCGCTCCGCTCTTAGGCCCCGTCAATTTGCGGCCATACCTTGCAACCGGGCTTTTAGATGAGGTCATTTGCGGCGGTGAAAACTACGACGGGGCGCGGCCTTGTCATTTTGAGTGGGTGCTGGATCTTAAAGAGCAGTGTCAAGAGCATGAGGTCAAATTCACCTTCATCGAGCTTGGCTCCTGCTTTGTCAAAAACGGCAAGGTCTACAGGATAGGCGACAAGCGCCTGCAAAGCTATTATGCCCATAAAGCCGGGGTCAATGTTAAGGGCAGGCCGATAGTCTTTGAACTTACCGACGGCTTGGGGGTGCCGGTGCCTGAGGATGCCTTGCATAAGCCAAGTTTCGGGCCCGATTGCCAAGGCTGCGGCATGCAGCCTATATGCAACGGGTGCAGCGGTTGCGGCCAATGCAGGCCTTTTATTCCTCCTGTAAGGCACAAACAGGTTTAAAAGCGCTTTTTTCAATCTGTGAAAACCCTGTCTTGAGGCACGCAAGCTCTCAGCGTGCAAGCAAAAAGCCAGGGGGGACTCATTGATGCAGGGCTCTTTTTTAAGGCACGGGGCAAAGCGCAATTTGTTCTTTAGAACGGCTTTGCACTTGTGTTAAAATTCTATGTTGCCGTTTTCGGGGTCCCAAGAGGGGTCTTAGGCGGCAAAACAGGACTTGCCCAAGATAAAAGTGCTGCAAACCTCTTGTTTGAGGCAATAAACCTAAAGGCAGGTCAAAGCTACCCGTCCTGAATTTGTGATCGGAACGGGCGTGTTTATTCACAAAAAACGGAGTATTTTTCTATGTCATTAACTGCCGAAGATAAGGCTAAGATTGTAGCCGAGTTTGCCCGCGGGGAAGGCGACACCGGTTCGCCTGAAGTTCAAATCGCTCTTTTGTCCTACAGGATCAGCGATCTGCAACCCCACTTCCAAGCTCACAAGAAGGATCACCACAGCCGCCGCGGTCTGCTTCGCATGGTAGCCCGCCGCCGCAAGCTTCTTGATTATCTTAAGGATAATGATTTTGGGCGCTACACCGCAATTGTCGAGAAACTCAAATTGCGTCGCTAGACCCGCAAGAGGGCGGCAATCAAGAGCCGCCCCGCTTTTTTTTGCTCCACAGGATTTCTGAAATACAGGAACTGCGTCCCCAAAGAGGGGCAGGGTGAGGGTCGGCTTGAAGCGCCTCGTTCAAGCTTCGGCACCGCCGCACCAAATTAAAACGACAGAGGCGCACCGGCCGTCAAGGCGCATATAAAAAACCAGAGGTTCCCTCCCTTATCAGGGGAGGATGAGGAGTTACTTTTTTATGAACTTAAAGCCTATTACCCGCACATTCAAATACGGCAGGCATACCATCACCTTAGAGACAGGCGCCATCGGGCGTCAGGCAGACTCGGCCGTCATGGCTTCCATGGATGACACCGCCGTCCTGGCCACCGTGGTGTGCAATCGCCGCGAGGTCGTCGAAGGCCGCGACTTTTTCCCGCTGACGGTCAACTATCAGGAAAGGGCTTACGCGGCAGGACGCATCCCGGTATCGTTCTTCAGAAGAGAAGGCCGCGCCTCAGAAGGCGAGACCTTGATCTCCCGTTTGATCGACCGTCCTTTGCGTCCCCTGTTCCCCGACGGTTTTGTCAATGAAGTTCAGGTGGTGGTCACCGTAATGTCGGCCAACCCCGAGATCCCCACCGACATCATTTCCATCATTGCCGCATCGGCTGCCATGGCAAGCTCGGGCTTGCCTTGGAACGGCCCCCTCGGCGCAGCCCGCGTGGGCTATGCCGAGGGCAAGTACATCTTAAATCCCTTAACCTCCGAGCTTGAGAAGTCCGATCTCGATTTGGTGGTCGCAGGCACCGATCAGGCAGTGGTCATGGTAGAGTCGGAGGCCAACATCCTCTCAGAGGACGTGATGTTAGGCGCCGTCATGTACGGCCACGAGCAGCAGCAGGCCGTCATCGAGGAGATCAAGGCCTTTGCCCGTGACGCAGGGCGCGAAATGTGGGATTGGAAGAAGCCTGAGGAAGATCAAGAACTCATCGCCGCCGTCAAGGCTCAGGCCGAGCAGGCCGTGGGCGATGCCTTCATGATCGTCGACAAGCTTGAGCGTCAGAACAAGCTTGGAGAGATCCGCGACGAAGTTACCGCCAAGCTCAAAGAATCCAAGGAAGAGTGGGCCGAAAAAGACTTGGAAATTGCCAAGATCTTCTTTAACCTCGAGCGCGACATCGTCAGAGCCAGAATTTTGGCCGGCCAAAAGCGCATCGACGGGCGCACTTTGCGCATGATCCGTCCCATCACCGTGGCCGCAGGCGTCCTGCCGCGCACCCATGGCAGCGCTTTGTTCACCCGCGGCGAAACTCAGGCCATGGCCACCTGCACCTTGGGCGGCGAGCGCGATGCCCAGACTTTTGAAGACATGGCAGGCGTGCGCACCGATCGCTTCATTTTGCACTACAACTTCCCGCCTTACTGCGTGGGCGAGACCGGCATTATCGGCTCTCCCAAGCGCCGCGAGATCGGCCACGGGCGTCTGGCCAAGCGCGCCTTGCGCGCCGTGCTGCCTTCTTTGGAGGACTTTCCTTACACCATCCGCGTGGTAAGCGAGATCACCGAATCCAACGGCTCATCTTCGATGGCCTCAGTCTGCGGCGGCTCTTTGGCCCTGTTTGACGCTGGCGTGCCCTGCAAGGCTGCCGTGGCCGGCATCGCCATGGGTCTGGTCAAGGAAGAGGACAAGGTTGCCATTTTGACGGACATCATGGGCGATGAAGATCACCTGGGCGACATGGACTTTAAGGTTGCAGGCACCACCGAGGGCGTCACCGCCTTGCAGATGGACATCAAGACCGACGGCATCACCCGCGAGATCATGCAGCAGGCCCTGACCGATGCCCATGCTGCCAGAATTCATCTGCTGTCCATCATGGCCAAGGCTCTGCCTGAGCCCCGCGAGGCTTTGTCGGTCTATGCCCCCCGCATCGTGACCATGCAGGTCAACCCCGAGAAGGTCAAGGACATCATCGGCAAGGGCGGATTTAACATCCGCTCTTTGCAGTCTGCCACCAGCACCTCCATCGACATCAACGACGAGGGCGTGGTGCGCATCAATGCCCCCACCAAGGCCATGGCCGACGAGGCGGTTGCGCGCATCAATCAGCTGCTTGAAGACGTGGTGGTCGGCAAGGACTACGACGGCAAGGTGGTAAGGCTCACCGACTTTGGCGCCTTTGTCACCATTTTGCCGGGCCGCGACGGCTTGGTTCACATCTCTCAGATCACCGACGAGCGCATCGACAACATCTCAGACTACCTGAGAGTAGGCGACAACATCAGAGTGCGCGTGCTCGATATCGACAACACAGGCCGCATCCGCCTGTCCATCAAGGCTTTGATCGAAGAGAAGCTGCAAAAGTTAAAGCAGGAGCAGACGCAAAAGGAGCAGCAGGATGAAGAGGCTGCAACCGATGCCGGCGGCCAATAATTTTTAACGATTTTCCTGCAAGCCCGGAGAGAATAGTCTTCGGGCTTTCTTGTTTCATGCTTCTCTTGCATTAAGGTAATGTAAATATGGCTACACGTGAGCATTTCTCATCGCGCTTGGGTTTTGTGCTGATTGCCGCAGGTTGTGCCATCGGTTTGGGCAATGTGTGGCGTTTCCCCTTCATCACAGGACAATACGGCGGTGCCCTGTTCGTTCTTATTTACATAGGGTTTTTGCTGTTTTTCGGTCTGCCCCTTCTGACCATGGAGCTTGCCATAGGTCGCGCCTCGCGCAGCTCGCTTGCATTCTCCTTTGAGATTTTGGCCTGCAATCCTAAAACCAAATGGCGCTACAACAAGTATTGGATGATCGCAGGCAACTATGTGCTGATGTCATTTTACACGGTGGTGACAGGCTGGATGCTCTATTATTGCATCAGAGGCTTCACGGGCGAATTTGGCGTTAATGCCTCAGCTGCCGATGCAGGCGCGGCCTTCAACTCCATGCTC
This sequence comes from uncultured Enterobacterales bacterium, assembly GCA_964651505.1. GTDB lineage: Bacteria > Pseudomonadota > Gammaproteobacteria > Enterobacterales > Succinivibrionaceae > Avisuccinivibrio_A. The sequence goes on from CAZYXT010000041.1 coordinate 12,974, forward strand.
TCATCCCCCTCTGACATGATGATGAGCACCATCGCCGTTGCCGCCGCGGGGTTTGGCATTTGCGCCTGCGGCTTGCGCAAGGGCGTGGAAAGAGTGACCAAGCCCATGATGATCCTCTTGTTTGTCCTTTTGATTTTCCTGGCCTTGCGCTCCTTTACCCTCGAGGGGTTCTCAGAGGGCATGGCTTTTTATCTGATGCCGTCTTTGGATGGCTTCAAAAATTACGGCGTGCTTGAGGTTTTGTCTGCTGCCATGGCCCAATCCTTCTTTACGCTGTCCATCGGCATCGGCGCCATTCAGATCTTCGGCACCTACATGAACAGCGAAAACACCCTGGTCAAAGAGGGCGTTTCCATCTTGGCCTTGGACTCCACGGTGGCTTTGTTGTCAGGCATCATCATTTTCCCGGCCTGCTTCTCCTACGACGTGGAGCCCGGGCAGGGGCCGGGGCTCATCTTCGTGACACTGGTGTCGGTGTTCTCGCACATGGAAAACGGCGGCTTTTGGGGCGGTTTCTTCTTTTTGTTCATGCTCTTTGCCGCCCAATCCACCCTGATTGCCGTGTTTGAAAACATCATCGCCATCACCATGGAGCTGTTTCACACTTCAAGGCGCCGCTCGGTCATGATGAATTTTGCGTTTATCATGGTGCTCTCACTGCCTTGCCTGTTCGGATTTAATCTCCTCTCGGATGTGCATCCTTTGGGCGGCAGCTCGACCTTCCTTGATCTTGAGGACTTTATCATCTCCTACAACATCCTGCCTTTGGGCGCCATGGCCTATCTTGCCTTTATCACCTGGCGCGGCGGCTGGGGCTTTGACAAGTATTTGCAGGAGGCCAATCGCGGCAGCGGCCCTAAGATCCCCTCCTGGGGCGTGACTTACTGCCGCTTCTTGCTGCCTTTGGTGATTTTCCTTTTGGTATTAAACTGCTACGTGGTAACCTTTGGATAATAAATTATGGAGCGCGAACAATTTTCTTCAAGATTAGGCTTCCTCCTCATTGCCGCAGGCTGCTCCATAGGCCTGGGCAACGTGTGGCGCTTCCCTTACATTACGGGCCAATACGGCGGCGCGGCCTTCGTGCTGGTGTATGTCATCTTCTTGTTTTGCGTGGGTCTTCCCATTTTAACCATCGAGCTTAGCATCGGGCGCGCCTCAAGACGCAGCCTCGGGCGCTCTTTTGAGGTGCTCAAGCCCGGATCTTCTTGGCGTTACAACAAGTATTGGATGATCCTGGGCAATTATATCCTGATGGCCTTTTACAGCCTGGTCACAGGCTGGATGCTCTACTACGCCTTAAAGGTAGGCTCAGGCTCATTTGAACCCGGCATGGATCAGGCCATGGCAGGAGGATTGTTTAACGATCTTCTCTTTGCCCCGGGCACGCAGCTTATCTGCACTCTTATCGTCACCGTCGGCGCTTTTGCAGTGTGCGCCTTGGGCCTTAAAAAAGGCGTGGAGCGCATCACCAAGCCCATGATGCTGCTGTTGTTTGCCTTGTTGATTTTCCTGGCCTTAAGATCTTTTTCTCTGAGCGGGTTTGAAGACGGCATGTCTTATTATTTGAAGCCAAGCTTTGAGAACATGCAGCGCGACGGCATCATGGCCGCCGTCTCCGCGGCGATGGGTCAGTCCTTTTTTACCCTGGGTTTGGGCGTAGGCTCCATTCAGATCTTCGGCTCTTATATGGACAAGAGAAGATCGATTGCAGGAGAGGCTCTGACCATCACGCTGCTTGACACTGCGGTGGCGTTCCTGGCAGGCGTGGTGATCTTCCCTGCCTGTTTTTCCTATGCCGTGGAACCCGGACAGGGCCCCGGGTTAATCTTCGTCACCTTGGTGTCGGTGTTCTCCAACATGCAGTACGGGACCTTCTGGGGCGGCATTTTCTTCATGTTCATGCTGTTTGCCGCAGTTTCCACTCTGATTGCCGTGTTTGAAAACATCATCGCCATCTGCATGGAGATCTTTGAGATCTCAAGGGCCAAGTCGGTGTTTTGCAACTGCATTGCCATCATCTTGCTGGGTCTGCCCTGCATGTTGGGCTACAACATCCTCTCGGATGTGCACCCAATGGGCGGCTCAAGCACTATCCTGGACACTTACGATTTTGTGCTGTCCAACAACATTCTGCCTTTGGGCACCATGTGCTATATCTTTTTTGTGGCATTAAAACGCGGATGGGGCTTTGACAATTACTTAAACGAGGTCAACCAAGGAATAGGGTTCAAGATCCCCAAGGTTGCCTTGTGGTATTACCGCATTGTGTTGCCGGTAGTGATTGCTGCCTTGTTTGTGCAAGGTTACATAACCATCTTCGGGTGAAATCATGGCTGAACGTGAACAATTTAAAACGCGGCTGGGCTTTTTGCTGATTGCCGCAGGCTGCGCCGTAGGCTTGGGCAATGTGTGGCGCTTTCCTTATATTACAGGCCAATACGGCGGAGCCATCTTCGTCATCATTTATCTGGCCTTCCTTTTGGGCGTCGGTTTGCCGCTTTTGACCATCGAGCTTGCCTTGGGGCGCGCCTCGCGCAGATCCATTGCGCGCGCTTACGAGATCTTGGAGAAGCCCAAGACCAAGTGGCATTGGAACAAGTGCTGGCAGATCCCGGGATCTTATATTCTGATGTCCTTTTACGGCCTGATCACGGGCTGGCTTTTGTACTACTGCCTGCGCTTCTTTGGCGGCGGCGTTCCTGCAGGCATCGCGCAGGCGCAGGCTTCGGCCGATTTTGCCGATCTTCTGCTGCACCCTCTGACCATGTTCGTGTGCATGACTACCGTCATCGCGGTTTCTTTTGCCGTCGTGGCCATGGGCGTGGTGCGCGGCATCGAGCGCATCACCAAACCATTGATGATCTTGTTGTTTGTGCTTTTGATCTTCATGGCCTGTCGCTCCTGCACTCTGACAGGCTTCGGCCCCGGCATGGAATATTATCTGATGCCTGATTGGTCAAAGCTTGAAGATCACGGGCTGATGGAAGTGTTATGGGCGGCCATGGGCCAGTCCTTCTTTACATTGTCGGTGGGCCAGGGTTCCATTCAGATCATGGGCACCTACATGGACAAGCGCCACTCCCTGGTCACCGAGGCAGGCTGCATCTGCGCCCTGGACACCACGGTGGCGGTGCTGGCAGGCGTGGTGATCTTCCCGGCTTGTTTCTCCTTTGGCATTCAGCCCGATGCCGGGCCTTCGCTGCTCTTTATCACCCTGACCACGGTATTTTCCAATATGACAGGCGGCGCCTTCTGGGGAGGGCTGTTCTTCTTGTTTATGCTGTTTGCCGCGATCTCCACGTTGATTGCCGTGTTTGAAGGCATTGTGGCCATGTTCATGGATCTGGTGCCCGTCTCGCGCGTCAAGGCCGTCGTCATAAACTTTGCGATCATCATGGCCTTGTCGATCCCGCCGCTGCTTGGTTACAACTATTTGGACTTTGTGCATCCTTTGGGCGGCGAGTCGACCATCTTGGACTTCCAGGACTTTTTGATTTCAAACAATATTCTGCCTTTGGGCTCTTTGTTGTTTGTGCTGTTCATCACGGCCAAAAGCGGCTGGGGTTTCAAGAACTACTTAAAAGAGTGCAACATTGGCGATGGACCGAAGGTTCCCGAGTACCTCTTTTGGTACTATCGCTTCGTGATGCCTGCGGTCATTGCCATTTTGCTGGCAGCAGGCTACGTCAATATCTTCGGCTGATAAAAACCGCACAGCTTTTAAGGGGGCAGGGCGCTTTGGCCTGCCCTCATTCATTTTTTGCACAAAGCTTTGGCAAGGCCTTAAATTTTGGATCTGCCCATTTTTGCCCTGATGCTGCGGCGGCTCACGCGCAAGGCTCTAATGCAGTTTCGGCCCTTGCCTGCGACCTTATGCACAGGAGCCGCCTTCCTTGTATTCGGCATCAAAGTGAAGTGCGGCACGTCCGAGAATTGCCGTCGTTCAAAAGACAGGCTTTTTGCGCCGGGTTGCAATACAAGGATTGGGGGCACGGGCCCTGTTTAAAGCACCTTTTGCCTGATGCCTTAATATGAGGCATCCTCACAACCTGTTTAAATGGCTTTAGCACGCCATTTAAAAATCGGCGTTATCTAAAAATGCAGATTGCAGGTCTTTAGGTCCTAATCCTGCATTATAATTCCTTTGAATGCCCGGGGTTTTCGCTTCTTAAGATCCTCTTTTTAAAACATTCAATGGTGCATGAGCAGGCCGTGCGGGCCGAGCTTTGATATTAGGAAAGGTTTAAAGTTTGATGTTTAAGTTCCAAGCTGTGTGTTTGGCAGCTGCAGTGTCGTGTCTTGCGGTTTTGCCCGCAGCCTTCTGCACGCCCGTCTATAATGCCGATCCGCAAGCGGCGGCGGCTGACTCCGTGATCTCCCAAAAAAGAGCCCTGTACCGTCAGGCCAAGGCAGCCTACAGAGCAGGGGATTTTGCCAAAGCAGGGGAGCTGCGCAGCAAGATGGGGCCTTATGTGCTCAATGTCTGGCTTGATTATTACGCGCTCTCATCGCAGCCAAGAGTCGAGCACTTTCCCATGGTGCTCGATTTTATCAAGGAGGGGCGGCATAGGGAGTTAAGCGCTCTGCTTGAGGACAAGTACATCGATCTGATGGCCGATGCCCGCCGCTATGAGGATGTGTTAAAGCTCTTGCCTGCAGCGCCTTATGAAAACGAAGAGTCGCTTGCAGGCAGCAAACTTGGCAAACAATGCCGCTTTTATGAGGCCCAATGGGCAACAGGACTGGGCAACGATCGGGCCGTGGCCTTTGCCACGCAGCTTTACATGAGTTTGAAGAGCAAGCCCAAACAGTGCACGGGGCTTTTGGCCTTGTATGATGCCAAAGGCTACCTTACCGACAAGACCCGCTATGAAAAGTTCGGGCGGGCCTTTGTGCAAAAAAATTATGAAAACACCGCCCGCAGCCTGGCAAAAACCCTCGAAGGCACTCCCTTCGGGCCCAAGGTCAAGGCTGCCTTGGAGCTGTACGACAGCCCCGAGAAGTGGAAAAGCCTGGATGTCTCAAACGAGGATTTGAGAGCGGCTGCCATTTTGGCCTTCAAGAAGCTGGGCAGGCTCGATTCGTGCCTGGCCGTGAGCAGCCTTGACGAATTTGTCTTTAGGGTTAATCCCTCCGATGCGGACATGATTGATGTTTACACCATCATTGCCGAGCAAAATCTCTCCTTTGGCAGGCCTCTTGAGGATGTTTTGTGGGTGGACAAGAATCTGCCTGCGGTGGGGTGGAACGACTTTATCAAGGAGCAAAGATTAAGGCGGGCCATTTACTTTGCCCAATGGGACATAGTTTACACGCTTATCGATCACATCAAGCCTGCCGTTGCCGCACAGATCAATTGGCGCTACTGGCGCGGGCGTTCTGCCCTTGAGATCGGGCACAAAGACGAGGGCATGCAGATCCTTACTGAGGTTGCCAAGGATCGCTCTTTCTTCGGTTTTCTGGCCGCCCAAAGCCTGGGGCTTGACTATGCCTTCAACCACTTGAAGATCAATCCTGCCGCGCAGTGGCCCTCAGGCGTCGCAGGCGACGAGGCGGTCATGCGCTTTTTTGAGCTGTATGCCATGGAAGATCCCAATGCCATCTACGAGTGGCGCGAGATTGCCAAACGCTCCTCAGAAGAGGTTTCCATGCTGATGGCAGAATGGGCCCTGCGCACGGGCAATACGAGCTATGCCATCGAAAGCGTGGTCAGCTCGGGCCGCTGGGATGCTCTCTCCTATCGCTTCCCCATCGTCTATGACGACATCTATAAGAAAAACTCCAAGGCAACCGGGGTGGCTTTATCCTTCCTTTACGGCATCTCAAGACAAGAAAGCATGCTCAACCCCCGCGTCAAATCCCCGGCAGGCGCCGTGGGCCTGATGCAGCTGATGCCGGGCACGGCCAAGCTGGTATCTCGTCAAAACAAGTGGTCCTATGGGGGCGAGAGAACTCTGACCAACCCCGAGGTCAATGTGCGCTTGGGATCGGCCTACATCAAAAACATGCTCGAGAAGTTCTCCAATAACCGAATTCTGGCCGCCGCCGCTTACAACGCAGGCCCGGGCAGGATCTACAAATGGGAGTCCAAAGACGGCAGGGCGCGCGATGCTGCCATGTTTATCGAGAACATTCCTTTTGCCGAAACGCGCAAGTATGTGCAAAACGTGCTTCTGTATGACAGCATCTACCATCTGCTGCTCACAGGCAAAGAGCAAAATCTCCTGACCAAAGGAGAGTTGGCCTACCGCTACTGATATAAGACCGGGGCCCCACAGAGGGCCCCCGTTGCGTACCCGGCGCAGACAAAAGCAGGGCTTTGCCCCTTGCAGGCCCTTTGTTTTTGAAGTCATAAAAGCCCTTAAAATCAAAAAACCCGGATTTTTAAGATCTAAATTTAAAAAAGCTGTTTACAAGCCCCAAAAAATCTATATAATGGGCACCAACTCAAGCGCAGGTGGTGGAATTGGTAGACACGCTACTTTGAGGGGGTAGTTCGCGAGAGTGTGGGTTCGAGTCCCATCCTGCGCACCACCGGGAAGTTGAAAATCCGGTGAGAATGAGTTAAAATTTTCAAGACGATTGAATGCCGAAGTGGCGGAATTGGTAGACGCAGCGGACTCAAAATCCGCCGCCCTTAAAAGCGTGTGGGTTCGAGTCCCACCTTCGGCACCAACCACAGCACCTTAGAGGTGCTTTTTTCTTGTCTGAAAATCCCCCGTTTTGCAAACTAGTATAGCGATCTAAAAATAACTTAATTAATTCACATCAGTGTTATAATGCTC
>CAZYXT010000042.1:0-19379 GCA_964651505.1 uncultured Enterobacterales bacterium
AGATCGAGGCCTGCTCGCCTCAGATCAGGGTAGGATGGGTTTTAGGGCACTCATCTTTGAATGCGACAAGGGCGGCTGATGCCGCCCTCATGATTGCTTAATCTTTAAGCTCTAATCTGCCTTTTTGTTGTCAGTCGGCGCGGGCAGAGCCTTGGGGTAAAGCTTTAAAGCCTTCTCATAGCAGGAGACGGCCTTGTCATACAGGCGCTGGGCCGAAAGAATGGAGGCCAGTTTCAAGTAAATGTCGGGGCTTTTGACCAATTCGAGGGCCTTGCCGTAATGATCTCTTGCTTCTTTTAACTGCCCTTCGTGAAGCTGCAAATTGCCGATGGCCTTTAACAGGGGCACATTGACCTGCGAGGCAATCAGATTGCGGCTTTCAAGATTGTTCAAAACCTTCAAGATCTCGGGCACGGAGATCTCCCAGCGGGAGATGCGCTCCAAGATCTCGGGATCTTGGCGGTGCTTTAGAAGATCAAGGCAAATCTTCTTGGCCTGCGGAATGGCTCCCAAGGCAATCATCTTGTCCATGATGGGGCCGCAGATGGCGCTGTTTTGCTTTTCAGAGCGCGAGAGGCTCTTGTACAGGCCCTGCAACTGCTCGATGCTGCCGTATGACGACAGGGTATCGCCGATGCTGCTCTCGTTGATGGCATCGGCCTCCTGCTTGGTCATGAGGTTATAGCGCACCAGGGTCGGGGAGAGCTTTTTTAAAGCCTGATAATCGTTTAGCTTTTTATGGCACTCAAAGGTCAAGGAGGCGATGAGCTTGCCGCGGTGGCCCGAGCTTTTAAGCTCGTCCAAGATCTCCAAGGCTGCCTGGGCATTGCCGATTTTCAAATTGAGCTCGGCGCGGATCAGGGATGCCGACAGGTATGAGTGCTTGGAGAGCTTTTGGGCCTCATCAAGATACGAGCGGGTCAGATCGTATTGCTTAAGCTCGCAGGCGCTGCGCGCTCCCACAAACAAGGCATCCAAGGTGATCTTGCCCTTGCGGTGCAGCTTTTTGACCGCAGCCAACGCTTTTTCGTAGGCACCCTCTTCATACCAAATCAAAGCCTGCCTGCTCTGATTTAAGGCTTGCCGTTGAGCCCTCCTCCTCAAGAACAACCCGAAGACTTTGGGGGTTGCCTTGATGCTCAAAAGAGCCCTTAAGATAAGATAAAAAACGATGAAGAGGACTAAGAGCAAAATGATGGCGGTGGTAAGCGAGGTCTCGATGACGTAGTCCCCCGTCGCCACATGCACAAAGCCCTGCTCGTCTGACAGGTAGGGCCCTGCAAAGATGGCGGCTGCGGCAATTATCAGCAATAACAGGATTTTCATCAGCGTGCTCCTCCGCGCAAGCGCTCCTGCATCAGAGCAGCAAAGAGGGCATAGCTTTGCAAGGTATCGGGGAGATCTGCTGCTATAGGGGCGCAAAGCAGCTCTTGTGCGCTCTTGATAAAGGCTGAAGTTGAGGGCTTGTCTTCGGCAAAGTAGGCACCAACCATTCTGATTGCCTCGCTTAAGCAGGCGACATAGGCTTTTTCATCCTGATTGTCCACAGATTGCAGGGCCATGAGCAATCTGCTTTTGATGTTGGCGCGCAAGAACTGATCTTGGCTTGGAGAGACAAAGTCGCTCTCGGCGTCGGGGGTCTTGCGCCTGACCTCCACAAAGCGCGAGGAGAACTCTTTGACCGAGGTTAAAAGATTCTCCTTCCATTGAGCAAGATCCGAGCTTGGCGCCGCATCGGCCGAGAAGGCCTGCGAGCGCTCGTAATCGTCCATATAGCCCTTTAAGGTCAGCTTGTCGGTGCTCTCTAGGAGCGCTTCTATCTTGGCGCGGGTGCCGAAGAGATCCAAGGCAGGGATCTGCTCCAAGGCTGCAATGTCCGAGGCGATGGCGCGTCTTATCTTGAGCACTTGTTCATCTTCGATGTTGACCAAGATCAGATCGCCTTGCTTCAAATTCCACAAGGCAGCTTTGAGATCATGCCCGTAGACGGCCTTTGAATAAGCCTGATTGATGCAAAAATAGCTTTGGGCGATGCGCCAGTCGTCAGGGTTGCGCCCCTCAAACTCGTCAAGACGCGCGTTGACCTTTGAGAGGCTCTCCTGCACGGCAATGTCTTTTTGCATAAGCTCGTGCAATCTTGCGCTCAGCGCATCGGTCTGATCTTTCATGGAGGCATTAGCCTGCATCAGGCTGCGGTTTTGATTGGCCAAAGCCTCAATCTGAGAGTGCGAGGCGATGAGACTTTCGCGCGCAGAGTTTAATTGCCCCATAGTTTGCTCATAGCCTGACAGGGTCTGCTTTAATTCTTGGTTTTGAGCCTTAAGAGCGTTTAAAGCGTCCAAGCCGTAAAAAGCGCCGCCGCCCAAGCCCAACAAAAGCAAAACCGACAAGGCGGTGAGCATGGAGGTGCGGCCTTTTAAGGAGCCGATGGCCTTTTCCTGCTCTAAAGAGCGGATCTGCTCAACCGACAAGCGTGCAGCCTTGGCTGCCTGCGCTTGCGCGGCAGGCTCTTGCTTTTCTCCTTGCGCCTGTTCTTTTTGAGAGGCTTTCTTTTGCGGCTCCTGCCGTGATTCTTTATCTTTTATGGACGGCTCTTTATCGGGGCTCTCTTGGGAGTTTTCAATAACGTTGGAAGCCTCCTTTGTCTTAGGCGCGGGCGGTTTGCTCTTGCCTTGTGCCTGAGGGGCTTTTTGGGCAGACTTTGCATCATGAGCTTTAGCATCTTGGGCAACGGGGCCTGCGGCAAGATCTTTGACATCCTGCGGCGTCTTTGTATTTTGCTTGCTGTCTTTCTCTTGTGGGGCAGTGCGTTTTTGCATGGCTTTACTCGCAGACTTTATTTAATAATGTTCTGAGGGTTGGTCAATATTTTTGATGATATCACTTTAAGGCCCCGCGGGGGGGAAAATGCTTGACATTCATCTGCTCTAATCACAAAATTTCAGCGTGTTTATCCCCCTGCGCGTGCCCAAAAAAATTCTTCCATGGACCACAGCAAGTTTGAGATCTTTGTCAGGCGCAAACAACGCTTTGTTCAGTACAACTGCTCAAGGCTTAAGTTGTCGTTGGACGTCATGCCCAAAGACGCCCGCACCATTTTGCAGATCATTCCCATTTTATTGCATTACAACGACATAAGGCTCCCCGGGTACAGCTGCGAGGATATGCCCTGCGGCATTGATCTGTATGAGCCAAAGGATGAAGGGCGGCAGTGGCTTTTGCGCTCTTTGGGGACGGCAGATCTGAGCGCCCCTGCCAAGCGCGAGATTTTGGCCCTGTACGCCATGGGCTCCACCGCCTCCATCGGACAGGGCCCCCACAGCGATTTTGACATCTGGGTGTGCGTCTCCTCGGGCCTTGAGGAGCGGCGCACCAGGCTTTTAAGCGCCAAATGCCGCTTTTTGGCCTCTTATGCCAAGGTTTACGGGGTGGAGGTCAATCTTTTTATCACCCGCGAAAACCGCTTTACGGTGGGCTATCACGACAGCCTGGATGAGGAAAACTGCGGCTCGGCCCAAAACCTCTTTTTGCTCGACGAATTTTACCGCTCGGCCGTGCATATCTGCGGGCGCTACATCTTATGGTTTTTCATCTCAAGACAAGAAGAGCTGACAAATTACGAGGGGGCTGCGCGCAATCTGATTGACTCAGGCGTATTTGCCGATGGCGAGTGGTTTGATTTTGGTCCCGTGGCCGACAGCTCTCCTGCCGAATACTTCGGCTCGGGGCTGTGGCTTTTGTACAAGGGCATCGATGCCCCCTTTAAGGCCGTGCTCAAGATCTTGCTGATGGAGGCTTACTCCTACGAATACCCCCGCTGCGATCTTTTGTCTTTGGAATTAAAAGATCTCATGGAAAGCAAAGAGGAGTATTCATTGCAGACGGATGCCTACTATCTTATGTATCAGAAGATCAGCATGTATCTGACCAAGATCCACGATGAAAAGCGCTTAAAGCTGGTAAGACTGTGCTTTTACCTTAAAATTTACGCGGGTCTTGAAGATCTGCGCTCAAGCCCCATCGAAGATCACCGCAGGGCGCTGCTCTCAAAGCTTGCTTCAAGCTGGGGCTGGAGCGCAGAGGACATCAAAAACGCCGAGGGCACAGAGCGGTGGAAAATCGATTATGTGCGCACCCTGTACACCGAGCTTTTTGCCTCCCTGGTCAAAAGCTATCAGGCTTTATTGTCCTTTTCGGTGCGCCACGGCATCGAGTATGCCATCACCTCAGATGATGCGGGGATCTTGTCGCGCAAGCTGTATGCAGCCTTTGACGGGCAGCCTGGGAAGATCCAGCTGTTTAACCGGGCTTTGGCCTCCCATCTTGAAGAACAAGATCTGACCTTTATTTATCCTTCTAAAGACTCTTTGTGCCGCAAAGGCTGGCATGTTTACAATTGCGCCGTATCCGATCCTGATATTCTGAACTCCAAGGTCATCTATGTGGGGGAAAGCTTAAGCGAGGCTGTGACCTGGGCATCTTTCAACCACATCCTCTGCACGCGCACCCGCTGTTACGTGGCAGGGGACGGCGCTGCCGTGACGGCCTCTAAGATCAAGTCTTTGCACGAGGACATCGTGCGATTGGTGCTAAAAGATCGGGAAAAGCCCACCGATGAGAGCCTGCAGCGACCCCGCGAAATCCACCGCACTTTGGTGGTGCTCAACTTGGAGCAGGATGTGACAAAGCAGCGCTACGTGCGGGCCCTCGATGTCAACGTGGGCTCCTCCTTATCCTGCGGCCGCCAGCGCATGTGCCTGATCGGCTCCATCTCCTTGGTGATGGTCAATTCCTGGTCCGAGGTGCGCGTGCTCAATCTTCCCGAAGGCGAGGCGGGCATCGTGCAGCTGCTGGCCACGCTCTTGAGGCTCTCCATGCAGGTGACCTCAGATGACATCGGGCGCATCTTAAAAAACATCAAGGTGTGCTGTTATGCCAAGCACCACAAGGAATTGCTGCGCTTTGACGTGGAGGCGCTCATTCAGCAGGTCTTTTACTGCGAGGTCAACAAAACCCGTCATGTCTTTGCCGTGGGCAGCAATCTGTATGCGGCAGAATACACAGGCGATCGCGGGGTCAAAATAGTGCAGCACAATATCTTCAACCGCCCAGAAGGCGCTTTGAACATTCAAAGCCGCTACGGCATGCGCCCCGAGTTTTCCATGCAGGTGCCGCCTTTGGTGGACCGCTATGCCAATATCGGGATCCGCCAGTACTTTTTTGCCCCCCTTGCCGACGGGTGGGACATCTATATTGTCAACGAGCGCAATGAAGTTGAGATCTATCCTCATTATGTGGGATCGCGCGCGGCTCTGGTTAATGCCATCAATCGCTTTTATACTAAGCATAACGAGCAAGAGCGCAGAAGCTCGCAACACTTTAACCTGCCTCAGTATTTTGTGTTAAGCAGCGATCTGACCTCCATTCACCCCTTTACCATTAAGGGCGAGCCTTTTAGCGATTAGGAGTTACCATGCACAAACTTATCATGCTTCAGGCCGTTTTGGCCCTGTCTTTGGCCTTAAGCGGCTGCGGGTTAAAATACGATCTTTATTTGCCCGATGAAAACTCAAGGCAGGAGCAAAGCACCCTGACCCTGTATGACAACAGCGATGAAGAATAAGACCGGGGGGAGCATCTTAAAGGCAAAAAGGCACAATCCCTTTTGCTTGAAACTTAAAGCCTGGGAGAGCAAAGAAGGTTTATACGATGGATCATTTCAATTACAAAGACGCTGAGCTGTACGCAGAAGATCTTAAAGTCTCAGACTTGGCAGCCAAGCACGGCACCCCGCTGTACATTTACTCAAAGGCCACCCTGGTCAGGCACATGAAAGCTTTCCAAGAGGCCTTAAAAGGCAAAAGAAGCCTTATTTGCTATGCCGTCAAGGCCAACTCCAATCTGGCCGTTTTAAAGCTGATGGCCTCTTTGGGCTCGGGTTTTGACGTGGTCTCGGAGGGCGAATTGCGCCGCGTCATCAAGGCAGGAGGCGATCCCTCCTTGGTCATCTTCTCGGGGGTGGGCAAAAAAAGAAGCGAAATTGCCCTGGCCTTAAAATGCCGCATCAAGTGCCTTAACATCGAATCTGAGGCCGAAGCCTCTGTCATAGAGGAAGTGGCAGCCTCATTGGGAGTGCAGGCGCCCATAGCCTTGCGCGTCAACCCCGATGTCGATGCCAAGACCCATCCTTCCATCTCCACCGGCCTTAAGCACAACAAATTCGGCATCCCCATCGACAAGGCTTTGGCTTTGTACGAGAGGCTTGAGCGTTCGCCCCATTTTAAGGTAAGCGGCATCGACTGCCACATCGGCTCGCAGATGACCTCGGGGGCCCCCATCGTGGAGGCCACGCAGCGTCTTTTGGATCTGTATGCCTCCTTAAAACAAAAGGGCATTGCCATCGATCACATCGATATCGGCGGGGGGCTTGGGGTAACCTATCATGACGAGACCCCGCCCACGCCTTACGAGTACATGCAGGCCGTGTTAAAAACGGTAGGCTCTGACGACATTGCAGTCTTCGTCGAGCCCGGGCGGGCCATGGTTGCCAACGCGGGGCTTTTGGTCACCGAGGTTTTGTATATCAAAGAGCAGGGGGAGAAGAACTTTGCCATCGTCGATGCGGGCATGAACGATCTGATCCGTCCTGCCTTGTACAACTCGTGGATGAACATCATCGAAGTCAAACGCGGCCTTGGGCCCAAGAAACTTTACGATGTGGCAGGGCCTGTGTGCGAGTCTGATGACTTTTTGGGCAAAGAGCGCAAATTGTGCTTAAAAGCAGGCGATCTTTTGGCCGTGCGCGGGGCGGGCGCCTACGGCATGGCCATGGCCTCCACTTACAACAGCCGTCCTTTGCCCTGCGAGATCATGGTCGACGGCAGCGAGGATAAAGTCATCAGGCAAAGACAAAGTTATGATGATCTGTGGGCCTTGGAGTGTGTCTGATGCGTCTTAAATTTACCAAAATGCACGGCCTGGGCAACGACTTCATGGTCGTTGACGGGGTGACGCAAAAGATCTTTTTTTCCCGCGAGCTCATCAAAAAGCTTGGCGACAGGCATTTTGGGGTAGGCTTTGATCAGCTGCTGCTGGTGGAGCCACCTTATGATCCCGAGCTTGATTTTCACTACCGCATCTTCAATTGCGACGGCTCGGAGGTGCAGATGTGCGGCAACGGCGCCCGCTGTTTTGTGCGCTTTGTGACCGATCACGCCCTGACGAGCAAAAAGGAGATCAAGGTGAGCACCTTGTCAGGCCGCCTGACCCTCACCTTAAACGACGACGGCACGGTCAAAGTGGACATGGGCAGCCCTGACTTTGAAAAAAAGGAGATCCCGCTTGTCACACAGCAAGAGCAAAGGCCTTACTCTTACGAACGCCAAGGCAAGATCTTCAAATTCTCCTCGCTCTCCATGGGCAATCCTCATGCCACTTTCTTTGTCGACGAGATAAAGGACGAGGAGTTTTTGGCCATTGGAGAAGAGTTGCAGCACTCGCCTTTGTATCCTCAAAAGGTCAACGTCGGTTTTGCCAAGGTGCAAGATGATCATCAATTGGATCTGCGCGTCTACGAGCGCGGCTGCAAGGAGACCTTGGCTTGCGGCACGGGAGCCTGTGCCGCGGCGGTTGCGGCCATCGATCTTGGTTTGGTGCAATCGCCCGTAAAGGTCAATCTGCCCGGGGGCTCTTTGTCAATCGAGTACCGACAAGGCGGGCATGTGCTGATGAACGGGCCTGCCGTGACGGTTTATGAAGGGGTGATCGAAATTTGACGGATCATGCTGCCGCTGCCTGTTCAGGCTTTGATGCGCAAATTGCCCTTTATGAGAGCTATCTTTTGTACGAGAGGCGCTACAGCTTAAAGACGGCCTGCGATTACAAGGCCGTGTTATCCAAGATAGCCCTGATCTTAAGCCGGGAGTTTGACTCTTTGCAGGATTTTGCCGCTGTCAGTCTCTTGGAGCTTCGGGTCTTGCAGCGCGAGCTTTGCTTCAAGCAGGACGGGGGCAGGCGCTCGTCCTCCTCGGTGGCCCATGATCTTTACATTCTCTCCTCTTTTTTCAAGTTTTTGGTCAAAAAAGGGCTTTTGCAGCGCAATTTGGTCGAAGATCTCAAGATCCCCAAGGTCAAAAAGCCTCTGCCCAAGGTGGTGACCGCAAGCGAGGCCTTGCAGCTTTTAAGCCTTAATGCAAAAACGCCCAAGCAAAAGCGCGATGCAGCCATAGCCTATCTTTTGTTCTCATCGGGGCTGCGCGTAAGCGAGCTTTGCAATCTCACCTTGCAATCTTTGGATCTTGAGGAGGGGCTCGTGCGGGTGTGGGGCAAAGGCCAAAAAGAGCGGGTGGTGCCCGTGGGCGCTCATGCCTGCGCGGCCTTAAAAAAATATTTGCAGATCCGCCAATCTTATAATCCAAAAGATGATGCCTTGTTTGTAAGCCGCTTTGGCAAGGCCATGACATCCCGGGCCGTACAGTATTTGATTGATGACCTTGCAAAGGCGGCAGGGCTTTTGACCAATCTTTCTCCCCACAAATTGCGCCACACCTTTGCCACGGCTTTGCTTGAAGGCGGGGCCGATCTTAGGGCAGTGCAGGAAATGTTGGGGCACAGCTCCCTTGCGGCCACGCAAATTTACACCCATGTCAATTTGGCGCATCTAAAAGAGGTCTACTCCAAGGCCCATCCGCGCGCCGCAGATGAGTCTGAGGACAGCATATGATAGTGTTCAAAAGGCTCTATCCCATCAAGGTTATATCCTTTGATCTTGATGACACGCTTTATGACAACGTGCCCGTGATGCAAAGGGCAGAAGAGCAGTTTGCCTGTTATTTGTGCAAGCGTTACGCGCTGCCTGCCATTGCCTGCGATCCTGCTTTTTGGCGCGAGGCCAAGGACAGACTGGCTTTTGCCGATCCCGATCTTTATAACGATGTCACCTTTTTGCGCGCCCTGGGACTCATGCAATCTTTCAAAGACCTAGGCCGCCCCCTGCAAGGAGGACTTGCCGAGGCTTCGGCTTTGGTGCGGGAGTTTGTGCGCCTGCGCTCAAGCTTTAAGGTGCCGCAAAGCTCAAAAGATCTGCTTTTAAAATTAAGAGAGCGCTATCTTATCTGCGCCGTCTCAAACGGCAACAGCGATCTGTCGCTAAACGATCTGCACTCCTATTTTGACTTTGATTTAAGGCCGCAGCGGCCGTATCCGAGGCGCAAGCCGTATCCTGATTTATTTGATAATTTGGGGCAGCTTGCAGGGGTCAGGCCTCATGAGATCCTGCATGTGGGAGACGAGCCTTTAAGCGATCTTCGGGGTGCAACGTCTGCAGGAGTGCAAGCTGCCATCTTATACAAAGGCTGCGCCGGGCTCTCCTCGGGCTTTGAGTCTTTTTTGCAGGTGCCGCATCTTTTGCTGCATTCTTTGGATGAATTATTGATGCTCAGGCTGTAAGCCCGGGCAAGGGGACTGATATGAAAATTGATCTTTCTGCCTTAAATCCCGAACAGCGCGAGGCCGTCACCGCCGAGCCTTGCAACATGATCATCATTGCAGGGGCCGGCACCGGCAAGACCACGGTTTTGGTCAACCGCATTGCTTATCTTATAGAAGAGTGCGCAGTGCAGCCTCGGCAGATCTTGGGACTTACCTTTACCAACAAAGCCGCCGCGCAAATGCGCGAGCGCATCGAGCGTTTAAGCGCTCATCAAAAATTGGGGGCTTTGTGGCTGCACACTTTCCATGCCCTGTGCGCAAGGCTCCTGCGCACCTATTATTTTGCAGCGCAGGTTGACCCCAATTTTTCGATTCTTGATGTGGATGGCGTGCACAGCGAATTAAAGCGCATCTGCTCTGAGGTGATTGCCTTTCCCAAGTACGAAGGCAAAGATCGCATTCAGGTTAAATTGGCCGAGGCCGTCTCGAGGTTTAAGGAGGCCGGGATCAGAGCCTGCGAGGCCTCAAAATACCCCAATCTGTGGGGCTATCCGAGGCTTATGGCCTTTGATGATTTTGTCAAAGTCTACGAGCGTTACGAGCAAAACTGCCGCCTGTCCAACACTCTGGATTTTGACGAGCTCATTTTGCGCACCAAGGAGATGCTCGAGCAAAACGAAGATCTAAAAGAGCTTTTGCACAAGCGCTTTAAGCACATCCTCATTGACGAGTTTCAGGATACATCGGCAAGGCAATTTGAGCTTATAAAGCTTTTGAGCGGGCCTCAAACCTGTGTTGTCGCCGTGGGCGATGACGATCAGTCCATCTACGGCTGGCGCGGGGCGGATGTTCAAAACATGATGCGCTTTATCAAAGGCTTTGATAAGGTCAAAAAGGTGGAGCTTAAGCGCAATTACCGCTCGGTCACCCCCATTTTGGCCGCTGCCAACGCCCTTATCTGCCACAACAAGCTGCGCCTGTCCGACAAGATGCTGGTAAGCGCAGCCGATCTTGAGGGGGATAAAGTGGTGTTCAAAGGCTTTTTTGATCAAAGCGCCGAGTCCTGGTACATCGGAGGCAAGATCAAAGAACTGCATCAAGAGCAGGGCGTGCCCTATGAAGATCTGTGCGTGCTTTATCGCAACAATTCGCAGTCGCGCTCCATCGAAGGCGTGCTCAACAGCCTTGGCATCGATTACAGGGTATTTGGCGGCATGAGATATTACGGGCGCGAGGAGGTGCTCGATGCTCTGGCCTATCTGAGGCTGTGCGTCAACGACAACGACAACGAGGCTTTCGTGCGCGTTTTCAACAAGCCCAAGCGGCGCATCGGTCCTGCCAAGCTCAAATCCTTAAACGATATTGCAGCACAGAACCATACCTCTTTGTTCGGGGCTTTAAAGCTTATTGAAGAACACAAGGCAGATCCTGATTTTAAGCAGGCCTTAAAGCTTTTTAAGATCTTCAATCCATTCTACGACATCGTCGCAACTCTCAAAAAGAGGCTGCAAGAGGGCGGCGAGTCCTTTGCGGTTTTTATGTCCTCTCTTATCGAGGAGACGGGGCTTTGCGATTATTATGAACAAATCGATCAAAAAGAGGGGAGGCTCAGGGAGTTAAGCCGCGTTGCCAACCTTGAGGAGCTTGTCAATCACGCAGGTTCTTTTGAGGCCGAGCAAAAACTTGATCCCACCCTCGATGCCGACGGCAAGCCCATGAGCCTGCCTCTGCTTTTTTTGAGCAATGCGGCGCTGTCGGCCTCAACGGAGCTTAACGAGAGCGGCAGCAGCGAGGAAGCCGGCGCAGGGCAGGTGCGCCTTTCCACCATCCACTCTGCCAAGGGCCTGGAGTTTGACTATGTGTTCGTGGCAGGCTTTCAGCAGGGGATCTTGCCTTACGATCGCAACCGCTATGATTATGAGCAAAAAGATCACGACGAAGAGCGCAGATTGGCCTACGTGGCCATGACCAGGGCCAAAAAAGGCCTGACCCTGACTTGGGCGGTGAGTGTGCCCTCCTACGGCTATAACGGCTCAGATGACGGCGAGGCGGGTCCTTCGCCATTTTTACATGAGATCTCCTATGAGCTTGGCAGAAGCCGCACCCGCAAAAAATACACCGTTATCGAAGATCTGCCCAAAAACTCCTTTGGATACAGCAAAAAGCACCTTGCAAGAGAGCGCTATTTCAGATACAGCTGAAATATTGCCTTCGGCCTAGGGGGAAGGCCACAAGACCCCCGGTGCCGGCCTGATTTCAGATCGGGCCTTTTTGTGAATAACAGTCATAAAAAGAGTGCCAAGAGCCCTTGAGCGTTGATATGAGAGCGTTTTTTGCGGCACAAAAGGGCAAAAACCAAGATTGCAGGGTTGAATGCCGGGGCGGCCCTTGGCGGCAAAAGCCAAAAAAGTCTTTAATTTGCTCTCATTTTTGGTATGATAGGCGCCGATGACTTTTCCGGCATCAGACCCCTGATTTTTCCTTTAGGCGGCGCAACGCGTCCCCCTCTTAATATTATTAGGAATAATAAGCGCTCAGTTGCGTCAATTCGTAGCCATCACTTTGTATTATGAATCTTAACGAACTTAAGAATACCCCAGTTGCACTGCTGGTAGAAATGTGCGAGCAGGCCGGCATCGAAAATACCGCCCGTCTTAACAAAAAAGAAATCATCTTCCAATTGCTCAAGCAATGCGCCAAAAGCGGAGAGGACATCTTCGGCGAAGGTGTGATTGAGATCCTGCCTGACGGTTTTGGCTTTTTAAGAAGCGCCGACAGCTCCTATCTGGCAGGTCCCGATGATATCTACGTATCGCCAAGCCAGGTAAGGCGCTTTAATCTGCGCACGGGCGACTCGATTTCAGGCAAAATCAGGCCGCCCAAGGAAGGAGAGCGTTACTTTGCCCTCCTTAAAGTGGACAGCATCAATTTTGATCGTCCCGAAAGCGCCCGCAACAAGATCTTATTTGAAAACCTCACCCCGCTGTTCCCCGACAAAAGAATGCGCCTTGAGCTGGGCAACGGCTCCAAAGAAGACATCACCGCCCGCGTCATCGATTTGACCGCCCCCATCGGCAAAGGCCAGCGCGGCCTGATCGTGGCCCCGCCCAAAGCCGGCAAAACCGTCCTTTTGCAAAACATCGCCCATTCCATCAGCGCCAACAACCCCGAGTGCGAGCTTATTGTGCTGCTCATTGACGAGCGCCCCGAGGAAGTTACCGAAATGCAGCGCATGGTCAAAGGCGAAGTGGTGGCTTCCACCTTCGACGAGCCTGCCACCCGTCACGTGCAGGTAGCCGAGATGGTGGTCGAAAAAGCCAAGCGCCTGGTCGAGCACAAGCATGACGTGGTGATCCTGATGGACTCGATGACCCGTCTGGCCCGCGCCTACAACACCGTGGTTCCTCCCTCAGGCAAGGTCCTGACAGGCGGCGTGGATGCCAATGCCCTGCAAAGACCCAAGCGCCTGTTTGGCGCGGCGCGCAACGTCGAAGAAGGCGGATCGCTTACCATCATCGCCACCGCCCTCATTGACACGGGTTCCAAGATGGATGAGGTCATTTACGAGGAATTCAAGGGCACGGGCAACATGGAACTGCACCTGTCGCGCAAGATTGCCGAAAAGCGCGTCTACCCTGCCATCGACGTGACCCGCTCGGGCACCCGCCGCGAGGAGTTCCTGACAGGCCCCGATGAACTGCAAAAGATGTGGATCTTAAGAAAGTTCGTGCACCCCATGGGCGAGATTGAGGCCATGGAGTTTTTGATAGACAAATTGTCCATGACCAAGACCAACGATCAATTTTTCGAGGCCATGAAACGCTCTTAAGGAAATTTTGGCAAAATCAGGTCAGTGTCTTGTGCCCGGGGGGCGTTCCTCCCCCGGGATTTTTTATCTTAAGGCCTTGTTCAAGGCCGGCCTTATTCCCTTTTCTATCCGTTTTTGACGGCATCTTCGATGCACAGTCTTAAAAACTCCTGCATGTCGTATCCCATGTGCTCAAGCAGCTTGGGGAACATGGAAATGGGCGTCATGCCGGGGAACGTATTGATTTCGTTGAGCAAGATCTTGCCTTGCGGCGTCAGGAAAAAATCGATGCGGCTTAAGTGGCGAAGCTTGAGGCCCTCAAAAGCCTTGCGGGCCATGGCCCTGATGCTCTTGACAATATCATCGCTCAAACCCTCGGGGCTTACCGTGGTCACGGTGCCCGAGTCCTTGGAGTACTTTTCATCAAAGGTGTAAAAAAGGTTTTTGGGGATGATGATTTCCCCGGGATTTGAGATCACCAATTTCTTTCCCAAGGCAAAGGCTGCCACTTCAAGCTCGCGATGCTCGATGGTTTGCTCGACGATGACCTCCTTTGAATAGGCAAAAGCCTCGGCAATGCTGTCTTTAAGATCGTCTTTGTCTTTGACGTGATAGCAGCCAATCGAAGAGCCTTGCGAGGCGGCTTTGACATAGACATCGGGGTTTTTGTCAAAAAACGCCGCAGCCTTCTTGCAATTGTCATCATCAAAGTTATTTAAGATGACATAAGGCGTGTTGGGAATGCCCAGCGCATCAAGGTAAAGCTTGGTTGTGACCTTGTTAAAGCAGGCAAGGCTTGCCTCGGCCCTGCAGCCTAAGTAGGGGATATTGAGGATCTCAAAAAAAGACTGTATGTCACCGGTCTCACCCGGGGTGCCGTGCAGGCAGGGCACGGCCGCCGTGATATTTTTGGGCGCCTTATCGCCCATGATCAATTGTGCTCCCGGCTTAAAAAAGGCCTCGGTGCCGTCTTTATCGATGAATTTGTGCTTGTCCAAAAGCAGCCTGACGACTTCAAAGCCCTCTATTGCATTGAGCTTTTGTTCAAGAAAATCGGCTGAAATTAAGGAGATGTCATGCTCGGCGCCGTTGCCGCCGCAGATTAATACAATGGTTGTCATAATGGCCCATCACCAAACTGAAAACTTTCAGGCCCGATCTTAGGTCAGTGCGGGGGAGTTTGCAAACAGGCACAAAAAACGCCTCATGATGAGGCGCTTTTTGCGTTCAACCTGTAGTTCAGATATTCGATTCGATAAAGGCCTTCAACTCGGCTTTGCTCAGAGCGCCGACCTGCTTGCCGCGGCTTTCGCCGTCTTTGTAGACAATGAGGGTGGGGATGCTCATGACGCCCAGACGGCCTGCCCACATGGTGTTGTCGTCGATGTTGATCTTGCAGATCTTAACCTGCGGCATCTCCTCAGAGAGCTCTTCGAGGTGAGGAGCGATGCTGCGGCACGGACCGCACCACGGTGCCCAAAAATCTACGAGCACGGGCGTGGAGCTTTGCAAGACTTCGCTTTCAAACTGATCGTCGCTGATGTGCTGTACTTGTGCCATATTCCTTGTCCTGTATCTGTATGACTGATGTCTGCCGATTTTAGCATGCGTCTTTGTCAAGATAATGCGAATTTATCGCAATTAGCCTGCGCACGATAAAGAAGACAGCGGTCTTTTTAAGACATATTTGGCAATAAAGGCCAAAATCAGTCCGTATAAAGGCACCAGCAGCATCAGGCAGGCGCTCAATTTGACCGCATAATCGACCACGGCCAATGACAGCCAGTGCTCTGCCATGAATGGATCGGGGCTTTGGTAAAAGGCAATGAAGAAAAAGACCAGGGTGTCAATTAAGTTGCCCGCCACCGACGAGCAGGAGGGGGCAATCCACCAGGTTTTAAGCCTGCGCAGGGGGGTGAATACCGCAATATCCAAGATCTGCCCCAAAATATAGGCGCCCAAAGAGGCCAGGGTGATCCTAAAAGTAAAAAGCGAAAATGCCAAGGTTGCCGCGAGGCCCTGATAGGAGCCGTGCTCAAAGATGGTGCCTATCACATAGGAGCCAATCAAAGCGGGGATCATGGCATAAAAGACCACCCGCCGCGCCTCATGGGGCCCGAACAGCCTTACGGTAAGATCGGTTGCAATGAAGATGAAAGGATAGGTAAAGGTGCCCCAGGTGGTGTTGATCCCTCCTGCAGTCAAAGGGATTTGCACGGCATAGTTGCTTAAAACAATGATAAAAACATGAAACAAGAAAAGGCGGATATAAGGGCTTTTTAACGATGCGGCCATGTGAAACCTTTTTTAAAGAGTGTTTAAAACGGGCCGTATCATACAAAAAAGCGCCCTTAAAATAAACCCGTGCCCTGTGCTAAGCTACAAAAGACAACATTGAAAATTAAGGCATTCTCATGGCAGACACTCCCAAGCTCATCTTGATTGACGGATCATCCTTTTTATACCGGGCCTATTATGCCGCCAAGGGCGGCTTTTCCACCCGTGCAGGCATTCCCACAGGCGCCGCGCTCATTTTGACGCGCATGTTAAAAGGCCTCATCAAGGATTACGGCGGCCACAAGATGCTCATCACCTTTGATGCAGGCGGCAAGACCTTTCGCTCCGAGCTTTATCGGGAGTATAAGGCCAACCGTCCCCCCATGCCCGATGATTTGAGAGCGCAGCTTGAGTTCGTGCATAAGATAGCAAAGGCTTTGGGGCTGCCCGTAATTGAGGAGCGCGGGGTGGAGGCTGACGATGTGCTGGGCTCCTATGCCTTAAACGGCCTGTCATCAGGCTTTGAGGTTGTCATCTGCACGGGCGACAAAGATCTGTGCCAGCTTGTGCGCCCGGGCATCACCATCCGCGATACCTTAAAAAATGCCGTCTACGATGAACAGGGGGTCAAGGAAAAATACGGGGTGCAGCCGTGCCATATCGTGGATTTTCTGGCCTTAAAAGGCGATGCGGCCGACAACATCCCGGGCCTGCCCGGAGTTGGGGATGTGACGGCCTTGGCGGTTATCAACAGTTTGGGCGGCATCAGGGATATCAAAGAGAGCATCGACAGGGTCAAAGAACTCAATTTTCGCGGCGCGCGCACCTTTGCACAGAAGTTTTTAAAAAACTACGACTTGGTAAAGCTCTCCTACGATCTGGCCATGATCAAAACCGATCTTGCGCTGCCTGTTAAGCTTGATGACATCAAGCCTCCAATCAAAGACCGTCAGGCCCTGCTGGATATTTACCAAACTCTGGAGTTTCACCGCTTTTATGAAGAGGAGATCGCCGAGGCCAATGGCGGCAAGGCAGAAGATTTAGACAGAGGGCGTCCCGGGTACATGAAAGGCACCCCCTTGCACGGGCACTCCAGAGCCAAATCAGAAGATGATGCAGGGGGCCGGGAGCTGCCTTTATACGAGCAAACCGAGTGCTCATTGATCTTGACTAAAGAAGAGCTCGACTCGTTTGTCGCCAAGATTAAAGAGGAGGGCAAATTTTCTTTGTTTGTAATCCCCGATGGCGAGGATTTTCACCACAGCAAAGCCGCAGGCGTGGCCTTGGCCGTCAAAGACCGCTCTGCCTACATTCCCCTGCGTCACTCATATTTGGGCATGCCCGCGCTTTTGCCCCAGAAGGATTGCGCCCGGGCCTTAAACGAGGTTTTGGCCGATCAAAAGATCAAAAAGTACGGCTATGACGTCAAAACCCAGCTTTTGGGAGCGCAGAGCCTGGGGCTTGAGATCCCATCCTTTGACGCCGATGCCATGCTCATGGCCCATCTTATCGACAGCGCGCAAAACTTTGAGCTGGGGGCCCTGTCGGGACGCTATTTGGGCATCAGCCTTATGGATCTTAAAAATTTGGTGGGCTCGGGCGTCAAAAACAGGATCAATGCAGGCAGCACCGACGTGTATCATGCCCTCCCCTACATGGCCCAAAGAGCAAAGTGCGCCTATCTTTTGTGCGAGGATTTGAAGATTGCCTTAAGCGAAGTCAAAAACGGCGAGTCCTTGCTGACCTGCCTTGAGATCCCTTGTGCAGAGGCGCTTTACCGCATGGAAAAGCGGGGAGCTTATGTCAATTCATCCGAATTGCACCGGCAAAACGATAATTTGAGCGTGCAGTTAAAGGACATCGAAAAGCAGATCTATACCTCGGCAGGGCGCAAATTCAACATTGCCTCCCCCAAACAGCTTGGCACGGTGCTCTTTGACTATCTGCACATCCCTTATCCCAAAAAGGCCAAGCTCAATGCCGACGGCAGCTACAGCTACTCTACGGCAGAGGAGATCTTAACCTTGGTGGGAGAGCGCTACGACATTGCCAATTTGGTGTTGCGCTACAGGGCTTTATCCAAGCTCATCTCAACTTACACCGAAAAGCTGCCCTCTTTAATTGACAGCCGCGGCCGCATTTTCACGAGCTTTAATCCTGCCGGAACGGTGACGGGCAGATTAAGCTCGGCCAATCCCAATTTGCAAAACATTCCCGCGCGCACCCCCGAGGGCAAAAACATCCGCAAGGCCTTTTGCGCCCCGCAAGGCTATAAGATCCTCTCGGCCGATTACTCGCAAATAGAGTTGAGGCTCATCGCCCATTTTTCAGGCGATCCCAATCTTACGGCAGCCTTCATTCGCGGCGAGGATATTCACAAGGCCACCGCCTCGCAGGTGCTGGGCATTCCTTTAGATGAGGTGACTGCAAGGCAGCGTTCGTCTGCCAAGGCCACCAACTTCGGTCTCATGTACGGCATGAGCGCCCACGGTTTGTCCGCGCAGACGGGCATGGGCTACAAAGAGGCCCAAATCTACATGGAAAATTACTTTGCCCGCTATCCTCTTATTAAGGAGTACCTCGATAAGGTCAAGGATGAGGCGGCACAAAACGGCTACATCGAAACCCTGTCGGGACGCCGCGTCACCATCCCCGGCATCAAATCCGCCTCGGGGCAGGCCGTGCGCGGGGCGCAAAGGGCGGCCATCAATGCCCCCATGCAAGGCAGCGCCGCAGACATCATCAAATGCGCCATGGTAAGACTTGACGAATACATCCGCTCTTTGGGCGACGACCGCTTGTTTATGACTTTGCAAGTGCACGATGAGCTTGTGTTTGAGGTCAAAGAGGATTTTGCGCAGGAGGCAGAGGAGAAGATAAAAGAGATCATGCAGGGGGCAGCCTCGCTTAATGTGCCCTTGGTGGTGGAGACGGGGCTTGCCGACAATTGGGCCGATGCCCATTAAGGGGCGGCAGAATCATGAAAGCATGAGATTGCGGCCTTGGGTGCAGGTTAAATCGTTACAAGAGGTTATCATTGAATCTAAAAGGAGAGTTTAGGGTCTTGCGATGTGAAAGGGTGATTATAATCAATAAAGAATTTTGGAAAATGACCCGGGATCAAGATGGATAAAGCGCTTTCAGATCATAACCGCAAATACATAAATTTATTTCTTCACGGGCTGATAGACCGCTTCAGAAGACACAACGCCGATATCCTGGTATTTAAGATCAGCCTTATTAAAAATTTTTCTGAAGATGACGATGAAACATTAAAATACTTAATTGGGGAACTTGGCAAAAGAGAGATAAATATTGATTTGGCCTTCTCACAGTCAACCCAAGAACAATTAAACATAGAAGTTATAAACAAAAGTCAGGGATCAATAAAAAATTATTCGTACCCTCTGACCAATATAATCGAGCTTATAACCTTGGCAACTAACATTGAGACATCATTGCCGACAGTTTTGTTAATGAAGGCAACGACTAAAATTATCAATGACACCAGGATTATGTATAAGGCGCTTGTATTGGACTTAGACGAAACTTTGTGGCCGGGCGTCTTAGCCGAGACAGGGAAAAACAAGATCATAGAAGATCTTAAATCGGCCGGCGCCAAGAGCTATATAAGCTTTATGCGGTTTATCGCAGGAATATCAAAAGAGCTTGGCATTTTCGTGGCCATATGCAGCAAAAATGATGCAAAACAGGCAAGCGACGTCATAGAAGAACTGCACTCAAGTTTCTTTCCGCTAAAGGGGCAAATTGACCTGATAGCCGCCAACTATAACGATAAAAGCGCCAACATCAGCCAGATAGCCTCAGACTTAAACATAAGGACAGATTCGATAGTTTTTATAGA